>CAJWBJ010000139.1 GCA_913020495.1 uncultured Oleiphilus sp.
GAAAACTCATTGTTATCTAATGCGAGATGCATATGTCGTTCAAGATCTAGCCTTCTAATAGCCGCCTGATTTATTGAGGCATCAAAGAACTGAGAGGTATTACGTCCCCCTTCCTTAGCTCGGTACATCGCTGCATCGGCATGTCTTAACAGCATCGTGGCGTTTTCACCGTCTTCAGGGTAAATCGCAACGCCAATACTTGCGGTTACTATCATGCTGATGCCCTGAAGGTCAAAAGGTGTTTGAAACTCAGTAATAATTTTTTCAGTTATGGCTTCGACATCTATCGGGTCTTGGATATCTTCAAGCACGACAATAAACTCATCGCCACCTTGCCGAGCCACCGTATCATGTCCACGAACACATTTTTTGAGTCGATTCGCTGCGGATTGTAATAACATATCCCCCATTTCATGGCCTTGGGTATCGTTTATTTTTTTAAAGTCATCGAGGTCGATAAACAGTAGCGCCGTTTTTGTGTTATTTCTTTTTGCCCCAATGATGGCTTGATTAAGACGATCTGTTGCCAGCAATCTATTTGGTAAGTTTGTTAATGTATCGTACTTAGCTTGGTATGTGATTTGAGCTTCTTGTTTTTTCCTTTTAGTGATATCTTCCTTGATGATTAGAATGTTAGTAATGGTTTTGTCATTCCCCATAATCGGTGAAATGCTTACTTGCTCCCAGCATTTTTCTCCCACTTGATTACATACTAGCCGCTCACCACGCCAGGCTTTTCCTTTATCAATAGCCTCCCTCAAGGGGTCGTGCTCTTCTTTTTCCAAAGTCTTTAATTGGGTGTCGGGGTACACCTTACCAAGAATCTCTTTTTCGGTAACGCCTGATCGACTTAGATAGGACGCGTTAACGTACTCAATTAGACCTCTTTCATCTGTTATCACGATGTCATTAGGAGATTGTTTTGCCGCAAGTGAAAGAAGTTTAAGTTCTTGAAGGTTCTGTTTTCTTTGCTCAAACAATTCTGCATTCTCTAAGGATATTGAAGCTTGAGCAAGCAAGGCTCCCAGAATCGTTAAATGGCTTTCTGTAAATGCATTTTCTAACAATTGGTTTTCAAGATATAGCACTCCAATCACGCGTTCTTGTCTCAATAATGGCAAGCAGATGATCGACCTGATCTCATTAACAATAATATGAGGGTCGTCCTTAAAACGTCCTTCTTTTACAGCATTATCCAATAGTATTGCTTTTGCGCTTCTGTAAACATAACGCACTATTCCTTCTGCTACCTTATTGCATTGCGTGATAGGCATAGCCTGCTTATTTGTGATGACTTCACCTTCACCATTCGCAGAGATCAGCACATTCAAATGACCATCTTCTTCTAGAATTAGGTACCCTTGATCAGCGCCTGCAATCGCGATGACAATGTTCATTAACTTATCGAGTACTTGATCTATCTCGATCTCTTTTGACAGAATCTGTGAAGCATCAATGATGGCGCTCAGGTCAAGTGAAGGCGCACTCACATGAGCAATTTCCTTGCCCGTACTCTCCCATTCAATATTTGATCTCGACAGTTCAGAAAAACGTTCTCTCAGTTGCACTACTTTAGATTTTGCCCCCCACTGACTGTAGAGTTCAATTGCTTTGTGAGAATAGATTGAGGAAATAGGACTCATGTTATTTGATTGATAAAACCCGGCGGCAAGTTCGTTTGCCAGTGCAGATATAAAGTAATAGCCCTTGGATTCTGCAACTCGAATGGCTTTATCATATTGTTTTATGGTTTTTTGCGTTATCTTTTGCCCGTTTTCTTCTGCTTGACAAAGCAACTCCAGAGACTCAAATTCGGCAGGATTGTGTCGAGCAATTTTTTTCAAGGCTCGGCGTGCTTGATGATAACGCAAATTAAAAAGAGGCTTGGTGGTGGACGTATTTTGTCTGGAACACTTAAGCACCGTAAGTGAATACATAAAAATAATGGGTGCAATAATAAGGTTGCCAATCGTATCCCCGACAAGAACGATTGCCTTGTCGCCATGGTGCATTGCGAGACTATAATCATTTAACAAAAAGGCGCGATACATTTCATAAAAGTGGAAATATGCTCGAATGAGTCCATTGCCCGCCTGTTCCATTTCATCAGAATATGCTGCCTCATCAAATTCGTTAACATGAGGAGGGAACTCAGTTTCACCTGTAAGCCAATAACAAAAGTTCAGTAAATGGGTTTGTTGAAGCAATACCTCGCGATCATTATGCGAACTTAAAAACGTGTGGACCTGTTCGTTTTTTTTAATGACAGTTTGCAATGTATCGGGATTAAATAAAATACTTTGCGGCCGACCAAATACAATCGAGTAATAAGCCCAATGCATACTGCCTGTTTCACTGCTACATTGAGATGCAATTTCAACCATGGGCAAATGTTTTTCTATCGGGTTCATCCAATGCCAGGTGAAGACAGACATCATCATGTGTATTCGCCCACGCACGGCTTTATCGGGAAACTTTTTGTTGAGCTCAATGGTCATTTTTGAAAAGTCATCCGCTAGGCGATACTCCTTTGTTACTCCCGCCAGCACGGAAGCAAGCATCGCATAGGCAAATGGCGCATAAATTGAGTGGCCATGCTTTATACAAATATTTGCCATTAGTAGACTAAAGTAGGCCATGGTTTCGGGAGCAACCATGTAGCTGGATTCAACAGAGTCGTAAAGAACACGGCAGATATTCAGTAGATGTTCGTCTTCTAATTCATTAATTTCCATTAAGTCGGCTGGCTTTCGTCTTTTTAACGCGAGGCGAAACTTCGAAAGTTCAAAAAGAACACTAAGTTTGTTAATATCTTTGGGGACAATGACGCCCAGCTTAGCTAAACCCTTGCAAGAGTTTTCAATGCCTTCTTCATGACGGTTCATTTGAAATAAAATACGTGAATATAAGGTATGCATCTCTACATGTTGTTTTTCAGTTTTCGCATAAGTCAGGCTTGTAAGAACTGTTTGCTCAGCCGCTTCAGATAAGCCTGTGGCGTATTCACAAATAGCTCGGTTTTTATATAAATGCCAACTCAGGTCAAAATGTCTGTGCCAGGTATTTTCAGGCAATAGCTTGTCAATTGCGCGTTGCGTATAGGGTAATGCGGCTTCCCATGCAGCTGAGTGAATTGCTTTTTCTGAAGCCTTAAGTAGATAATTCGAAACCAAAAGACGCTCTTCTCCACTATCGAGTAAATCAACAGCGCGAATATAATGACTCGCAATATCGAACAGCATTTCTTGTTGTGCCTTAGCGCCTAACTTTGAGAGCAAAAGTCTAGCGATATCCAAGTGCATTTTTGCTCGCATGTCTGAGGGTATCGTAAGATATGCGGCTTCTTGAACCCGGTCATGCATAAAACGAAACCCTTCAGGCATTGTTATAAATAAGCCTCCGTTTATGGCGGGTTGAATCGAACTCAGTACCTCTATTTTATTATTGTCTGAAATAATACAAAGCAAGTTTGAGTCAAATTGATTACCCAACATGGCTGCGAGCTGCATCATTCTTTTTGTGTTTGAGCCGAATCGATGAATTCTACTTGTCATCAATTCAACCACATTGTTTGTTACGTTCTGTGAATGAATTTGTTCCACGTCCCAAGACCAACTTCTATTTTCAGAATTCCAGAGGAGTAGTTTTTCGTCATAAAGTGACGTTAAAAACCGCCCTACGAAGAAGGCATTTCCAAGTGTTTTTTCCGTTACAAGCTTAGCTAAGCCCTCCGCCTCGTTTGTATCACAATCCAAACAATCACAGATCATTTGGTTAATATGGCGACATTCAAGTGCTTCCACTGTTAGGTGAGATACTTCAATTGTGGATTTTTTCAGGTTTAGAAAAAAAGTATTCGAATACTGATGCGCCTGAATTTCGTCATCACGATAGGCGCAAATGAGTAGGAAATGCTTAATATTTTCATCGTTTACCAGATGTTCCAGTAATTCAAGTGAAGCGATATCCGCCCATTGAAGGTCATCTAGAAACATAATCATGGGATGTGATTCACCCGCAAACGCTTCTACAAATCGGCTAAACACTTTAATGAAATAAAATTTGGCTTCTTCGGGTTGTAGCTGTTTAGCAAGTGGTTGTTCACCAATGATAAGCGCAAGATCTGGAATGATATCGGTAATTAAGCGGCCATCCTTGCCCAAATAATGACTGAGCTTGGTTCGCCATGCTTCAAGTTCTTGGTCACCGAGTGAAAGTAGTTTTCTCACTTGCCCCTGAAAAGCATTCCCAATCGCACTATATGCAATGCCTCTTGATAACTGATCAAACTTCCCACGAATAAAAGTAGGTGAGTACTCTAAATGTTGATTGGTAAAGGCATCAACTAAAGCTGTTTTTCCTGTACCACCAAGCCCTGCTAGCAGTAAAACCTGTTTATCTCCTAGGCAACAGTGAAGATATAATTTTTTTAGGCTCTCAAGTTCGGGTTTGCGTCCGTATAATTTATCCGGTATTCGGAGTATTTCAAAATGGTCTTCTTGACCCAATTCAAAATTGGAGAGCGGTTTATTTTCTATAATAAAGTCGCGACACTTTTCGAGATCTCTAAGTAAGCCATACGCTGCTTTGTAACGTTCATCGGCAGACTTATTCAAGAGTCTGTCAATGATCCTGGCCAACATGTCTGGAATTCGTGAATTAATGCTTGCTAGAAACGGAGGTCTTTTTGCAATATGGCTATGAACCAAAGATATCGCGTCTTTTTCAGCAAAAGGTAGCTGGCCACTTACTAACTCGTAAAGTACAACTCCTAAAGAGTAAAAGTCACTCCTATAGTCAACCACTCTATTCATGCGGCCAGTTTGTTCTGGTGACATGTAGGGTAAATGATGAACGATATCAGGGTGATTCAGGCGCTCCATAATGGCACCGTCATGGCTATGACTATCGGTATCAACTAGTACTAGTATCGGAGGCTTGGTTTCGGAAATTTCCCTAAAAACGTGATGACTATTTACTCGACGATGAATAATCGCTACCTGATGCTTGATCATTAACTGATTTGCTAACTGACACGCCAAGTCTATGAATGTTTTTAAATCAAACCCCATTTTAGGAATAACAGGATGTAATAACTCAATTTTCTTATTATTCACTCTATCTCGCTCAGTGCCATTTGGGTACAAAATACCAAGACACTATATGTAATACTTATCTATAGGATAGACCATGGACGTAGAGCTTCACCACTACTCAAAACATAAAGCCGAGCCTATTAAAAATAGGTGAATAAGCGAATAGAGTCAAACGAGTGACTGATGGAACTCAATGCCCTTTTTCTAGCGGTGGACGACTATCCGCCATAAGCTTATCGAGGATTTTTTGTGCTTGTTTCTGGTTGGTCACATCTTTTATCTCTATCATTTCGCATTCATCCCTGATCATTTCATTAATAGAGGTAGGGTAATGTCTGCAGTCATCAGGGCGATCATAATAAATATCGCAGGTGTACTTGTTTTGATTAGGCGCTTTTCTTAACCATGGGCATATGGTCAGTTGTTTGCCTGTTTCAGGGTCCATCCAGATTTCCCCTTTATTTACGTACCGATAAATCTCAGGATTGTAGAGGTCCCATGTTTCTATTTCGTGAGGTGACGCAGAGAGGCTGCCATTACTATATTTGATGCAACATTTTCCGCACTGATTACAATCTATCATTTGAGTTCTGGATTCCTGATAATTTAACAGCTTAATTCACTTATACCTTTTGAAATATGTGCGCATGCTGTGCTTGAAGTAGTGGGGTTTATAGTCGTTTTGTCAGTATCAATTTCTTAGATTACGCCAATAAATTTGCATTAGAAAGTGGGACCGTTAAGCATATGTGTGAATAGAGGCAAAAAAACAAAAAAATGAAGTTTAAGTAGAAGGAAAAAGGGAAGTGCCTTAAGATAAACCACTGATTTTTACTACACTTTAATACTTAATATGAAAAAACAGAAAACAACTAAACCTGCTAAAACAATGTCGCCAGAAATATATCAACTTCTCATTGATGGAGTGAAATTGTTTGAGGCGGGCGAGTTCAAACAAGCAGAAAGCGTCTTAATACAAATACTAAGACAAGATAAAAAACATGCCGATGCAAATTATATTCTGGGCATTATTGCTAGTCGATTAGGGCAGTACGATCGAGCTGAAAAAAGATTAAGAAAAGCAATTCAGCTGAGCCCGAATGCTTCTAAAATATATAATGACCTAGGTCTTGTTTTGAAACAGATGGGGCAGCTTGCCAAGGCCACCGAAAGTTTTCAAAAGGCAATTGAACTTGGTCCCGAAAATGGTTATGCCTACAATAATCTAGCGTTTATTTATCATGATATTGGTAAGTTATCTGAAGCAGATCAAGCATATAAAAAAGCCATCCAATGCGGTACTTTTCCCGCATTTTCAAACCGGCTACTGCATCTCAATTATTTAATTGACATTGAGCAAACTGAGGTCTTGGAAGCGCATCAGGATTGGGATGCGTATTACCAGTCAAATCATCCAAATAAGCAAAAAAATTATAGTTCCTCGAAGCCTACAAAAAGGCAGATTAAAGTCGGTTATGTCTCACCGGATTTTAATACTCATTCGGTTGCGTATTTCTTTGAACCTTTACTTGATTGCCATGACCGTTCGAAGTTTGAAGTATATTGTTATTATGCTAATACGACTATTGATGAGACGACCTTGAGGTTTAAAGAGAAAGCTGATTATTGGCGTTCCTTAAGCAAGCTAAATGATCAGCAGGCGGCAGACCTGATATACAAAGATGGCATTGATATTTTGGTTGACTTGAGTGGCCATACAAAAGGTAATCGTTTAGGGGTCTTTACACATCGCCCAGCGTCTATCCAAATGACTTGGCTTGGTTACCCTAACACTACGGGTTTGACTGCGATACAGTATAGACTTGTTGATTCGGTAACGGACCCAGAGTCCCAAGTTTCTCATTGCTCTGAACAGTTAATACGATTGCCAAATGGCTTTTTGTGTTATCGCGGGAACAAGAATATAGCTATTAGTCCGGTTTTACCTTCTCAGAAAAAAGACTACTTTACTTTCGGCAGTTTTAATAATCTACGGAAGGTGAATAATCAGGTAATAGAGGCATGGTCAGCGATATTGCATTCCGTTCCCAATTCACGTTTATTGATTAAGTCGAAAGAGTTTGAATTTATTGAGGTTAAGCAGCGACTACTTAAGCTTTTTAAGGCGCAAGGAATTACTTCAAATAGATTAATGTTAATAGACAGAATTGAAAGTCAGGAGGCGCATTTAAAGCTGTATGATGAGGTTGACTTAGCGCTGGATACCTTCCCCTATAATGGGACAACAACAACCTGTGAAGCCCTTTGGATGGGCGTTCCTACCTTAACGTTTTTAGGTGATCATCATGCATCACGAGTAAGTGCCAGTATATTGAAGCATTCAGGCTTAAGTGAATTTGTTGCCGACGATTTGGAAAGTTATATCAAAAAAGCCCGGCAACTAGCAGAAAACACCGAAAAGCTTAGTGCTTTAAGGCCGACTTTTCGTGAGATAATGCTAGGCTCTGACTTATGCGATGCTCAAGGTTTTACTGATGAAGTGGAAAAGGTCTTTTTACAGGCCATTGAGAAATTAGTTTGATTTCAGTAAGAATAAAAAAGACTCTCCGGTAACTTTGCCTGCAAATATTGCCCCATAAAATTAAAGGGGCATTTTGTAGATGTGTCCAAGGGTTTACATAGCAAGCTGTGGAATAATTCCAGACCCCCAAATAATAATAGTCGCTGCCATGACACCTACCAAGGAACAAAGTCCTGCAGTAAGTATTGAAGATGAGAAGATAAAACCTCTTTCTTCGGGAATATCCATAAATAGGGGAACCCCAATAAATAAGAGATAAAGACTATAACAAACAGCGGCTAATACGAGTATTACATTCAACCAGATGACAGGGAATAAACCTACTAACCCGACAAAAAACATGGGGGATGCCGTAAAACTAATAAATGTTAAGCAGCGTTCAAAATTAGCTTCCGCGCCAAAGGTTTTTTCCATCCAGAACGTGATATACGCCATAAAACCAACAGCCGCCAGTAAGGCTAAATAATAAGCAAACGATAAGGGAAAAGCGCGTTCCGATGCTAATATCATGAACTTATCCCCAGTGATACTTAAACCAACCTGGGTCATTCCTATATATAAAGAAACGGCGGGAATTAATGCCATTAAAGCTACATGAGCAATATAGGTACGACGTAAACTATAATTTTCATCTTTTATGGCGACCCACTCTTTATGAGGGTGGGAAAAAAGACCGAATAGGTGTTGAATGAACATAAATATGTCTCCGTTATTGTTTACTTTAGTGTAGTCAGAAAATGCCACTTTTAACAATCAATAATTTAAGTGCTTTTGAACTAATTTTACTTTTTTAAACAAATCTGGTAAGTCAGGGGATGCTGGAATAGGTGAGTGCGGAAACAACACTTACTTTCATTTACAATTTTTCCCCCTAAAGTCCCCGGGTGTTTGTCCTGTCCAGCTTTTGAAACTTCGGTGAAATGACCTTCCA
>CAJWBJ010000140.1 GCA_913020495.1 uncultured Oleiphilus sp.
TCTGTTTCTGTTTCTGTTTCTGTTTCTGTTTCTGTTTCTGTTTCTGTTTCTGTTTCTGTTTCTGTTTCTGTTTCTAGTAGTGCATTTGCAGTATTTATGAGCGAATCGATCTGTTCTGATTTAGTAAGATCGCCATGCATAAAGGCAGATAATAACTTAGGAAGAAGTTGATAGCTTTCTGATACGAGTCGATCAGTTTCTGCTGAAAGCGGCGCAAACCCATCAATGCTTTTATTCAAAAGGTTTTCAACAGCCCATGATAACTCACCAATAATTGTTGCCCCAGCCATATTTCCACTACCTTTAAGTGTATGGAAATGGCGACGGATTACTTCTAAAGTGTCAGTGTCATGCTGTAATTCCCAGTTAGGAATAAGATGTTCTAGTTCAGCTAAGACCTCATTTGCTTCTTCAATAAATATTTCTGCAATTTCAGGATCAATATCATCAGCAAAAGAAGCCATGCTTTCTAAACTTTCTGCTGCAGTCGACTCTGTTAGGTTATTTATATAGCGATCAACACTTGTCTCTTGTGGAATTTCGACTGCTTGTTGAGCTTGCTGATTAATATATTTCTCAACACCTGTTTCTGCTTCGACAGTTGATTCTATTAGGTTGTTTATATAGCGATCAACACTTGTTTCTTGTGGGATTTCGGCTGCTTGTTGAGCTTGTTGATTAATATATTTCTCAACACCTGTTTCTGCTTCGACAGTTGATTCTATTAGGTTATTTATATAGCGATCAACACTTGTTTCTTGTGGAATTTCGACTGCTTGTTGAGCTTGCTGATTAATATATTTCTCAACACCTGTTTCTGTCTGAATATTTACGTTTACCTCGTTGGCAGACATTAACTCTTGTATCGTCAAGTCATCTTCATCGAGCACAATATCAACAGTATCTAAAGGTGCAAGTTGATTAAAGTTTAGAAGTGTACTTTGACCATCAACGAGTAATTGAGTTTGTTGTGTGCCTCCCTGACGAATATTATCCATGTATAGGTCGGCGAAAGCGATAGTATCAGCAAACCAGTTTAATTCTTGTTCAGAAATAGTCGCGTTATCTTCAAGTAGTTGAGTTATTTGGCGTGCAGTATTTTCAAATAGGCTAGCAACTTGGTTTTGGTTAACCATCACTAACGTGCCAGCGATACGCTCTAATTGACTTGCAGCATCTGTCAAAATACTAGATGAATTACCTGAATTACTGGATAGAACGCTTAAAGATTCTTTTATGTTGTTCAGATCGTTTTGGCACTCTGCAATCACTGTATTCTGAAGTTGATTATTTTCAATAGATTGACTTGAGTCAAGATTAGAATTTTTCTGTAGCTGAGTCTCGATTTGAATCAAATCATTGGCAAGCGACATCATTCGCTCGTTATCAGGTGATTCGTGTTGTTTAGTAAGGAAAATAAAGCTTTCTGCTTGTTCTTGCAGTAATTCTGCAGAAGCTTTCTCCGCTAAAATCTCTAAGGTATTAGCGATGCTTGTTAATTGTGCAGGAAGCTGCTGGATCGAGTCTAAGGAGTTCTCAGCATGACGATCATATTGATCAACATATTCTTTTACTTCTTGTAACTGACTGAGCAACTCAGTATGAGCATCTTTTAGTGCACTGCCACTAAAGTTATAGATTCTTTGATGTTGAGCAGTGTCGAAAAAGTCTATTGCAAATGTATTTTTCAATAAGAAAGAATGTTTGCCACTACTCTTGCTCTGAGCGACGAGGAATAATAATTCTTGTACTAATTTTGTTGGGAAGGCGGCTTGAAGTTGCACCTCATTATCGTGAGTGAACACTTTTATAGGCTGATTAAGTTGACCTATTTTGAGTTTGATTTCAGAATTATTAACAAGCCCCTCATCTAGTAATGCCTCAATGACACCTTCAGCTGACCACCAAAGAATGACTGAACGCTCTTCTGTGCTAGAAAGTCGTAAGTAATGGAAAATATCACCTATTCTACGAAGTGCTATTTGATTGTCACTTTTAAACCACTCGAGTAATGAAATTTGAAAAATATGGCTCACTTTTTTAAGTGAAATATTAATACTAGGTTTAGTTGCATTTGGTGCAATAAAGCTAGGAAGATGTATCGATAGAGTAGGTTTAAATAGGCTACTTGGCTTAATTTCATCATCGCCTCGACTAAGGCGTAATTCATTAATAGTTGTGATTAGACGTAAAGGATGGTCTTGTAGATCTATACCAATCAATTGCAAATAATTAGGTAATAGTAATAATCCTTTTAACAGATTGTCTTGAATTTCTGCTTGATGATTATTTTGTTGATCACGAAGCGTGATCGCCGAAGTTAACATCTCTTGTGCTAATAAGTGCGCACCAGTGAGGTTTAACATTTCGACTGTTCCACTCACTTGGTGGAGCTGCATAATACAAGACTCTAGTGATGGGCTATCTTCAGACTCATCCACATAACGAGTAAGCGCTTGTAGAGCATCTGCAAGAGACTGTTGAACTTCATCCTGTACCCAGGCAAGTGCATCATAGTTGCCGCTGGTTGTCCGTGCCATGTATTACTCCAGAACAGTAAAGAAGCTATTAAGAATGAAAAGAAACATCTTTAAATACCTGTTCTTTATGATGGTAAAGTAAAGCCAGAAATAGATTTACGTAGCTCATCTGTTAAATCTAACAATCGCCCGATAGAAGCCGCACTTTCATTTGTACCCGTAGATGTTTGCATGGCAATTTCTTGGATAACGTTCATGCTATCAGATGTACCAATCGCTGCCTGAGCTTGTTGTTTTGCCGCATCAGAGATGTTATTGATTAAGTCGGCTAATTGATGAGATACGGCCTCAATTTGCTCAAGTGCGGTACCTGCATCTTGAGATAGTTGAGCCCCTAATACTACCCCTGAAGTACTTTTCTCCATTGAGCTGATCGCTTCATTGGTGTCACTTTGAATGGTTCTTACCAGAGCATCAATCTGCTTTGTTGCGTTACTAGAACGTTCAGCTAGTCGTTGTACCTCATCGGCAACAACGGCAAAGCCTCGCCCCGCCTCACCGGCCATGGTTGCTTGAATAGCAGCATTTAGGGATAGGATGTTTGTTTGCTCCGCGATATCATTGATCAATTCAACGATATCCCCGATTTCTTGAGAACTTTCTCCCAATCGTTTAATACGTTTTGAAGTTTCCTGGATATGTTCTCGGATGGTATCCATACCTGTGATGGCATTTTTTACGGCATCGGAGCCTTGAGAAGCAAGCTGTACAGACTGCTGGGCAACGTCAGATGATTGGCTAGCATTTTGGGATACTTGTTCAATCGATCCCGCCATTTCACTGATGGCAGTACTTACCTCTGTAATCTGTTGAGTTTGATGTTCACTGGCATCGGTTAAATGTATCGCTGTTGCTTGTGTTTCTTGCGCTGCAGAGGATACATGAACGGTTGTCGAGTTAATGTTTTCAACCAAGTCACGTAAGGCGTCAATGGTATAGTTGACCGAGTCAGCAATCGCTCCGGTAATATCCTCAGTAACGGTCGCTGTTACGGTAAGATCTCCATCGGCAAGATCACCCATTTCATCAAGTAATTGTAAAATTGCATCCTGATTATGGCGGTTTTGAACTTCCATCGTCTCTAGTGAATTGTTGAGTGTTGCAAGAGGTGCATAAGCTAACCTCATTGCCAAGATAATTGTAATAATAAAACTGGCAGCTATTCCTCCAGAGAAAACAAGGGGGTCACTCCACACTAGCTCAAATTGACCCGTTGCAAGTAATCCGATACCAGCAATGGTCACGAGAGAAAATATGACGGTAAAAAATAAAATAGGTAAATTATTTTTTGAAGCCAAAGATGAGAAAAAAAGTTTACTTGTTGAGTTCATAGTGATTTTCCTAAAATCAAAATATTACGCGGCAGCATTTAAAAAACGGAAGTCAGTAGCAAGCTTATTAAAACTAAATACATTCCAATGCATATCCTTTTGAGCGATGCTACCTGTTATATAAGCTGAGATATCGCTATCAGATAGGTCTTCATGGTACTCAGGTTCTTCTTGAAAATGTTTTAAACCAAACACTTCATCCAAAAGCAGTCCTGAATATAGTTCTGGGTGGTTGTTTACAACGATACGACTACGTTTATTTACTTTTGTTGGTATGCCGTATAAAAAATATTTAAGGTCAAATAGGGGTAATAATTCACCACGTAAATTAGCGATACCATAAACCCAAGGTTGTGACTTCGGTACAGTAGTGATTTGTGATGGGACAGTAAATACTTCTCGTGTTTCACTTAAAGGAACAAGGAAATGTTCTTCTGCGATACGAAAACCAATAGCAGTCCAAGTACCATGTAAATTGTCTTGTTGAGATAATGCTGCAGCACTTTGTTGGCTACGTTGTTGGATATCCTGAAGTAGAGCAAGCATTTCACTCGGTGAGCTAACGGCACTCATGCTACAGCCTCTAGCAATATATTAATTTCTGAAATAAGTTGTTCTTCTGTGACAGGTTTACCAATATAGCCTTTGGCACCTTGTCTCATTCCCCATAACTTATCTGTTTCTTGATTCTTAGAAGAAACAATGATGATAGGGATGTGTTGTGTCGCGGGGTCTTTACTTAACCGACGTGTT
Organism: uncultured Oleiphilus sp.; assembly: GCA_913020495.1. GTDB lineage: Bacteria > Pseudomonadota > Gammaproteobacteria > Pseudomonadales > Oleiphilaceae > PZPK01. The sequence continues at coordinate 4,625 of CAJWBJ010000140.1, forward strand.
GCTTGAAAGCCATTAAGCTTTGGCATCACAACATCCATTAGAATTAGATCAGGCTTTTCTTTATGAGTAACTTCAACTGCCTGTTCACCATCTTCAGCTGTGATTATTTGGTGCTCATGTTTTTCCAAGATCTTTTTAAGTACATAAATTTCTGTTGGTGAATCATCAGCGATAAGAATTAGAGCCATCCGTTAATCGTCCTTGGTTTTATTTGTTCAGCAGGTGAGTGCGGATTGCATTGAGAAGGTCATCTCGAGAAAATGGTTTTGTAAGATATTGCTCAGCACCAACAACTCGTCCTTTAGCGCGGTCAAAAAGACCATCCTTGCTTGATAACATGATTACTGGAGTGTTTTTAAAAACAGCATTATTTTTAATGAGAGAACAAGTTTGGTAGCCATCTAAGCGGGGCATCATAATATCGATAAAGATGATGTCTGGATGATTGGCACTGATGACAGGGAGAGCTTCAAAACCATTTTCAGCAATGAGAACTTCACAGCCAGCTTTTTTTAATAGGCTCTCTGCTGTCCGACGGATAGTCTTACTATCGTCAATCACCATGACCTTTAGACCTGAAAATTCAGTTTTCTTATCACTCACGCTAACAATAATCCCTATAAATCAAAAATAATCGATAAAAATATCACAATAAGAAGATATACCATTTTTCGCCAACAGGCTAGTCACAACTTGATAAAACTTAGTTCTTGCTTGTTCTTGTTGTAACATAAGACAATGAGAGCTAAAGATAGAGGCTTAGTTATTTTGATTGGATTTTAAGTTTTATCCCTGTTTACAATGCAGTTATTTCAGCTGTTGATTAAGGTTAACAATATTATGATTTCTGGTGTTCCACATTTAACGACGGCCTTAAACGGCCCTATCTTGCAGTTAGAAGAGCATTTGCTAACACATCAGACCGAAGTAGAGGCTTGGTTTAGAGAGCAGTGGTTACTAACGCCTGCGCCATTCTATGCTTCTGTAGATTTACGTAACGCAGGATTTAAACTGGCGCCAGTGGATACAAATTTATTTCCTGCCGGATTTAATAATCTTAATCCTGCCTTTATGCCTTTATGTATCCACGCTGTGCAAGCAGGGATTGAGCGAGCTTGCCCACGAGCACGTCGAGCTTTAATTATTGCTGAGAATCATACTCGAAATTTATTTTACTTAGAAAGTATAGAAACCTTGCGGCAGGTTTTTGAACAAGCAGGTCTTGAAGCAAGGATCGGCAGTTTACGCGATGACATAACGGAGCCTTTGGACGTTGAGTTGCCGTCAGGAAAAACGTGTAAATTAGAGCCGGTAATACGCGATGGAGACAGGGTTTCACTAGGCGACTTCTCTCCATGTTTAGTCTTACTAAACAATGATTTGTCTGGCGGGCGTCCTGAGATTCTCGAAGGCTTAGAACAGCAGCTCATTCCTCCTTTATCAGCAGGCTGGTCAGATCGTAAAAAATCGGATCATTTTACACATTATCATGATGTGGCTAAAGAACTCGCTCAACAAATTAAAATAGATCCTTGGCTTATTTCTCCGCTTTCTTTGCAGTGTGGAGAGGTGAATTTTATGGAACGTAATGGCGGTGAGTGTTTGGCCAAGAATGTTGAAAACATGCTGAGTTCGATTCAGAGTAAATATGACGAATATGGCATTGATAAAGAACCATTTGTTGTTGTTAAGGCTGATTCTGGCACCTATGGAATGGGTATTATGATGGTGAAACATGCCGATGAAATTGCAAGTTTAAATCGCAAACAACGGACTAAAATGTCTTCAGCAAAAGAAGGTTTAGTGGTTGATAATGTCTTAGTTCAAGAAGGTGTTTATACATTTGAAACGATAGGGGATGATTCGGCCGTGGCCGAACCTGTTGTTTATATGATGGACCACTTTGTGGTGGGCGGTTTTTATAGAGTACATACAGGTCGAGGTGTTAATGAAAACCTCAATGCACCTGGAATGCATTTCGAGCCATTAGCATTTGTACAACCATGTAATACACCTGATAAATTAGATGTTCCTGATGCAGAGCCAAACCGGTTTTATGCTTATGGAGTTATTGCTCGTTTAGCCTTATTGGCTGCGGCCCGAGAATTGGCTGATTAAGCGCTTATAACGAAGAAGGGCAGAATCAATAATATTGATCCTGCCCTTCAAGTTTTCTGAAAAATTAAAATTCTAGTTCATATGCTCGCTTAAATAAGCGATAGTCATTGTTTGGTTGTGCAATAAGCTGTGACCATCATCTTCGCCGGAACAAATTTCACCGTTAGAATAAAAACCAGTTACCCCTGTTTGCACGCCAAGTAATCGTTGTACAGCAAATACTTCATCAGAGACCTGCTCTTCCATAACGAGTTTTCGCCCAACACAGCTAACGCATATAGCAAGGGCTTTATCGTTAAGGTTAATGTCTTTATCAAGAATCTGACGAGCAGCATCACTTGCACCGTTGACCAACATATCATGATCTGATTTGAGGAAGCGTACAGTTGAGCCCTGATTAACATTACCGGCAAATGTCAGGCTATTATCCTTTTCATCAACAGCTAAAAGAGTACGAATAACTGTAATACTTTTATCTTCAGACATGATGGCAAAGGGGAAGTTTAGTCCTGATGCTGGTAGTGCATTGGCATAGTAGCCGATATACATTTTGTATAAAGGCAGTGCGGGCTTGTTATCCAGTTCGTAGACAATATTTTTTACTGATCGAGTAATTTTACGTGGCGGACCATAAGGTTTCCAGCCGCCTAGAGCACCACTTGTTACAACGGCATTTTCACCATAAATACCAACGGCAATAACAACTCTGTCATTAACTTGATCATTATTGAGCAGGTATGTTTGAGAAAAGTTAGCATTGTCACCTGCTAAACCACCCGTGATAGGAATGTTTGGCAGAACCTCTTGAATTCCTTCTACAAGCTCCGAACCATTTACATTCAAACCATCACTTAATACAAAGACACCTTTTAGATCATCTTGAATAAGATCTGATGCAACGAGAGCACCTAAGGCATGAGACTGGGCCATACTATTAATAGGTTTGACTATAAATTTAAGGGTGCTGCGCTCCCAAAGCATTGCTGTGATATGTACGCTTTCATCATGAACACCGCCGTCTGTAATTTCACCAGAGGTTGTGCAGCCAATGATTTGGGCTGAGGGGTAACGTTTTTGCAGCGTTTTTGCAAACCCTCGCTCTTTAAAGCGTTTTACAGAACCAAAAACCAGAACCCAGTTTGCTTCCGGCAAAGGTGATTGAGACGGCAATTTTCCTATAGCCATTTTTTCTGGGAGGTGTTCTTGCGTAAACTTCATATCTTTATAATGCCTAATTTGAGTGAAACATTTCTAAAGCGATACCTTAGCAATATTTCTATATCATCCATTGAATTTGATCAAACCGATAGTACATCACTTTATTGTAAGAAGGGAAGAACAACTAGAGAAATAGAGCGAGAAAATCTCCAGAAAGGAGAAAAGGCACAAGGTTTATGATTCAAAAGAGGAGGGAAATAATTAATAGCTTGCAAGTGGTTACTATTAGATATTAGCGTTTACTAATGCAGGGTGAAAAAAATGTGGCCTGAGAAAAGTCTTATAGACAAGAGATTTGTATTTTAATGAGTACTATTCAAGATCTAATTTGTGGTTAATAACTTTATAGTGATTGAAAGTTAAATAAAAGTATGTTTTATTGTTCTTCGGGGTCGGGGTGTCCGATCTTAATATTTGTACTTTTAATAAAGTGATAAAAAATAAGAATGCTACGAGCGTCGGACATTTTATTAAGGGCTAATATTTTTCGTAAGATAATAGAGAGAGAGAATTATGTTTTCATTAGCATTAAGTATTGGT
>CAJWBJ010000141.1 GCA_913020495.1 uncultured Oleiphilus sp.
GGCGTGAATTCAATCCCTATAATCTCAGATACAGGAATAGATATTTTTGTTGTTTGAATATCTAGTCGACCACACATAACCTTTTACTCTGGCTTATTGGCTATTTTTACAATAAATTTGAATCAGTTAAGTGATAATAATTTACTGTTATATCTGTGCATTATCTAGGGTTGGGCATCTTAGGTTGCCTGATTATGCGCCACTAAAGAACTCAGTTCTCAAGGTATCCACTTTATGCTGAACGTGATCACCTAATTTTCCCTGCATTTTTTTAAAGGGAGGCCAGCAATATTGTCAACATTTCCAAGCGCCAATTCAAATATAAGCTCATACTGACTTTGTATGTCAATACTATTTCTCCATCGGACAAAGGAAATTCCCTTTGAGTCTCTGAAGTTTTAATTATTACAGCGGGATTTTCAACCATCTCTTTACTCCACTGCACGGAGTGTTTGGAGGTCGCCTGAAGCTGCTTGCTAGCGGCACCAACAATTAGCAATAGATGATTTTTATACAAAGAATTTGTTGGGAGAACGCAATATGAGTGATTGCAAAAATTGCTCAGCTGAAAAAGGTTGTGGCTGCGAGCACAAACCCTGTGCAGGCGTTCATCAGCGAAAGTTAAAGAGTGCATCAGGCTCGAATGACAAATTGGGTTTAACAAGTAATCAGTCGAGCTGATACCACTTACTTATTAACTGTTATGGGTTCTGTTTCTGATTGTGCTCAACCCTATTAACGTGACAAGGTATAATAATAGGGTAGAAGGCTCCGATACTTCTATTGTTTTATAGAACCATCCACCAAGTTCTGACCCAGTGCAAAAATTACATTGAGAGATAAGGCTAAAGCTATCATCATGAAAGATATCTGGAATACTCTGACCATAATCCGTGATGCTAAATTGATAAGCTCTGTCGCTCGTTCCTGCTACAGACTCACGAGTTAGACCATAAAGGAAAGAAGCATCTCCAGAGGATTCAGTGGAACCACCCAGAGCGTGTATAAGTTCAGCCGCAATATTCGTATTGGGAACACTGACAATGCCTTCGGTAGTTAGAGAGGTTAGTCCAGCTAGACCTGTATAGTTCTTCCACATTTCATTAACATCATAATTCGAAGCCCATGTATAACCCGTAAAATCGACTTCTTCCCCAAATTGGCTCACTAATTTACAATCACTTACATCGCATTGCCCTGTCGTGGTATCGAAAATTTCGTTAAAATTACCCCAACTGAGACTGTTTGTTGGCTGCACTGCCATCCAGTCCTTTTCACCTATAACTACCGCTTTGACAGGCAGTGACATTACGCATAAGTTTAATATCACAAACAATATAATTTTTTTTATTCCACTCATAACTTATTCCTTTTTATTTTTAGTTATAAATCGAGGGCCAACATATCAATTAAGGTAATGCCCCCCGACTTCGCTCGATTACACAGCGTAACATTATGTAATCTTATGTTAAGCGCATCATACTACCTTGTTATGTTAATCAGTCACTATTTTTTAGGACTGGTTTCGGTTCTATTTTTTGACTTACCCTGTCCTCTCAACTCAATTAAAAGGACTTTAATTATGTACAAAGGATTAGTAATCGCTAGAAAGCCAATTCTGCACAACAATGAAATTGTATTGACCTTCCAAGACTCCCATGGCGAAACCATCGAAATAAAACAGGCTATCACTGACGTTATGGGTAAAACCGTTCGAATAAGAATTGAAGCCCCTGAAGACGTTATTGGAGTCTATAAATTGTTGAGTTAAGTTAAAATTTCAAGCCAAGGGATAATCATGGAAACAATTTTTAGAAGTCCAAATTTCAGTAGCTGTGAAGTTGGAGGTTTTGTTGCTTTAGCTCTTATTTATGATTTACGTGTTAATATTTTTACATTTACTAACTTTCCTGAGAATGATGTTAATTGGGACTATGACAGTTTCACATCACCTTAAAAGCAGAAGGGGTATCTGGCTCCCCTCTTAGCTTTGACAGTAAAGCGGTATAAGAGCGAAGTCTCTCGTTTTCGAGAGAAAAAGAGGTAAGCAAAGAAACTTCGACCTTATTCAAAAACATACGGCAGAATTGAGGCGTGAAGTGACAAGCACATAACCGTCTCATGCTCGGTACGAAAGCTACCCTATAATGTGTTCTCAATTTTGCACTAGCATGTTAACAATCGTGTAAATGTAACCGGTTTATTGTCGTAAGGGTGGGGGTAATTCGAACTGCGACTTTTTTCTATATATGACGCCAGTCAAAATCCGTTTCCGTTTCCGTTTCCGTTTCCGTTTCCGTTTCCGTTTCCGTTTCCGCTTTTGATATACCTAAACCTTTGCTACATCGGTCCTTGAAGCTAAAACAAACCGGAAACGCCTGCATGAAGTTTAAGAATTTTTTTGCTGTAGGCACTATAACCAAAATGCCTGTACAGGGTCGTAGTTTGCAAAGGGTTGGTTAATAAGTCTATTGCTTAGGAGTGCCTTTCAATTGATCAAACTATTGAGAGGGGGCTTTATAAAGAGACCTTTGAAAATTTTTTTTATGTTGATTTCAGAAGACTTGGTGTTGATGTGATTGCCCTACCTGAGAAATGAAGCAGGCCTCAAATTTTAAACAAAAAAAAGACTTATCAGTAAACTGATAAGTCTTTTAATTTGGTAGCGGGGGCAGGATTCGAACCTACGGCCTTCGGGTTATGAGCCCGACGAGCTACCAGACTGCTCCACCCCGCATCAAAACTGGTTATTCATTAAGGTTTAGTTTGTCGCCTCAATCAATGTGGAGCGCATAGTACTGACCAAAGTGATGACCGTCAAGACTATTCGTGATTTATTTTAAATAAGTATCATCTAAACCAATTATTGCTTATTTTATTATTTTTTATAGTTGATAAATAAGCACTTAAGGTTGTTTTTACGGCCTAAGATTTATTGCTCAATGTTACGTGATGATTGATAGAAATCATCTACACTACAAAGATAAGTGATAATATTTTTATTAAGGCCGGTTTATAGCGTGGCTTTAAATATGAAACTGGAGAAAGTTTTAATGCCCTCAGTTGATGAGTTGATTGCTACGGCTCGAAAGAATGAAGTAATTGCACGCAACCTATTTGATATAGAAGTTGCCATTATGAATATTACTCGCTGTTCTGAGTTTTTTTTGACCTTGGTGTCTTTGGTGAAGGAAAAGTTTGGGATAGATCATGCATGGCTTGTGTTAACTGAGTCGCCATCGAATGAACATTTAATAGAAACTTTGCGAGAGGTTGACGAAGATAAGGAAATTTTATTGCCTGTATCAATGGTCGATTTTTTGCGGGCCACTCAGAGCATTCATGAACCGATATTAGTGAATACTGAGTTGAATCGTTTCAGAGGCATTATTCCTTCTGACTTAAGGAAAAAATTAGGCTCTATAGCTGTTTTACCTGTTGTGGTAGATAGCAAAGTGGTTGGTGCTTTGGTGCTAGGTGATGAGACTGCGGGCCGATATAACCCTAGAAAGGATAGTTTCTTTTTAAATCAATTGTCGGTAAAGGTATCTATTTCTCTCGCGGGAGTTTGGGCAAGAGAGCGCATTAGTTTTTTAGCAACAAGAGACCCTTTAACATTATTACGAAATCGGCGCGAGCTTGAAGAAAGCCTTGAGCAGGAGTTAAGTAGACATGCGCGTCAACGAGAAAACATGGCCGTTATGTTTATTGATTGTGATGATTTTAAAATAGTAAATGATACCTATGGTCATGATTGTGGTGATAGTTATCTCAAGCATGTCGCGTATCATTTAAATGAGCTAACCCGTAAGAGTGACTTGGCTTTCCGGTTTGCCGGGGATGAGTTTGTGGTGATATTGCCGAATCAGCAGCAAGAAGGGGCTGATATTATTGCTGGCCGAATTCGAGAGCATCTGCTAAATACACCATTAAAAGTCGAGGATAAAATAATTCCTGTTGTCATAAGTTACGGTGTGATTTCAACTGAAAACCTACAAAAGGTTGACTCTAAAATGATGCTGAAAATAGCTGATGAGCGTCTGTACGAAATGAAACGCGAAAAACCAAATCGAAGAACTCAAACTGAGTGTGAGGAAGGGTAGGAGGTCTTATCTTATTGGTGGTGCAAAGTTAAATGTAGCATTGTCTGTTTTTGATGAGTTCAATAAAGTCTTCTTCAGATACTGGGCGACAATAGTGGTAGCCTTGCACTAAGTCACAATTCATTTCTTGTAACAACGAAGCCATATTATGGTTTTCAACGCCTTCAGCAACAACTTCTATGCCTAGTGCGTGCACCATTTCAATGATGCCTCGTACTAGGGTTCTGTCTTCTTGGGAAATTAATATCTCATCAATGAAGCTTTTATCTATTTTCAAAATTTCAATAGGAAGCTTGCGTAAATAACTTAATGAAGAGTGCCCTGTGCCAAAGTCATCAATAGCCGTTCTTATTCCCATTTTCTTGAGTTCAGTTAAGGTTTGAACTGCTAAATCAATATCATCCATGATGGCTGTTTCAGTGACTTCCAGTTCTAGCTTTGAAGGGTCAATACCGACTTCATTAATGACTTTGGCCATATCCTGTTGGAGTAACCCTTTCTGAAAGTGTCTTGCGGATATATTCAATGCGAGCACGAAATCATCGTCTAAATCATCTTGCCAGCTTTTTAGATGTTCGCAGCAGCGCTTTATCACCCATTGACTGATGGGAATGATTTGCCCATTTTCTTCTGCAACTGGAATAAATTCTAAAGGATTTCTGTATTGTCCATCACTGGTGCTCCAGCGTATTAGTGCTTCCGCACCTTTTATTGTGCCTGTTTCAAGTGAAATTTTGGGTTGAAAAAATAATTCAAATTGATTTTGTTCAAGGGCAACACTTAGCTGGTTACGGATTTTTAAGCGATGAGGCGCTTGTTCGTTCAGTTTATTCTGATAGACCACAAAGGTATTTTTACCATTTTGTTTTGCTTGGTACATAGCAATATCAGCATTACTAATAAGTTTGTCTGAGTCGTTGCCATGATCCGGTGCCAAGGCGATTCCGATACTGGCGCTCATGTATATTTCTTCATTTCCAATATGAAAAGGCGTAGCAAAAGAATCTACCACTGTTTGAGCAAACTTGGTTGCGCCTTCTGGCCCTGTTTGGGTTTCCATGACGGCGATAAACTCGTCTCCGCCATGCCTGCAAAGCAGGGTGTTAGGGGGCGTGTTTTGTTCGATTCTTCCTGTGATTTCTTTGAGTAATGCGTCGCCAACACCGTGGCCTAATGAGTCATTAACATCTTTGAAGCCATCTAGGTCAATAAAGAGCAAGGCTGTTTTCTCGCTATTTTCATTGTTACTGAGTGCTAGGTTTAACCGGGTAGAAAGCAGGCGGCGGTTTGGTAAGCCTGTCAACAAGTCATGGTAGGCGCGATGGCGTGCTTCTTCTTCTTTGAGTTTTAGTTCAGTGACATCTCTGAAACTCCAAACTTGACCGACAACTCTAGATCCTAATAACTGAGGGCTGGAGCAAGCTTCAATGGTTCGGCCTTCGTTGGTTTTAAGTTCATGTTGAGCTTTATTTCCAGGGCTTGCAAAAGTTTTATGAAAATTCAGGGTGAAGTCACAGGGGTGGTGTGCGATAGCTTTAACTTTAATCAAAAAATCGTCTACGGTATTTACCTGATTCTTGTCAGTATCAACGTCAAACATTTTGCTGAAATTAGGGTTGTAGAGGCGTACTTTTCCTTCTAAATCCAAGACAAATAAAGCTTCATAGCTTGATACAAGGCTTGCATGGAGTAATGAGTGGGATTCTTCTAATGCAATTTGAGTTTGCTTTAGCTCCTCTAGTTGTTGTTCTAGCGCTCTGTTTCTTGCTGTTAGTTCAGTGGATGTCAGTTGAATTGATCGTTCTAATAGTTCTCGATCCTCGTCTGCTTGTTTGTAAGAATTGCTTAGCTCAAAGAGAAAGGCGCTCAAATCTACACCTTTCATGTTGCTAGGAAGGTGTTCTCGTATTAAATTTTCGACTAGTTGGTGATGTTTCATGTTAACCGTACTTTCGCGCTCTCAATGGGGATATAATAAAAAGGCGACCTACATGGAAACTACCTTTAACTAAACCGATATGATTTAACTGCGTATTAAGAATAGATCTATATAAAGTTAGACTATATTTGGTGGATTTGCTGAGAATTATTTTTATTTACCCTCGCCATAGGTATTCTTTTAGGCTGATCTTTCCGTTTTTTACCTGAATTCCCTCCTGTTCAAGTCGACCTATTTGTACAAGAAAGTGTTCGCTATTCTCAGGGAAGGAGCTAGCTCCTTGACTATTAATCACCCTGTGCCAAGGGATTTTACTTGTTTGAGGAAGTTTTTTGAGAATGTGTCCAACGTAGCGTGCTTTGCCAGGGTTGCCAGAAAGTTTGGCGACTTCACCATAGGTGCACACTTTGCCTGCGGGGATGCTGGCAAGTGTTTGCAGTATGGCTTGGTAGCTATCGCTGTTTGTATGCATGAGTGTTAAGTAGCTTAGACGCGGAGTGCGCCATCTATTTCGATGACTCGGCCTGATAAGTAATCATTTTCGAAAATATGGGCCACGCTTTGTTCAATATGGCTAGCTTGACCAATTTTGCCTAAAGGAATTAATGCTTTCATATGTGCTTTTGCTTCTGGTCTCATAGAGTCAGTCATTTCTGTTTCGATAAAACCGGGAGCCACTGCCATTGAGCGAATGCCATAGGGCGCGAGTTCTTTTGCCCATGTAGCCGTCATCGCAACCACTCCGGCTTTTGCTGCGCTATAATTGGTTTGACCTATATTTCCATCCCTTGCGATACTTGAAATATTAATGATGCAGCCTTCGCGTTTGCTTTCAATCATTCTAATGCTTGCTTCTCGGCCACATAAAAATACGCCTGTTAGGTTTACATCGATTACTGCTTGCCACTGGCTTAATGAAAGCTTCTTTTGTACCTTTCCGTCTTTAACTTTGACTAACAGGCCATCTTGAAGGATTCCTGCGTTATTGATGAGACCGTCGAGCTGACCAAAATCTGCGATGATGTTGTCGAATGTTTTTTCAACGTCTGGCTCATTAGTGACATTACATTGATAGGTTTGGGTATGAGCACCTAATGCTAGGCACTCGTTTTTAGTTTCGTCTAGTCGCTCAGTGTTCATGTCAATTAAAGCAAGGCAGGCGCCTTTCTTGGCCAGTCCTAATGCCATGGCTTTACCTAAACCTTGTGCTCCTCCTGTTATTGCAATCACTGAACCTTGAATTTTCATTATTTGACTATACCTATTAGTAAGTTGCTGTTTAATAAATGCTGTCGTTAAAGTATATGGTTATTTAACCTAGGTCTATGTGATGCGATTTCTTTTTTTATGTTTTTTGATTGTTCCAATTATTGAAATGCTGGTTTTACTAAAGGTTGGCTCTTTTATTGGTGCGTTTTATACCGTTCTACTGGTATTGATGACGGCAGTGATTGGTGTGTCGTTATTGAAACGTCAAGGCTTAAGCACTTTTGTTCGTGCAAATCAGAAAATGCAATCTGGTCAAATGCCTGTTTCTGAAATGGGAGAGGGTTTGATGTTAGCTGTTGCGGGAGCGTTGTTGTTGACGCCTGGCTTTGTAACTGACGGCGTAGGCTTTTTATTATTAACACCCGGTGTTCGAGGGGCGATCTCCAAAAAATGGTTAAATTTGATGATGAAAAACTCCATGACGAATGGGCAAGCTGGTGCGTTTTATTCCCAAACAGGTTATAGCGCCTCGTCGGCTCGTCCTAATACTGTTGAATCTACTGAAAACGCAGAGATTATCGAAGGTGATTACAGAGAGATTGATGTAAATGCTGATGAGAACAAAGAAAAATAATTCTATTTAAGTGCTAAATCTGCTTGAAAAGGATTTCATTACCCCCATCTATGAAACCACTTGATAAGCAAAAGAACCTATATTATCTAAGGTCTTGTTTTTGCTGTCTAAATAATTGCCTGTTCACTTGAAGAGCAAGCTTAGTTTCAAATATATAATCTATCAGGAGAATCCTTGAGATGAAAATTCGTCCATTACACGATCGTGTTGTAGTACGCCGTAAAGAAGAAGAAACCACTAGTGCTGGTGGTATTGTTTTACCAGGTAGTGCTGCTGAAAAACCTTCTGAAGGTGAGATCTTAGCTGTAGGTACCGGCAAAGTATTAGATAACGGAGATGTGCAGGCATTGGCTGTGAAAGTTGGTGACATTGTCGTATTTGGTCAGTACTCAGGTAATACCGTTAAAATTGATGGTGAAGAGCTATTAATTATGAGTGAAAGCGAGTTATACGGCATCATTGAAAAATAAGCTGAATATTATAATTGAAATAATAATCTTCACGAATCCAAAATATTAAGTAAAAAGTAGGAAAAGAATTATGAGCGCAAAAGACGTAAAATTTGGTGATCCAGCTCGTCAAGGCATG
>CAJWBJ010000142.1 GCA_913020495.1 uncultured Oleiphilus sp.
AGTGCGATGGCAAAAGGAGATATCAGCCAACGGGTCGAAGTTGAACTCAAGGGTGATTTGGGCTCATTGAAAACAGCAACGAACAGTTCATTAGATAGTGTTGAACTTGCCATAAGTACCTTGAGTAAAGTGGTCGTAGCGCTTGGTGAAGGTGATTTTAGTAAGCGTATGGATGGGGAACTAAATGGAGAGTTTCAGTTAATCCAAGGTACTGTTAACAGTGCTATGGAATCTTTAGAGTGTGCCATGAACGACATTAATCGAGTCATGATGCAAGTCGCTAATAACAACTTGGCTGAAGGTATCAATGTTGAGCTTAAGGGCGATTTGGCTACTTTGAAACAAGCCGTTAATCAGACGGTACGAGAACTTGGATGTACCTTATCGCAGATTGCAACAAATGCCAGTCAGGTGGCTGCCGCCTCTGGTGAAACGTCTAATGCGATTGGACAAATTTCCGATGGGGCTCAGAACCAGTTGCATGCAATGTCTCAGGTTGCGACGGCATTAAACCAGTCAGGGCAAGCGGTTGAGGCTGTTGCAAAGGATACTGCTCAAGCCAGTGATGGGGCACGTCGCTCGGTGGACTTGGTTACTATGGGGCAAGAAAAAGTAACAAAAATGGTGGAAGTGGTCAATGTGATCGCTCAGAACAGCTCCAAGATAAATAGAATCACAGAAGTGATTGGTGCAATAGCCAATCAAACTAATATGTTGTCGTTAAATGCTGCCATTGAAGCAGCGCGTGCAGGAGAGCATGGCGCAGGTTTCGCCGTTGTGGCTGAAGAAGTACGAAAGTTAGCCGAGCACTCAGGGAACTCAGCGCAAGAAATTACAGCCTTAGTTAATGATGCCGTGCGTGAAGCGGATAATGCCGTGAGCACGGCAGAAGACGTTCGGGAAGATATGGAAACTATTCAGCAATCCTCAGGAGAAATTGACGAAATGCTGCGCAGGGTTGCAACAGCGATGGAGCAACAAAGCGCCTCCACACAGGAGATTAATTGCAATGTAGAGTCAATGAAGCGAGTCGCAGAAAATAATGCATCAGCCTCTGAGGAAATTACGGCCACCGTAATCGAAGTATCCCGTATAGCGGATAGTGTTCGTGCACAAGTTGATAACTTTAAATTAGGTGATGGTGCAAATACTTTTTCAGAAGATCAGCATTCGGATCATTCAGTTTCAACAGAAAGAAGAGCAAAACGAAAAAGCTCTCCACTTAACCCAAAGTGGGAGAGACGCTCCAGTTTAGGGGGGAAAGATATTTTCGATCAAAAAAATTGATGTAGTGATCGTTATTAAAGTAGGGGAGAGATGACAGGGAAGTTGGTTGGTTTGGCTAGGAAGTGTAAAGCTGATCAATTTCAATTACTTAAAATAAAGACAATACAATTTTACAAGGAAACGACTATGAACAAATTGATCGGACAATATTCACTTAAATCTAAGCTAATTATATCGTTTTTAGTGATGGGACTTTTTCCTGCTTTACTTATCTCATGGCTATCCTGGTCTAGCAGTGCCGATAGCTTTGTCAAAGAGGCTAGCGTCAAACTTAGCGCAATTAGAGATATTAAATCAGTTCAAATTGAAAGTTTGTTTAAAACAATGGAAGGCCAGATCAGAGTCTTTTCAGATAATGCGCTTGCGGTTGATGCGATGACATCTTTTAACAAGGCTTTTTTATCGTATAAAGAAGAGAGCGATATGACAGGAAGTAATTCCGCAATTGATGACTCATTGAAAAATTACTACCTTAGTCAATTTGGTCGTGAATATGAAAATACAAATGGTGGTCAGCAAGCCAACAATTTGTTAAAAAATCTTGGTAGTTTGAGTGCAACAGCGAAAGCGCTTCAGTACAACTACATTAGTGAAAATACAAATCCTTTAGGTGAGAAAGACAGTCTGGCATTTCAGACCGATGGCAGTTCATGGTCTAAATTACATCAAAAATATCACCCCAGTTTCAAAAAATACCTTTATGAATTTGGTTTCTACGATATTTTTCTGGTCGATGCTGAAAGTGGAAATATCGTCTACTCGGTATATAAAGAGCTGGATTTTGCGACTTCCTTGAAGACAGGGCCATTTGCAAATACAGGTATAGGCGAGGCTTTTGAAAAAGCGCTAAACGCAAAATCGAAGGATCATGTGGCTATTACGGATATGGATCGCTATTTCCCGAGTTATGATGCCCCTGCTGCATTTATTTCCTCTCCTATCTATGACGGAGAAGTTGTTACTGGTGTGCTTATCTTTCAAATTCCTGTAGACAAAGTAAATGCAATCATGACGAATGACCAGAACTGGAAAGAGACTGGTTTTGGTGATACGGGAGAAACCTATTTGGTAGGAAAGGATAAAAAGATGCGCAGTTTATCTCGTTTTTTTGCTGAAGATAAATCAAGCTATTTTGAATTTATGTCCGATAAAATATCAAAATCAGATTTAGCCTATATCAAAGTAAAAGAAACTACAGCTATTGCTCAAACAGTAGACACTGAAGGAGTTAATTCGGTGATCAATAGCGGTGAGGGCTTTCAGATTTTTGATGATTACCGAGGCATCAATGTTCTGAGTGCGTATAAACCTGTAAATATCGCTGGCTTGGATTGGTATTTGATGTCTGAAATGGATGAGGGTGAAGCGCTTGGTTCCATTACTCAATTACGAAATCTGATGCTCATTATATTAATGGTGAGTATTGCAGCTATCACGTCCTTCTCTTTATTTTTCTCAAATAGGTTGACGCGACCCATCAGACAGCTTACCCAAGTTATGAAAAAGGTTGAAGCAAGTGGTGATTTTTCTTTACGAACCGAAATTACCAGCGCCGATGAGGTAGGGCAGAGTAGTATTGCCTTTAATAGTTTGGTGGAATCTATTCAGGCTGCCGTAAATGATGTCAGTATGGTGATGGGCGAAATGGCAGATGGAAACTTTAGTAAACGAGTGGCTGTTGAATTGAAAGGAGACTTGGACAAGCTAAAAATAGCGACAAACAGTTCTCTGGACAGTGTTGAAATGGCGATTAAAACCTTAAGTGAGGTCATTTCTGCGCTGGGTGAAGGCAATTTCGGTCAGCGTATGGAGGGCGAATTCAAAGGTGAATTCCAGCACATTCAACAAAGCGTCAATGCTGCTATGGATGAGCTGGAGCGTGCCATGAATGAAATCAATAGCGTGATGAGTCAAATAGCGAACAACAATCTATCTGATCGTATCACTGTAGAACTCAGCGGTGATTTAGACACCCTGAAACAAGCCGTTAATCAGACCGTCATGGAGCTTGGACAAACACTGTCACAAATTGCAGTTAATGCTAATCAAGTGTCTGCTGCTTCCGGAGAAACGTCTAATGCGATAGGCCAAATTTCTGATGGAGCGCAAAACCAATTACATGCGATGTCTCAGGTTGCAACGGCGTTGAATCAGACCGGAGAGGCTGTCAACAGTGTCGCTAGGGATACCGCGCAGGCCAGTAAGGGAGCCCAAGAGTCAGTAGATCTGGTCATGAATGGGAAGGAAAAAGTGTCACGCATGGTTGAGGTCGTGAATGTGATTGCTCAGAACAGCACAAAGATAAATAAAATTACTGAAGTTATTGGTTCGATTGCGAACCAAACGAATATGCTTTCGTTGAATGCTGCCATTGAAGCGGCACGAGCTGGCGAACATGGTGCCGGTTTTGCTGTAGTGGCTGAGGAGGTGCGTAAGCTTGCTGAACATTCAGCAAACTCTGCTCAAGATATTACTGCATTGGTGAGTGACGCAGTGCGTGAAGCGAGTACTGCCGTTGATACTGCAGAAGAGGTTCGGGGAGACATGGAAGCTATTCTGAAATCGTCTGGAGATATTGATGACATGTTACGTCGTGTTGCGACCGCAATGGAGCAACAAAGCGCCTCCACCCAGGAAATCAATAGTAACGTAGATTCGATGAAGCGCGTAGCAGAAAATAATGCCTCAGCTTCAGAGGAGATAACAGCTACTGTAATAGAAGTGTCACGTATGGCAGACAGTGTTAGGAGCCAAGTGGACAAATTTCAAATTGAAGAGGAAGAACACAATGTACCCACATTGGATGCATCGGTAGAACGCTACCAAGTACGAACATTAAGCGTACAAAGTTGATACAACTTCGAGCTCATGCAGGAAAGACTCAATGATTAAAAAACTTAGTTGGCCCTGAAAAAACGTATGTTATCTGTTGATAACGTGACGTTTTATTGTGGGCTATTCTGACCAGACTTGATGAAATTAACATTCATTTTCTGGTCGGAAATTTTACACCCAACAGATACAAAGTTTCCAATCGAAATATCAATCGACTGAGCAAAGAAAAAAGCGCTGAAGTGTTTACGCCGATTAGCGGTATATTGCTGGTGACGATAGTCATGCTGAACACGATTCAAAAAATTTAATCGTGACATTAACCTATGCTGAGAACAGTAGGTAAAGCCAATCTTTTCTGAATAAGACCAGGCCTGATCTTAACGTTTCAAGCTTAGTTATGGGACTGGCCTAACAATGCTACTTTGACATCTAAATTAAGGCTCAACAGTGAATCGTATGTTTCTATGTAGGCTTAGGTCTAAGTTGGCAAAAAGCAGGTATTAGAATTAGACTATAATTAAAATTCTCAATGCTCTCAGGGTGTTGATCTTATGAAAATAATGATTTTGATACGTTTCGTTTTCTTGTATAGCGCCATGACGCTTTCTTTTTCTTTAGAGGCTCAAGAACGATTACTTGTGTCTCGAATTGAAAATGATTTTAATGAAGATTACATGGAAAGACTATTAACGGAGGCTTATCAACAAATTGGTGTAAAAGTAGATTATATTCAATACCCAGCCAAACGAGCGCTTTATGCCTCAAATCTTGGTGAAACAGACGGTGAAATGGCTCGCATTGAAGGCGTTGATAAAGAGTTTCAGAACCTTCTTATGACCGACGTAACTATTTCTTCTATAGATATAGTGGTATTTACAAAAAATGAAAAAATTCTCGTAGATGGCTGGCAGAGCTTAAAACCTTATTCAATTGCGATACCAAGAGGCATTCGTGTGATTGAGAATGGAACAGCTGGTATGGAGGTATCTGCATTTAACACGACCGAAAAAATATTAGAATTGGTCAGTATGGGTAGGTACGATGTCGCCGTACTAACGCGTATTGATGGTCTTGGTTATGCTAAAAAGCTGAATATAACCAACTTAACAATATTAGAACCTCCTGTTGCCAAGGTAGATCTCTACCATTACTTACATAAGAAGCATGAAAACCTCCTCCCTAAAATTAACTCGTCTCTATTAGAGCTTAAAAAGAGTGGCAGAATGAAAGTCATTCGAGATCAGTTTCTGGTTGAACTAAAATTAGACTAGTTGATAGCAGCTAGTGACTGCTTCATAGCAGCCTATCGGCATATTGCTTACTGTTGTACTGGCATACTGGTACTTAACCAAGCTTCTTTTTTTAATTCGTAGAAAGATAAAATCTCATCGAGTCGTCCATTTTGACTAAGCTGGCCAACACCGACTTTGAGCGCTTTTGCCCAAACTTCTCTGTTTTCAGCTTCTAATGAAAAAGCAATATGAACGCTGCCTATTGAGGTGAGACAGCCAGCAATTTCCTTTTCAAGTCCTGATTTCTTAAGTTCAAAAGCAATAACATTTTTGTCTTCCATTTAAACCAAAACAAGCTAGACTGACCACAAATATTATTAATCCGAGAATAAATTATGAATCCTCACTTTCCGCATCTATTGGCCCCGTTAGACTTGGGTTTTACGACATTAAAAAATCGCGTCATTATGGGCTCGATGCATACTGGCTTGGAAGATCGTTTTTATCATATCGACAAGCTAGCGGCTTATTTTGCTGAACGTGCTCGGGGTGGTGTGGGGCTGATGATTACCGGAGGGTATGCACCAAATCGTCGTGGTGAATTATTACCACTCGGGTCGAGAATGGATAACAAAATTACGGCGCTTTTACATCGGCGGGTTACGACGGCTGTTCATCAGGAAGGTGGAAAAATATGCATGCAGTTATTGCATGCCGGTCGGTATGGTTATACGCCTTATAGCGTTTCGGCAACGACAAAGAAATCACCGATCACCCCTTTTAAACCAAGTAAACTTAGTAACCGACAAATTGAAAGCACTTTAAAAGACTATGCCAATGCTGCAAAAATGGCACAGCTGGCTAATTATGATGGCATTGAAATCATGGCCTCAGAAGGCTATTTGATTAATCAGTTTTTGTGCGAACGTGTTAACACCCGAAAAGATAAATGGGGTGGCAGTTCAGAGAATAGAATGCGTTTTGCTGTTGAAACGGTAAAACAAACCCGTAAAGCGGTTGGTGATAAGTTTATTATTGTTTATCGGATGTCATTAATGGATTTAGTTGATGGCGGACAAAGCTGGGAAGAAATTGAAATACTTGCAAAAGCGATTGAAGACGCGGGTGCAAATATTATTAATACCGGTATCGGTTGGCATGAAGCCCGTATTCCGACGATTGTCACCTCCGTTCCGCGCGCTGCATTTTCTTTTGCGACCGCTAAATTGAAGAAAGTGGTGTCTATTCCTGTTTGTGCCAGTAATCGAATTAATACGCCAGAAGTAGCTGAAGAAATACTCTCCAATAATGAAGCTGATATGGTTTCAATGGCGAGACCATTCTTGGCAGATCCTTTCTTTGTTGCAAAAGCAGAAGTAGGAAAGAGCAAAGAAATTAATACCTGCATCGCGTGCAACCAAGCTTGTCTGGATCATACTTTTCAAATGAAGCGTGCCTCTTGTTTAGTTAATCCTCGTGCGTGTCATGAAACAGAACTTCGTTACTTACCGACCATGGATAAAAAACGCATTGCCGTGATTGGATCAGGTCCTGCAGGTATGGCGTCTTCAACCGTTCTGGCCGAACGCGGACATGACGTGACCTTATTTGATGCGGCTGACAAAATTGGAGGCCAGTTTAATATTGCAATGCAGATCCCAGGCAAGAGTGATTTTGCTGAAACGATGCGTTATTTCGGTGTGATGATTGAAAAATATGGCGTTAACGTACGCTTGAATACCAAAGCGACGGCTGCATCTTTGATCGATGAAGGTTTTGATGAGGTGATTATCGCAACAGGAATAACGCCTCGCACGCCGCCTATTTTGGGTGTTGAACACAAAAAAGTGATGGGATACTTGGATGTACTTCGAGATAAAAAACCAGTGGGTAAAAAAGTAGCCATTATTGGTGCAGGCGGAATTGGTTTTGATGTCGGTGAATATTTAGTACATGCACATGCCAAATCTGAAAAAGCCGAGAAACAGCAATGGTATAAAGAGTGGGGGGTTGATACCAATTTAGAGCATCGAGCCGGTTTGGTTGATGCCGAAGTATTACCTGCAGAAAGAGATGTCTACTTACTGCAACGTAAAGAAAGCTCAGTTGGTAAAAACCTTGGAAAAACTTCTGGATGGGTGCATCGAGCAACGTTAAAGCAAAAAAATGTTACGATGATTGCAGGGTGTCAGTACGACCTGATTGACGACCAAGGCTTGCACATTACGGTAAATGGCAAGAAGCGCATTTTAGATGTCGACAACATTATTATGTGTGCCGGACAAGAATCGAACCGAGCATTGGCTGATGAGCTCATTGCCGCGGGTGCTGAAAAGCAAGGCATGAAGATTCATCTGGTGGGCGGTGCAGACTTTGCCTCTGAACTGGATGCTAAACGGGCGATCAATCAGGGCTCACGATTAGCTGCCAGCTTATAATATTTATAAGAGCGCTTTCACGACTCAACTCTCCCTCTGTCATTCCGGTAGTTTTTTAGCCGGAACCCAGCTCTTAATGGCAGTTTAGTCAACGGTTGTCATGAACTCTTTATAAAATGATGTCGTTTACAGGGTATGCTTCGTACTCTGTAAATTTACCGATTGGCTTTAAATTAATCTTTCGTTTTAGAGCTCAACCTAACAGTAAATACTTTATGTTTCCTTATGCTCCTTCTCATGCAAAAACTCAAGCTAGAGTTATAAGCGTGCAATGTGTATGACGCTCGATCTCTTCGCGTCAGAATCTAATGGCTCATGTGTATGTACACAAATCGCAATGCCTGATGCTGATGTCTGCTTGTATTCTTCTATATTTTCAGAGAGCGATGCCGATCTGCTTTTTAGTGCTTTAAAACAAGAAATAATCTGGGAGCAGGAGCAAATTGAAATGTATGGCCGAGTACATAATGTCCCACGGTTAACAGCTTGGTATGGTGATGAATTTAAAACTTATACATATTCAGGAATCACCGCGCATTCACGATCCTGGACAAATAGCTTATTAACAATAAAAGATAGAATTGAATCCATTTCATCATTCAAATTTAATAGTGTTTTACTG
>CAJWBJ010000143.1 GCA_913020495.1 uncultured Oleiphilus sp.
TACAGGGGTGGGGGCAGTAATCTGAATATTAGGAATCAGATAGTAACTTCAGTCTCAAAATATTTTATAAACAAAAATAGAGCTGCTATAGAAGCAGAGTGAGCAAATGATACTGTTCACTCATAAGATATGACAGTGGACTAATGTATTGCTATTAATGCGTGGGAGATGATGAGTTTGGGTGCTGCCTTCAATTAAGAAAGATTCCCCCGAGACATGATAATAAGTTACCTTTAATATCATGTTGTATTTTTAATAAAAGTTTAATATGATGTTAATCATAATTTGAATCATTACAAACTTTAATACTATGAAGATAATTCTTACAGAAGCTGATTTATCAAGGATGAGCCGGAAATTACGAGATAACCTACTACAGTTCATCGCAACACCCATTAAATATGATGATAATTTATATTTATATGATACCAATCCTGAAGACTTGGATGACATCATGCCCGAGTTTCATTTTCCAGAGGAAGTGTTAAAAAAAGAATCTAAAGCCAAGAGTAAAAATGTTATCGACATAAATACTGAACAAGCTAAATCACTCATTGCTAATTTAAGTGATAAAAGCATAGAAACATTACACTTGTTTACTCAAAATGAACCTATTCAGGTTAGCTCATTGGTGGGTGATGAAAAAGCCTATAAAGACTATATAGAATTGAAACGTAGCTTTGTTGGGCCAGTCAACCGTAGGCTAAGAACGGTAACAGGTAACAAAACAGCCGTCTTATTCTTAAAAGAAAACGAAGAGGAAATGGCTGTTAAAGAAGCAACAGCCATTTCATTAGCCGCAATTTTTGATTCTTAAAGTTTGTAAAAGGGTAAATAAATGTTAAATAAAGTCACCTTAATTGGCCGTTTAGGTTCAGATCCAGAAGTGAGATATATGCCAACTGGCGGAGCAGTTACTAATGTTAGCTTAGCGACGACACGCCGATGGAAAGACCGTAGCACAGGAGATCGTAGAGAAGAAACCGAATGGCATCGTATTGTTTTCTTTAATCGATTAGCCGAAGTGGCAGGCGAATACTTAAAAAAAGGAAGCCAAGTTTATGTTGAAGGCCGTATTCAAACTAATAAATGGCAAGATAAGGAAGGGCATGATCGCTATACAACTGAAATCATAGCTGACCAGATGCAAATGCTGGGGAGTAAAAATGAGGGTGTCCAAGGTCAAGCTGTTTCTCCGACAGCAGAACCTTCATCAGGGACATCTAGCGATCCTTTTGATGATGATATTCCATTTTTTTAATGTGACAATATAGAGCTCTACTTATAATAGTTAGGCATAAATTCAAGGAGACTAAAAATGGCAAAAATGAGTTGGGATAAATATATATCGAAGTATTCAAATAAAACTGTCGCATTTTCAGCGCCAGTAGGTTCAACTTTACCTGAAGGAAGGGCTTTTGATATGAATGGAAGAGAGCTTCCAACGCCTTATTCGCTTTTTTCTGAATGGTGTACTTCATACCTTTCTGGTGATTGGACAATAACAGAAACCCGAAGTAGCTTTATTATTTGTACAACTGATGATAAAAATACTGAAATAATTCAAGGTGAATTCAATATTATTGGGTTACCTAAAATCACTAAAGCTAGTAAAACAACATATCCTATCGACTATAGTGATTCGCAATACACCGCTTTGGCAGGCGATCTTGGTTATGTTCTATAATACCCTAATGACTCATTCTAGTTGACTTGCTTAACCTTCCTTATCCTATTCAATAAATATCATAAAATAATGAAATTAGAAGATTTTTTACAGTTACCAGAAGTAATTACCGCAGATGAATCTCAGTTATTAAATAAAGATCTTTCTACAAGATCATTATCTGATATACCAAAATCTAACTATAGAGAAGTTGAAAATTATCTTTGTAATGTACTAATTAATAATTCAGTAGAAAGTGATATAAAGCCGACTCTTGAATCGCTCTTAGAAGAAATAAGAGCCAGCCAAAGCTAATGAAAAATGAATTAAAACTTACTCAAGAATCTGGACTAGTATTAGCAAAAACTAAAAAGCTAATGGGGTTAACGAGTAAATTACTCAGTAAAGATAAGCCCTTAAGCTTACGCACGGCAGCAACTGATTTAAGCCAAGCATTGATAGCAGGACGGTATCGCGATGAAGGCGATGGGACAGTCACGGATATTACTACAGGATTACAATGGCAACGCATTTCAGTTGGTCAGCGCTGGGAAAACGGTGAATGTATTGGAGAGGCAACTGAACATGATTGGGAACAGGCATTTGAAGTGGCAGAAGCTAGTGATTTTGCAGGCTATCAAGATTGGCGTTTACCATCCCTTGAAGAATTACAGAGCTTAGTCTACTGTTCCTCAGGTAAGCTGAGATCATGGGTAACAAAAGGTGAGACCTGTAAAGGGGATTACCAGCGCCCCACGATTGTAAATGAGGCATTTCCAAATGCACCAGCCTCTATTGTGTGGTCGTCCTCTCCTAATGGGGATTATTCAGATGGCGTGTGGAGCATCGGTTTTTTTTACGGATATACCGTTGATGTCAATCGCAACAATAACTCATGTGTGCGGTTAGTTCGTTCCGGACAGTGATTTTTATTTTTTTATTCCCTCCTCTTTCTGTGTACAAGAAATAGTCTTATCAGATTCACGGACTTTAATGCCTTAACCACTCTATTTATATTATGCAGCAATTATTAAAACGTTTAGAACTGATCAAAACTTGTATTACTTTAGAAGATGAAGAGATTATTGAGCTTCAAGTAATCAAGCTTAAAGCGCTAGAAAATGATGCCAATGTGCTTCAGATTTTAAAACAGCTAGAGCAACAGCAATTTAGTAAGGCATTAAGCCAGATTGATGATTACATTAGCCGCCATACCGGGTTAACGGCTTACGAAGACCCATTGCTGCAAAGCTTAAAGCTGGAACTCAAAGTTTTAGAGCGCCAATTGCAATCATTAAATGAGCATAAAAATGAGTGTGATACGGATATTGAGGAGTTTAACAGCGAATATACGCTTAACTTAGGCGATGTTATTCAACAAGTGCTCGTGCTAAGAGCGCAGATATTTCAGCAGCAGTTACAAGCGAAGCAGCAAGCTTTTGAGCAAAGCAAAGCTGAGTATAACGAGATTAAATCAGACTTAAATAAATTAAAATCTGAACTTGCTGATAAAGAAGCGAAACTGGAAGAGCTAGAAGAATTTAGCGATGATTACGAAGATGAGCATGCCGCTTATGAAGAATTAAAATCGAGAATTATTGAAAAAGAAAGCGAACTGAATGCCAGCCGCAAGACAGCTAAGCTTGCCAAAGAGGCCTTGGCGGATGACCCGATTAGTCAGGATTATCAAGAAGCTAAAAAGGACAGTGATGATTTTAATAATGAGTATCTAAAAACGATTACGGAATCGGACAGCCAGATTTCATTAAACCCAGAACAGCTTGCAGAGCTAAAATTAGCGTACCGTAAAGCTTGTAGATTATGTCACCCTGATATTGTCAGTGATGATCTAAAAGAGCAAGCGCATACGATAATGAGCGAATTAAATGATGCAAGAAAACATAAGGATTTACCGCGCGTACAAGCGATACTAAAGAAATTACAAACAGGGCGAGGCTTTGATATAGCGAGTGACGCAATCCGAGACACGGCGCTACTCAGTGAAAAAATCACAGCGATAAAACAGAAAATTGATGAGCTAGAAGCTGAAGTTAAAATAATAACTAACAGTGATGACTATCAAACGATTGTTAGCATTGAAGATAAAGAGCAGTATTTTAATGACCTCAAACAACAATTTACTGAAGAGGTGCAACGCCTAGAAAATGTGCTTAAAGGCGATGATAAAAATCAGCGCGAATTAGATCTTTCTTCGCAAATGGGAAAAGAGAAAGCGCCAGTAGACAAGGTTGCTGATGAATACTGGGAAAGTGAGTTTTAAGAATGCAAAACGCTAAAAGTTTCTTTATAACGTGGGGCATCTTGCTCATACTTAATCAAGTCATCCTATTTCATGGATGCTTTGCAATATACTGTTTATTAGCAGGGCTTCCCCATACAGGCATCATTGCTTTTTTATTGGTTGTATTTGGTAAGAAATCTAGCGCACCGGTAAAGAGTGAGGTTACACGCAATTTATTCAAAGAAATCAATAGCGAGATTCAGAAACAAAACTCACCTACCAAGAAGAAAGTTAAAAAACCAGCACCAATAGACCCTTTAAAGCAAAAAGGAGACCAGTACGAACGCTATATTGGTCAGCAGTTTGCCGCAAAAGGGGACTTAGTTATTTATAATGGGTTTATTAAAGGCTATGAAGACCAAGGCGTTGACATTATAAGTATCTCATCAGAAACCAAAGTGATTAACTTAGTGCAATGTAAAAACTGGACTAAAATGCGCATGACACTGGCGCATATGAATGATATTTATAGCAAACTCGAACAGTACGATTTTGACTGCTTTCAACTGGCCAGCTATGAAATAGAAAAACACACGCAATACCCTGATCTTTACCCTACTTTGCATCACGCTAAAGACAATTTAGCAAACTATACTGTGCGCAAGACCTTATATATTGCGAGCGAGAAAGTAGTCGATTTAGAAGTCGGGCCGTATCTAACAATGATGTCAGGTACGATATTTAAGTTTAAAGATATGAAGATTGTGATGAAAAAATCAGCTTGATTGGGGGGGCTGTGATGAAAAATAATATAGAAGGTAATGCTTTGGAGCGAGATTTAATTGAATTAATCGATGAAAAGGCAGCTTATGAATGTGCAGATACAGCACTGCTATTTTCATCAAGTTATATCAAGCAGTTAAATGAGCATATCAGTGGTGTTCATAGTCTGACTAATAAGGAAATAGCCAATAAGGTTAGTTATTTAGTCGGGTGTTTAACCATCACTTTAGATACAGCTATGCCAGGTCTTGAGTTTTTAAGGGCGCGGCTTTGTGAGGAGGGGCAGTTTGAGTACGCTCATGAACTATCATACATAAAAGATACAACAGCATCTTTTCCTAAAGTTGGGCGATTAAATCAAGCGGGGCAATCGATTTTCTATGCGGCTATTATGCGAAAAAAAGGTGATACGGCATTAGAGGTAGTTTTATCTGAGGCAGGTGCAAAAGACCTCGATAATCTAAATATTATCTGTTCGTATCAAAAAGCTAATTGCGATTTGAATTTAAGAATTATTGGTATATGGGATCAAGTAAGGCGTAATGAGCGCCCTTATTATCTAAGTGAAGCTATTTTTGATTATTACAAAAAGGCTAAAGAGTATATGGGCAAGCAATTTGATTCTAACCTACTAATGGCTTATGAGCTTACAGATCGATTTTTTGCTGACCTATTATCGCGCAAAGGGTCTGAACCTTTATATCAAGTCACTTCAGCTATTAGCTCAGTCTTTTTAAGCGGTAGCACCTGTGAAGGTGTGCTTTATTCATCTGTTGAAGCTAAGGGCGAACCAGTGGTAGCACTAAAGCCACAAGCTGTTGATGACAAGCTTGAGCATCAATGGGTAAGGGATGTTACCGTTGAAAAATGTTTTGGTTATGAATTTTTTCAATACAAAACTCAGGCTAAAACAAGTGAAATTGATAGTGAAGATGGCAAGCTTGTGTGGTAGCTTGGAAAAAGAATATTTTATCGTTCCCGCGCTCTAGTATCACAGAACGCCGAGCGTTCCCGTGTGAATTCCCACGGAGACCGAGGGAACTATAAAAAAAATCAATATTCGGAGTCCCTCTTGGGAAATATGCCAAATTTTCATTTTAGACAATAAATCTCAATAGCTTAAAAAGATTTTTTTGTTGCTGGAGTATCTAAATACTTACTCCATCGGTTAACAGGCATCCCAAAATTCAGATGTAATGGAATCTACGTCATCTGATTTATATAGGTCTCTGGCAATCAAATAAGCTTGAGATAGACGGTTATTAACCATAAAGTGTGTTTTGTTTTTCTTGTACAGTTTAAAAGTATAATGATACTGGCTTGAATATCTTTCTGTTGGTGAAAAAACATTATTGATATTATTCTGGCTCGTAAATTGAAGAATAGTTTGGGATACATAGTTTAACTTTTCATCCCTTCCTTTATTCATGGTAAACATTGTGAATGAATCTTTCTGATCAAAAGCTACGAATATTTCAATAGTCTCCGCAGCAGACTCATAAACAAAGATAACCACTCTACCATCTAAATTCATATGCCCATCTTTATTTAATTGATAAAGTTCGTCAGCATCATTGTTGATATACATAACGTGATCGTTTTTTACGATAAACATTATATCCACTCCAACTTCGGCTAAGTGCATTCTACCGCTGAAATTAACATAACCATCTGTTCGGCCACTACTTTTATTTATTAAATTATTAAGTATACAGGTTCTAATTTCAAACATCTTTTGAGCATCCCTACTAAAGCAGCAAAGCATACTTTTAAACATTAAAAATGTTTTATTTGCATCATATTTATTGCCGATATCAGGAAATTTAGAAATATCTACACCACAATTTAATGCATATTTTTGGTGCATTCCTCCTAATTCTTTAAGGTCTTTAACTTCCTCGTATATAAAACGATTAACAGTATCGATATCATTACCTAAAAACTGATCAAATAAAACCTCTGCCCACCGACGAGTAAAATGCTCGCCCCCATCAGTTGCTAATTGATGTCTAATTCCTTCTCCATTTTCCTGTTCAAAACCTATGAAAGCTTGAATTCTTTGCATGTTTTGTAAGGCACCAGGCGTATTAGTATCAGCATCTATATAATCACCTCTTTTTTCCATATTAATAACATTTAAATAGTCATCATGTGCAAGTAGGTATCGCTCTTGCATCGCATAGCAACCACCTCTATTAAGGTAAACAGCCGAGTGATTTTGGTTTATCTCCAAGGACTTTGTAAAAAACTTTATCGCATCTTCGTAATTACCATTACGATCACACTGAATAGCTTTCAGAAAGTATTTTTCACCTTCTTGCTCATCGGAATTTCTTTCCTGGAGTTCCTTCTTCTTTGAAAAAATATTATAAAATGACATTAAAATTCCTTAATTATTTTTGCTTTACGCAAATTATCTGTAAGTATTTAGAGATCCGCTAAAAATTACAATTCTAACTGAAAAACAACGAAAAACAAGAGTGTAAAGTTGTTAAGTTTCACTACGTTGTACCATGATTTAAAGGCATTAAAGCATTCTAGGTGAGTAAGGCTGAGTCAGGTCTTGCATTGATATTTTCTGTAATCGAGAGCATAAAAATCGGGGGCTTGATTGATTTAGCTTAAATATCTACCAAAAGCATTAGTGGATAGACTCTAATATCGATGCCTGAAACCAACTAATTAATTGAATTAAAAGAATAAATACTAAGTTCTTGTCATGCTTTCTAAAGTCATAGTCACTGTAAAAGTAATAATTTGAATAGATGTATTTTAGTTTTTTCGCATTCTCGCTCGTCCGCATGAAAAGGACATAGCTTTCAAAGCTAAATTGACATGGTTGCTTTCCGCAACCATAATGCCATCATCTTTATTCCCTAGATGACGTTACCCTTATGCCATCCTTAACGATAAAAAACATTCCTACTGATTATAGAAGAATTAAAATTAACGGCTGAGCAGCATCATAGAAGCATTAACAGTGAAGTAATTATGTGTCTGAAGCAAAAACTATTTCCTAATAGATTTTCTACACAAGATACGCTTTCCAGTATTCAGGCGCTTCGCGCTCAAATTAAAGTTGATACGATTTCAGCAGAAGAGATAGAGCAAGCGATTAATGAAGGTAGATCATGATTGTTGCAGATACCAATATTATTTCGTATTTGTTATTGCCAACTTCGTACTTAGGCACAGTAGATAAGCTTTTTACATTAGATCCTGCTTGGCGCTCAATAGTATCGCGAACACGAATAATTTAGAACTAAATAAATTAAGCTAGTCGGGTAACTTAAGCCATGAATGATACAAATATCTATTAGAGTTATTTCAACAATTAAGATTGTTAATTAATTACTGAAGTTGGATATAGATTAGTGGTTACTCATGCATCAGATATAGCTAGCTATCATAAGTAGGTAGCAGTCTGTTTTTTGGGATGTGATTATTGGTTATCTACCCACTAAGTTACGTTAGACGTAAGTCTATAAGTAACGATAATGTTTAACTTTAATTTATCTATTAGTGGTAATTGTTTATTACTTTCTATTAGATAGGTGTAGGTATACTAAGTAGTTATTGGGTTCTATTAGAGCAAATAG
>CAJWBJ010000144.1 GCA_913020495.1 uncultured Oleiphilus sp.
TTTTAGCTTGGTGAGTGCCTTATTTAGCGACTAACTAATACCAGTTTTGATATTAGTTAGTTTCTTACACTCTTTGTGCAACAGGTTGTACATGTGAATCAATCACATTTAGTTCACTTGATATTACTATGTTTCGGCCTTGTCCCTTTGCTTTATATAGAGCTTTATCAGCTCTATCTTTAAAAGTCTCCAAGCTTTCGTTTTCTTCAAAAGTTGCCGCTCCAAGGCTAATTGTAACCGGCACTATTTTGCCGTTATAGTTGTAGGAGTATTGCTCAACACTTTGTCGAATGCGTTCAGCAATGTTAATTGCTTGTACTGCATCGGTATCATCTAAAATTACTAAAAACTCTTCACCGCCATAGCGAAAGCATAAGTCGCTTTGTCGAGAACTTTTTTTAATTGTTGCTGCTAGGTCTTTTAAGATTTTGTCGCCGGCGAGATGGCCCATAGAGTCATTAATTTTTTTGAAATGATCAACGTCCAGCATGATAATTGAAAGAGGGGTTTTATGTCGGACTGATAATTCTGCTTCACGGTGTAATCCTGCATCTAGAGCTCGTTTGTTGCCAAATCCCGTTAAATCATCGCGAAGGGCTGATTGAAGGGCTGATTGATATAAATTAGCATTTCTAAGTGGAAATACCAGTGTGCTGGCTATACGTTCTATTATTGCAAGTTCTTCTTCTATAAAGCGTTTTTTTCTTGTAAATCTAATAGACCCTAAGTTTACATCATCAATAGTCAGGTTATATTGGCACGAATGTGAACCCGAGCGTTCACCAATCGTTATTATGGTCTGACCGTCGACACTAAAGGTAAGCTGTTTATAATCCACGATAGTCTGAAGCTCTTTAGCGAACATTTGGATAATATCGCTAGTATCTAGAGTTGTCTGTAACCTACGTGTTAAGCGAGAGATAATATCATTATTATCAGAAATTAAACGATTCAGGTTTTTGTATGTCGAAACAATCTTAGCTTTGTTAAAATCAATTGTTCGAAATTCTGTGTCGTTGCCGTTCATATTTATCTCCTCGATAAAAATGTATTGTTACTGCTTGCATTTTTATTCCAATTTTTAATATTCTTCAGCGATAACTGTGCCAAATTTAATTTATTCAATAAAAACAACTGACTAATATTTGATTTTGACGTTGTGGTATTTTATTGACTAGTTATATTTGAGTTTATTAGTGAGTTGGTCAAAAAAATGACACGCTAGATTTACAATTGATCAAGCGGGATAATATCGAACTATTCTTTCATGACTCTGTTGAGAGCTTTTTATGCGTTTAAAGTCCATTAAACTGGCTGGATTTAAGTCCTTTGTTGATCCAACAACGGTAACATTTATTAGTAATATGACGGCCGTTGTTGGCCCGAATGGCTGTGGTAAATCTAATATCATTGATGCGGTCCGTTGGGTGATGGGTGAAAGCTCTGCGAAAAACCTTCGTGGAGAATCTATGACAGATGTTATTTTTAATGGGTCTGGAGGGCGGCAGCCAGTTGGTCAAGCTGTTATTGAGTTATTGTTTGAAAATAATGAAGGGAAATTACAGGGTGAATATGCTGCATTTTCAGAGATATCAATAAAGCGCAAAGTGACACGGGATGGTACATCCCAATATTATCTTAATGGCGCTAAATGTCGGCGTAGAGATGTCACCGACATATTTTTAGGGACGGGAATGGGGCCAAGAAGTTATGCCATTATTGAGCAAGGTATGATTTCTAAACTAATTGAGTCAAAACCTGAAGAGTTACGTGTGTATCTTGAAGAAGCAGCAGGTATTTCAAAGTACAAGGAGCGACGCCGAGAGACAGAAAACAGGATGAAGCGCACCCAGGAAAATCTGGCGCGCCTATCAGATATAAGGGAGGAATTAGGAAAGCAACTTCAGCACTTGAAGCGTCAAGCTGCTGCTGCTGAACGCTATGCAATTTACAAAAAAGATCAGCGCTTGGTTAACGCCAAACTTAACGTTTTTAATTGGCGTTTATTGGAAGAAGAGTTAGCTCAAAAATTTATTTTAATTACAGAGTTAGAGCTCAAAATTGAGAAAACTCTCTATTCAAAAACATCGAATGAAAATGAAATTGAGTTTTCCAGGCTTTCGTTAGATGAAAAGCAGGAGCTTTTTAATACTACTCAAGCTAAATATTACCAATCAGGTGCCGATGTTGCTTCGTTGGAGCAGCAACAAAAATTTCAAAAAGAACGGTTGCTTGAGCAAGATAAAGCCTTAGCGGCTTTTGAAACAGAAGCGAATACAATTACTCAAGCACTTAATCATGAAACAGAGATGCTAGGTTCGGTAACGATTGAGCTTGAAGACACGCTTCCTTTATTAGAAGAGGCAGAAGAGTGCGCTATTAGCTATGAGTCAGAATTAGCTTTAAAAGAAGATGAAATGCGAACTTGGCAAGAAGGATGGGATCAATTTAATGCGAAGTCTGCGAGTACCAAACAGGCCGCTGAAATTGAACAACATAAAATACAACAATTTGAACTACATATTAAGCAACTTGATGAGCGAAAACAAAAGTTAGAGCTTGAGGGGGTTGAGTTACTCAACTGGCTCCAAGAAACCGAGCATAGCCAGTTAGATTCAGAAAAGGAAGCGCTTGATTTGTGTGTTCAGAGTGCACAAAAAGAAAGCAATGAGTTATTCCCTCTTTTAACTCAACTGCGTGATTCGATAGCGTGTAGCGAAACACAAATATCTGAACTTTTTAACGAGCTAACTCAGAAAAAAGCAGTACTGACTTCACTGTTAACTCTGCAGGAGGCTAGTTTCGGCGATAGTGCCCATATTCAGAATAAATGGCTTTCCTCAAAGGGGATAGATGAGTCGAAGCGTTTGATGGGTGAAATATCCGTTCTGACTGGTTGGGAGCTGGCTGTTGAGCATGTATTAGGTTTTTGTTTAACCGCAGCAATAGTTGACACATTTGAAGAGCTATCATCAAAAGATGTTGAGTCAATAGGGTGTTCGCTTACGCTGGTTTCAAATACTGCTTCTCAAGAATATAAAGTAAAAGAAAGCACTTTGGCAACATGTGTAAAGGGGGCGGGAGGATTGGTTGGTTTGCTGAATTTGGTTAAAATTGCGCAATCTTTTGATGATGCTGTGAAGTCTCTCCCTTACCTTCAAGAAGGGGAGTCAATTATAACCTCGTCCGGGGTATGGCTGAGTCTAAATTGGATTCGATTCTTTACCCCAGATGCAAGCCAGGAAGGTTTAGTTCTCCGGACTAAAAAAATTGCATTACTGGAAAGTGAAATACCTGAAATTGAAAGCGGTCTTCATACTAAGGAAAGCATTACTAAAGAATTGAAAGAGCAATTAAAAGACTGCGAAATAAAACTACGCGACTTGGATGGGAAGCTGAAAGCTTTGGTGCAAGAGCAAGCCTCGTTAGCTTCATCGATTAGCACTAAAATGGTACAGCGTGATCAGTATCAACAGCGAATAACGCTTACCAATGAAAATGCCGCTGAGATTGCTAAGAGTATAGTTTCTGAAAAGGGTAAGTTGTTACTTTCACATGAACAACTACAAATTGAAACTGACTTGTTGGATAACTATGTAGATGAAAGAGATGACTACCTAGAGCGACGTGAATTGTTACAGAAAAATATTGATGACTGTCGTCAAGAATCAAGATCACTCCAATCCAAGTTCCATCAACTTCAATTAGAGTTACAGAAAAAGCAAAACCAAAAGAACATGCTCAATCAGTCTCTCACACGAACTAAAGAGCAGTTTGAGAATAATCAGCTAAAGATGCAGCAGCTTAATTCAATGGATAAAATTGATGAAACAGTTTTGGAAGATATAGCAATACAACTTGAAACTTTGTTGGAACTGCAATTAAAGAATGAATCATCTGTATCTGATGTACGTATTGAACTGGAAGCAGTCTCCAGAAGATTAAGGGCTGCAGAAAAAGAGAGAGAAACCTTCGAAACATTAATTCAAAACTCTCGAAATGAATTGAGTTCACTTCGGTTAGATGCTCAAGCACTTGAAATGAAACGTAATAATTTGGCAGAGCTTGTTAAGCATGACAACTTTTCCATTGAAGAAATCTTACCCCTTTTAAACTTAATTGACTCAGATATTACGTTAACTGCAGATTTAGCCAGTTTAGAATCTAAAGTACAAAGGCTTGGTGCAATAAACTTAGCTGCAATTGATGAGTATAAAAATCAAAGCGAACGAAAAAACTATTTGGATGCACAAGATGCTGAATTAATGGAAGCTTTAGATACTTTGTTAGCAGCAATACGTAAAATTGACAAAGAAACCCGTACTCGCTTTAAAGAAACATACGACAAAGTAAATTCAGGTTTACAGCGACTCTTTCCTAAAATATTTGGCGGAGGTAATGCTTACCTAGAATTAACAGGAGACGATCTTTTAGAAACGGGCATTACAATTATTGCGCGTCCGCCAGGGAAAAAAAATGCGACGATTCATTTGCTTTCAGGGGGAGAAAAATCACTTACAGCCATTGCATTAATTTTTGCTATCTTTGAATTAAATCCTGCGCCATTTTGTATGTTGGATGAGGTAGATGCACCGCTTGACGATGCTAATGTTGCACGCTTTGCTAATATGGTGAAGGAAATGTCAGAGCAAGTGCAATTTATTTATATTACGCATAATAAAGTATCTATGGAAAAGGCTGACCAGTTAATGGGTGTAACAATGCATGAGTTAGGGGTTTCCAGGTTGGTATCTGTCGATGTAGATGAAGCTGTAGCGATGGTTGATGTTTAGCTTCGTATTAAGGTAGGCTGAATGCTGTCTATTTGTTAATGCCCAGCTATTTTATTGGGAGGCTGCTTGCTTTAAAATGAAGGATTAATTTTGGTAAATGTTGCGGTTTGCTCTGCTGGTTATTTTGAATAAAGTGCCGGCTTTATTCTTAAACCCATTTTGTCTAAAAACACAAAAGAGTTAAAATGAATCTACGAGATTGGTTAATTGTTGTTGGTGTTGTCATCATCGTTGGGATATTGGTTGATGGCTATCGCCGCATGCGCCTTGCAAAAAAAGACTCATTAAAAATGTCTATAGAAATGGGCGGAGGAATTGAAGAAAGCCCTCTTGATGAAGGCTTTAACCCTGAATTGCCTGGTGGTGGTGCTAGAGTTGTGAAAGAAGGGACTAGTGTTGAACCTTCCCCTGAATGTGACCTACCTACAGAAAAGTTAGAACCTCATTTTTCCGCCGACGACACCTTAGATGCTCCGTTGGAGCACCTTAATGAGCCTGTTTTTTCAACAAGTGATGCTACTACTGTAGATAATAATGTCGATGGCATACTAGTAGCCGACTCAGAAAGTAGGGTTGAGGTGCAACCTCCTGAAGCAAATACTGATAAATCAATGAAAGTTGCTTACGCAGGAAAGGCTAGCACTAATAAAGCGGAAAATAATGTTGAACCAGAACAACTGGTTATTGTACTTAATGTTCATTCAAAAGAAGGCAGTTTTCCCGGTATCGAAATTAAGAAATTATTAGAGGCTTGTGGTTTAGACCACGGTGAAATGTCTATTTTTCATCGGCATGAGGAAGATGACCTTTTAAGCCCAATTCAATTTAGCGTCGCTAATGCTGTTGAACCTGGCTATTTTAACCCCGATACGCTGAGTGAAATCGCGACGCCTGGTGTGAGTTTCTTTATGAGCTTGCCTGGCCCAAAAGATTACATGAAAGCATTTGATTATATGTTAGAAACAGCACAGTGTTTTGCTCGAAACCTTAAAGGTGACTTAAAAGATCAAAACCGAAGTATGATAACTGCTCAAACTATTGGGCATTGTCGTCAACAAATTAAAGATTTTGAGCGCAAACAATTATCAAAAAGTCGTGTTTGAATTGCTAATAAGATACTGAATCATGAACGAGAGCCAATCTGAGCTGACCGCTTTACTTTTGTCGCTAAAAAACCAGCTTAATCAACATAATTATAGTTATTATGTATTAGATGACCCTTCCATCCCTGATGCCGAGTATGATCGCTTATTTTGTCAACTTCAGGAAATAGAGAAAACATACCCAGACTTAATTACATCCGACTCACCCACACAACGGGTGGGCGCCGCACCGTTAGGTAAATTTAAGCAAATTAAGCATAAATTACCGATGCTTTCGCTAAGTAATGCATTTAATGATGAAGATATAACTAATTTTGAAGTTCGACTTCAAGACCGTTTACAAAGTATTGATCATTTAGAGTTTGTAGCTGAACCAAAGCTCGATGGTGTTGCTGTCAGCTTGTTTTATAAGAATGGTCAGTTGTTATATGGCGCAACACGGGGAGATGGCGAAGTTGGAGAGGATATCACTCATAATGTGCGCACAATTAAATCGATCCCACTCATCCTAATTGGTAAAGATTACCCGAGCATTCTTGAGGTGCGTGGTGAGATCTTTATGCCTAAAAGTTCTTTTGAGTCCTTAAATACTAAGGCAATTGAGTTGGGTGATAAGCCCTTTGTGAATCCTCGTAATGCGGCTGCAGGAAGTTTGCGTCAACTGGACTCAAAAGTTACGGCTTCGAGATCCTTAAGAATGTGTGCGTATTCTATAGGTTTTACTGAAGGCAGTGCTTTGCCAGACACTCATTATGAAATGCTTTGTAAATTAAGCGAGTGGGGCCTAGCGACGAATAAAGAAATGGCTATTGTAAATGGTGCGAATGGTTGCTCTCAATATTATCAATCGTTATCAATGCGTCGCGATGATCTGAGTTATGAGATTGATGGTATTGTTTTCAAGGTAAACAATTTCAAATTGCAGAATGAGCTTGGTTTTGTTTCTCGCTCACCGCGTTGGGCGATAGCTTATAAATTTCCAGCTCAAGAAGAGATAACCACATTGCTTAGTGTCGACTTCCAAGTTGGTCGGACTGGAGCCCTAACTCCTGTCGCACGCTTAGAGCCGGTTTTTGTTGGTGGTGTGACTGTTAGTAATGCTACGCTTCATAATATGGATGAAATTAATCGCTTGGGTGTTTGTGTTGGTGATCAAGTTATCATTAGGCGAGCTGGTGATGTGATTCCAAAAATTGTTAAAGTTGTTTCTGAAAAACGTACTCTAAATCCTGAACAGATTATATTACCTAAAGAGTGTCCTATTTGTGGGTCTCCTGTAGAGACATTAGAAGGGGAGGCAGTTGCACGTTGCACAGGAAACCTAGTCTGTTCGGCTCAGTTAAAAGAATCGATTAAGCACTTTGCTTCACGTAAGGCTATGGATATTGATGGTTTGGGGCATAAGTTAATTGATCAGTTAGTCGAGAAGGAACTAGTTCAGAATGTTGCTGACTTATTTCGTTTAAAGGTAAATGATCTAGCACTGCTTGAGCGTATGGCTAGTAAGTCGGCTAACAATCTTATTAAGGCTATTGAATCAGCTAAAGAAACAAGTTTAACTAAGTTTATCTTTTCTTTAGGTATAAGAGAGGTTGGAGAAACTACGGCAGCTCTACTGTCGAAGAAGTTCGAATCGATTGAGAGTCTCTCAAATACAGATGTTCAAACGCTTGAAAGTTTGCAGGATATTGGGCCAATAATGGCTAATAATATTTTTTGTTTCTTCTCAGCGACAGAAAATATTGAAAAAATTAAAGAATTGGTTTCTTTGGGGATTACTTTTCAGAATGTCGAGCAGGGCACTTCGGCTGAGCTTGACGGTTTAACGTTCGTGTTGACTGGTACGCTTCCAAGTATGTCGCGTGATGAAATGAAAGCGCATTTACGGGACCAAGGTGCTAAAATTTCAGGAAGTGTTTCAAAAAATACCTCTTACTTAATTGCTGGTGAGTCTGCAGGTTCAAAACTAAAAAAAGCTGTTAATCTAGGGGTTAAAATCCTTAACGAAGAAGAAGCATTGGCTCTAATGCATATTTCATCTGAATAAGTGTGACCCACAGAACGTTTCCCGTATCTATCGCTATGACTCTGCTAACTAATTTACTATCATTTCCAGCTATCTAGGTGTCTGTTCATCGTATTTGCTAACAAGAAATAAACCTAATGAGATCAATAATGGATTATAAACAAAATATCAGCTTACTAATTAAAAGCCTTTTTATGGTTCTTTTATTAAGTAGTTGTGGTCATGAGCTAAGTACTGGTAATAAGGTTGAACCAGAAAGTTTGGCTAT
>CAJWBJ010000145.1 GCA_913020495.1 uncultured Oleiphilus sp.
CTCTTCTTTTTAGATTTAGACCAATTCAAACGAATTAACGATACACTCGGCCACCATGCTGGTGATCAATTACTATTAACCGTTGCTGAACGCCTGACTTCCTGTGTTCGCAATCAGGACACCGTCGCCCGAATAGGCGGAGATGAGTTTACAATCCTTCTAAACAATGTCACCGACACCGATAAGATAGCGAGCATCGCTCAAAACATTTTAACCAGCTTGAAAGAACCCATTCGTTTAGGAAAACATGAAGTCATCATCTCAACCAGCATCGGAGTTACTTTAGCACCTACAGACAGCTACTGTAGCGAGACCTTAATGAAGAATGCCGACCTTGCCTTATATATGGCAAAAGAAAATGGTAGAGACGGCTACTACTTCTTTACAGAAGATTTAAATATTCGTGCAAACAATTTATTGGAAACAGAAAATGAGCTACGACAAGCCATCAAGAATGATGAGTTTCATTTACACTACCAACCTCAAGTAAACCTTAAAACAGGCGAAGTCACGAGCGTAGAAGCTCTAATACGCTGGGAGCACCCCGTAAAAGGTGACATCCCCCCTTCTGAATTCATTTCTATCGCCGAAGAAACAGGCCTAATTGTTCAAATTGGTGAATGGGTTCTAAGAAATGCTTGCATTGAAGTACAAAATCTCAAAGAACTCACAGGAAAAGATTTACGCGTTGCTGTTAACCTGTCACCTCGTCAATTTGATGACCCAAAACTAGTTTCTATTGTTTCCAGTGCACTTCAAAACTCCGGTCTAAGCCCAGAGAGACTTGAAATAGAAGTAACTGAAGGCATGTTAATGAATGACATTAACGTCGTCATTGACCAGTTAAACAATATTAAGTCAACCGGCACAACCATTACGATTGATGATTTTGGCTCAGGCTACTCATCATTCAGTTACTTGAAAAGCCTGCCTGTTGATATTTTAAAAATTGATCAGTCCTTCGTTTATGATATTCCTGAAGACCTTAACGCTATGGAGATTGCTTCGGCTGTTATCGCTGTCGCCCATAAACTCAACCTGAAAGTTGTTGCTGAAGGCGTTGAAAACATTGACCAAAGAGACTTCTTGGTTATTAACAAATGCGACTTCGCACAGGGTTACTTTTTTAGTAAGCCAATTTCAGCACAACAATTAGAGCGTTTCTTTATCGAAAGCGAGCTCAAATCAGCCTAGCACCTCAACTTTAAATACCCGCCAAATACTTTCAATCCAAACTGTAACAAACTGTAAATCCCTCACATAACTGTGAGGCAGGCCTCTTTATGTCTGATACTTACAACAAGATACAAAAGCTTACTTAAGTTATAATTCCCTTACACATTCATCCAAGGGATTAGAAAATGCTTGCCATCTTTATTTCTATACTAGAAGTAGCATTAGTTAGCTTAGTAGCATTGATTTGGTATCGAACATATCACTTATACAATAATCGTGAGCTCAGTGATCACGACAAAATAGAAAAGGTCGTAAAACGACTACTTCAGGGAGAAGTATCTCAAGATGACCAATATCAGGTAAAAATGGAAAGCTTGCAGAAAGCTCAAATTTTTGCGGGCATTCAATTACTAGAAATTAAGCGAAATTATGGTGATCTACACCAAGAAAACCTCAGCTGGCTTCGTGAAGCAGTAAGTCTATATTTGATTGGTGCGATTGATTTTATCGGAAAACAGGCAAATTGCGGCTCTAAAAGTAGAAAAGAGTTAATTTCACTGGTACTTAAATCAAACCTTAACCTATCTCCCGAGAAGACAACAAGCTACTTCAAAGAAGCACTCTATCGAAAGCTAAGTAGCGATAATGATTTAATGGTAAGAGCAGGTGCAAAAGCTGCTAAATTCTGGCTTACTGAAAAAGTAGTCCCTAAGCCTATATCACTCGAAGAGCAGCTTAACGACTGGGGAGTATTTGCGTAAATAGAAAGTTTATAATCTATACCTATAACCGGTAAGAGCAGGGACGCATCAAGCGTCCCCTAAAAGCAATGTATAAAACAACATTACCCTACGTATAACTCCCAATTCTGTCCCAACTCAACAGCCTCACCTTGAAGTGCACTATAGCTTTCATCAAGCCTAACAGCAGAAATCCCTGGTCGACTCCACTCGCCCTGCTCACCACGATCCATTGAATCAAGATCAACCGAACGAACCTGATAAATGACCTGGTCATACATCACTTTTGAGCGATGAGAAATGCCATATACAAAGCGACAATAATCTAACTTCAAGCCATATAAACTTTTTTCTGTTTTATTAATTTTTTGGATTAGTACGTTTTTTAAACCGTCAGAATAATTCATAGTTTCATGCCCCGCTATTCTTCTTATTATGTTATAAATTCAAAGTACCAAAGATGCGCATAGTATAAAAAGTCCACACTAGGCATTCAAGAGACGCCTATAGCAAATTTAACAATTCATCTAACAAACAGGGCAACTTTCATTTACTTTTCCTGCTATGAGTGACGCTAACCTTCATTTGAATGAATATTTGATGGCACTTCGAATTCTAGAGCAGTAACTTTGTTTTGAAGTTCAAACTGAATAGTTAAACGCCAAACCATTTTTGGATCCATTGGACATAAAGGTATCATTCCCTTTGCGAGTAGTGTCGACACCTCAACTGGGGAATTTAAAATCATGGAATGCTTTCCCATTTCCATATCTCGACCTTCAAAAAGAGCTGAAAAATTCTTTATCTTCTGAAAATTGATATGGTTGGATTTCAGCTGTAACACTAATGGCTCCATTGCAGGAAAACCGTTAGGGCTTAGACTTATTTCAAGATTAAAGTTTTTACCTAAATTGATATGGCAAGACTGGGATACCAGAGGGCAGTTTGCATGAACAAGCTCATCAACATGAACAACACTATCTTTCGAATAAAAAACTAATATTAGTAATGCCGTGATAAAACATAGTAGGCCGGCACTTATTAAATATTTAGGCACCCGTCACCGCATCTTTCTCTATCAAACATCTAGACGCCTCAAATTCGATTAAAGCATGCTCAATGTTTATTAGGTTCTCGTCTAAAGACAGCTTCTCCACCTTGGTTGAAAAGAAAAACTCTACGCCATAATTAAAACGACTGTGATGCTTTTCTTTATAGCGAACAACACCTCTTAAAATAGGAATAGTAATGTGTTGAGCCTCTTGGGTTAATTCAAGTGACAAACAAACATCGTCACCTAAGTCATAAGCTTCGTCGGTCTGAATCCCCATACCGTAGTGACTGAAATCAAATGGCACCACAGCGATCCACTCCTTTTTAAAAAGGGAGCGTTTAATACAGACCTTTGAGTCAAGTCGTAACCAGCTATGTCGTTCAGAACGGCGACGCTCATCTTCTTTTTTCATTATTATAGTGTTCCAATGTATTTCATTCTTACAAAAAAGTACTGCAACAACTTTTTTTTACTCATTTGCTAACTGTATTTTATACGTTACCCGGCGGCCTTCAACGCGACCTCCAGTTACATAACTATTAACAACAGGTGCATCAACGGCCAGATTTCCCATACCAGCGATAGAAACCTGATCAATACTACTCTCTAAATAAACTGTTTTTTCATCTTTTGATAGTACGTCAAAGAATTTATAACCTTTTTGCTTGGTTATTTCTGCACACCGCTTAAGCGTAAAACGATGAATTTGTTCCCATGAAGTACGCGCACCTTCCGTATATTCAACATAGTAAATATTTTTATCTACCTGAAGATCACGAAAACCTGAAACACCTTCTTCAGCAGCATGATACTTTGCAGCACAAGCACTTAGTAAGACTGTAATAAATAGACAAAAAGTAAGTTGAATGACTTGTCGCATAAAATCAGTTTCGCTTTGACATATTTTTTTGGTTACTTTGTAAAGAATACAAAATATTGAATACAATTAGTATACAAGAACTATTGTTTGAGCCCAAATGTCAAATAACAAACTTAGCCAAGCCTAAAACTAAAATACTCCTACAAAAATAGCAAAATACATAATTATCTAATGCAGGAGTAATAATGAATGTTTTAAAAAAGACTAAAACTCTCCTTGAAATTCTTCCATATCCATTTCTATCGCTAAGTCATCTATCGCTTCAACGACAGAAGTATAACTGTTTAAGAATTTACTCCATGCCAAAAGTTTACCGAAGGCATAAGCACCAGGGTCGTTGTACTTAGTGCCGGATAGAAAAATGCTGGCCAGGTTTCCTGCATACTCTGTAGATGCAGCGAATAACTGGTGTTGACGCTGCTCTGCAGCTTCCATAGTAGAGGTTAATAAATTCTGCGCTTTGCTTGAGTATGAGCTAAATACTGTCATCACTCACTCCTTTTAAACGATATAAGAGAATAACTTATCGACCGATAAGTCTAATATTCACAGTACGGAGAAAAATTAGAGCAATCACACTAATTTAAATTTTTAAACTAAAAAGCCTCAATGACAATTAATGACGAATGTGGGACTTGACCTTAATGGAAAGCTTTTTCATATACTACTTTGTCATTCCGGTGCGCGATCAACCGGAGT
Organism: uncultured Oleiphilus sp.; assembly: GCA_913020495.1. GTDB lineage: Bacteria > Pseudomonadota > Gammaproteobacteria > Pseudomonadales > Oleiphilaceae > PZPK01. The sequence continues at coordinate 4,550 of CAJWBJ010000145.1, forward strand.
GACAGAAATTTAAGTTATTCAAAGCATTCTAATAAAATGCTTCATCACCCTCTTGGCGTGTTTTGAAACGCTTATGCAACCAGAGGTATTGGCTTGGATAACGACGAATAGCGGCCTCAAGCGCCACATTCCAATCTGCTGCATCTTTTGCCGGATTATCACCAAATCCTTCAAAAATAGGAGAAAATGAAATTTCATACTGCCCGTTAGGGTGACGATACTGACTCACATGAATAACCGAAGCACCAGACTCTCGTGCAATCCAGCTTGGAGCGGTAATACACCCTGTACTAATACCAAAAAATGGTACGAAAACTTCACACTTTCTACCAAAATCCTGATCAGGCGCATACCAAACTTCACCACCCTCTTTCATAAATTGAATCATATCTTTTAGTTGACGCTTATCGAAGCTTTCAATATCAGTATAACGATGTCGCCCTTGCTCAATCATTCGATCTACGACAGGGTTATTATTTGGGCGATACATATAACCCGGCTTTTTTAATTGTGAAGCAACGAATGGCAATGCAATATCAAAAATACTAAAGTGCCCACCAATTAATAAAATACCTTTACCGCGTTTTTGAGCTTCTTCTAAGTGCTCTTTACCATTAATGATAAGATTATCAATATAAGGCTGAACATCATTCCACCACACGTGCGTAGTTTCCATAAAGCCTTTTGAACACGCCACAAATGTTTCTTCAACCAAGTCAGACTTTTCTGCATCACTTAGCTCAGGAAAGCAGCCATCAATATTCTTCCGGCATACCTTTACTCGTCCTTTTAGCTTTCGATGCAATAATTTTCCAAGCTTTTCACCCCACGACTGCTTCACAGGCATCGGTAATTTCGAGAGGCAAAACAAGAGAAAAACAACCAACCAAGTAGGAAGCAATGCTGGATGCCAAACAGGACGGTGACGTTTATTTGCCATAAAATAAGTTCCGATAATTATTTAAGGCGTGATCATAGATTGATTCATGACTAGTTTTCAATTACTAATAGCTGATGAATTTATACATTAACTCCCGATAAGCGACTTCATATGCAGACTAGTCCCCTTAACTTTTTTGAAACTCTTCTATCTCACTCGATGAACCGAAACAGTTTCGACTCAATGCCTGATTGGTTTGAGTGCTTTATTAAAGAGACGAAGTATATTCCATCAACCTTAGAACAAGCCGCTCTGGGCGGCCGATTAAGCAACAATATGAGCTTTGCTTTTGCCGCAGGATACCAGTCTGCAATACAGTCACTTTTCAAACCTGACTACAGGCAACTTTCTTCATTATGCATATCAGAACATGAAGGTAATCACCCCAGAGCCATAAAATGCTCTCTAACACAGCATGGCCAAAATAGGCATTTAAATGGCTCAAAATCATTTATTACCGGAGCGAATGAAGCCGAGTTTCTTTATGTTGCTGCAACAACAGGTTTTAATATTAATAACCGGCCTAACATCAAAATGCTGTCGTTTCAGGCTAATCTGGAAGGCATTAAAATCAGAAAGATGAAACCTCTACCCTTTGTGCCTGAAATTAGCCATGGTACAGCCACGTTCAAGCAAGTCACCCTTAAATCCCAACAAATTCTAGAGGGAGATGGTTATACAAACTTCGTCAAACCCTTCCGCACACACGAAGACATTCACGTATTAGCAGCCATTATTGGCTTTCGTATTGGTGAGGCGATTGACTCAAACTGGTCTCATGACAGCGTTGAAGCCCACCTCAGTTTACTTGCTAGCTTACTGCCACTAGAGCCCAATAATTTTAATCAAGCGTCAACGCACTTAATATTGGCAGGATGCCGCTCACAATTAAAAGTGTTAATCCAACAAACAGACGATCAGTTTAAACAGAATAATATAAAAGGATTTGAGGAATGGAGGAGAGACAAAGCCTTACTAGAAATTGCTAGTAAGGCTCACAAGATACGCACCAATCGTGCGTGGGATATACTTGAAGGTAATGGTCGTTAAAACGCCATTCCTGTCAATAAGAAGTGAGTATAAATTGAAGCGACATAACCTAAAGCAATCGCCCACGTCCATTTAAGGTGGCTAAAGAACGTATACACGCCACGCGCCTGTCCCATTAAGGCGACACCTGCCGCAGACCCTACTGACAACAAAGAGCCGCCGACGCCAGCGGTTAAAGTTACCAATAACCATTGATTCAATTCCATCACTGGGTTCATCGTTAATACGGCAAACATCACCGGAATATTATCAACGATCGCTGACAACCCCCCCACTATAATATTCGCCCAACTTGCGCCAAGCTGATCATACATAAGGTGAGAAGTTAGATTTAAATACCCTAATGCACCTAAACCACCCACACATAAAACAACACCATAGAAGAACATCAAGGTATCCCACTCAGCACGCTGTAATTGTTGAAAAATATCAAAGTTTGCGGGTTCATCTGGCATATGAGTATGCGTAGCGCCTTCAAAGTCAGTAATACCTTCTCTGCCTTCTTTCACTTTCAAGAAATAACCAAATATTTTTAATACTCCTAAACCTGTCATCATCCCCACCATAGAAGGCAAGTGAAGAACAATATGGAAGAGTACAGCCATACAGATGGTCATCAAGAATAAGAAAATAATAATTATGCCACCCGGCTTAATCACAACTACTTCATCACTTGCCTCAGGCGTACCTTTAGGTAAAAAGAATGACATGATGATTGCTGGCACCAACCAGTTCACGACAGAAGGTATTAATAAAGCAAAGAACTCAGTGAATTCTACGATACCTTTTTGCCAAACCATCAGAGTGGTAATATCACCAAATGGACTAAATGCACCACCCGCATTCGCTGCGATAACAATATTGATACATCCTAATCCTACAAATTCTTTATTATCCTTTGCAACGGCCATTACCACAGCAGCCATAACCAGTGCCGTCGTTAAGTTATCTGCAATTGGAGAGATAAAGAAAGCTAACACCCCTGTAATCCAGAAAATGGCTTTAAGAGAGAACCCTTTCGAAACCAATACTGCCCGTAATGCTCCAAACACATTACGCTCTTCCAAAGTATTCACGTAAGTCATCGCCGCTAATAAAAACAATAATAGCTCGGCATATTCCAGAATATTGTGTTGAATCAAGGCATGCGCAGTATCTGTATCACCCTGCCCTTTATAAGATAGTGCAACTAAAATCCAGATCACACCGGCAGCAATCATGACAGGCTTGGATTTACGCAAGTGAAGAAACTCTTCTCCAATAACTAATGCATAGGCAAAGGCAAAAATAATAACTGCAGCGATTCCCATCCCTGTTGCAGTAAAATCCAGAATTGGACTTCCACCTCCACTTGCCCAGACATTCATAGCCAAACAAGAAAATACAAAACCAAACAACACCGCAAGCAATTTATTCATTCTGTTACCTTAAACACAAAAAGTACAACAATATTCTGGTATGTAGATTAACAGAAAAGCAAAATAATTAATAAAAATAAGCAATGAAAATAAGGACTAAAAGTAAGTACT
>CAJWBJ010000146.1 GCA_913020495.1 uncultured Oleiphilus sp.
ACTTCTTCATCGATTAGTCTAGCGGTATAATCACTGAAGTCTTTGGCTTGTGCCATATCCATCCCCAAAAAAGGGTGTGCTTCATGTTGTGGGAAATTGACGGGGCCTAACTGTTCGCTCATTCCCCATTGTGTGATCATTTGCCTTGCGAGGCGAGTACACTGTTTTAAATCATCCGCGGCCCCCGAACTTACTTGACCAAAAATTAACTTCTCTGCACAGCGTCCGCCCAATAATATGTGTAAGCGTTCTTCTAGATAGTCCTGAACATAATTGACACGATCTTCTGAAGGTAAGGTTTCGGTCATACCTAAAGAGCGGCCTCGAGGTATAATCGTAATTTTACTTAAAGGGTCAGAATTGGGAGAAAGTATCGCCGTGAGCGCGTGGCCAGCTTCATGATAGGCGATACGTTTTTTGTCCGTTTCATTTAAAATTTCTTGTCCGACAGAGCCTAAAATTATTTTATCGTGAGCGTATTCGAAATCATTGTGATCAATTGAGTCTTTGTTAAAACGAGCTGCATGAAGAGCGGCTTCGTTTACAAGATTTTCAAGGTCTGCACCTGAAAAACCAATCGTTCTGGCTGCGTAATATTCAATGTCTACATCAGGTGACATCGGCTTCTTTCGGGTGTGGACGTCAAGTATTTGTATTCTGGCTTTCTTCTGGGGTAATTCCAGTGTGACCTTGCGGTCGAAACGGCCCGGTCGCATTAGTGCGGGGTCTAATACGTCAGGACGATTGGTTGCCGCTAAAACGACGACAGGATCATCTGTTGCAAAGCCATCCATTTCAGCCAATATCTGATTAAGAGTTTGTTCTCGTTCGTCATTACCGCCCCCCATGCCTGTACCGCGAACACGACCAACAGAATCAATTTCATCAATAAAAATGAGTGCCGGGGCTTTTTCTCTCGCTTCTGAAAACATGCTCCGAACACGTGATGCGCCGACACCCACAAACATTTCAATAAATTCGGAACCGCTAATACTGAAAAATGGTACGCCTGCCTCGGCTGCTGTTGCTTTAGCCAGCAAGGTTTTTCCTGTACCTGGAGGCCCCATCATCAGAATGCCTCTAGGTAGCTTGGCGCCTAATTTTCGAAATTTTTCCGGTTTGGTTAAGTACTCAATCACTTCACGAAGGTCTGTTTTGGCTGACTCTAACCCGGCCACTTCATCAAAACCTATATGAACGTTAATTTTCTCATATAATTTTGCTTTGGATTTTGAGAAACCAAACATCCCACCACCACTACCGCCCATACGTGATTGCAGGGCTCGATTGCTATAAGCAAAAAAACCAAAAATCAGTATCCAGGGCATGATGCCTAGAACAAGACTTAACCAGATAGGGGTATCAGTAGATTTTGCAGTGATTTTAACATGGTGTTGTTCAAGGAGCGGCATAAGGCCAAGGTCATCAATATCAGGAAGCATGCTGTTAAATCTTTGATTTTTGCCTTGTGCTGTTGTCCCGGTCCTTAGACCCGAGACTTCTTTTCCCTTAATGGTGATTGCGCTAACTGTATCTAGGGCTACCATCGTTTTAAATTCGGTGTAGGAAATATTTTCGACTGTTTTATTCGTGTCTTGGATAACACTGTAGTAAACAAAAAAAGTGATGAATGTGAATAAAATAGGGCGCCAGTCAAACATTGGATGAGGGAGAGGTGGTTGGTCTTTTGGCGTTTTATGGGGGGTGAATTCCGTTTTCTTTGGTTCAGACACTGAATGGGCCTCAAGTAAGTTAAGTCATCGTTTAATACTAAGTTCTTTACGATGAACTGTCATTATGAATTATTAGCAGTAGGTTGCATTGAATTGCTAAACGCTTCATCAAATAAAGACTAGGTTTTACTGGCAAGCAAGCTCAGACCATGAAAAAATTAACATCCAGAAGTTTGACGAGAATATTTTAGTGGGCCTAAACCGATTAAATCCTAAACAACGTGAAGCCGTAGACTACGTTGGTGGCCCTTTGCTTGTATTGGCTGGGGCTGGGAGCGGAAAGACAAGTGTGATCACCCGAAAGATTGCTTATCTAATTCAAACCTGCGGCCTAAAAGGTAAGCATATTGCCGCGCTGACCTTTACGAACAAAGCTTCGCGTGAAATGAAAGAGCGAGCCAGTAAATTAGTCTCAGGGCCAGACGGACGTGGGTTAACCGTGTCTACCTTTCATAATTTAGGTTTAAATATTATTCGGAGTGAGCACAAAGCGTTAGGTTATAAGCCCGGTTTTTCAATTTTTGATGGTGAAGATGCGAAAGCACTCATTAGAGATCTGATGATGAAGGAGGGAGATGAAAATACTGATAGTCTCAACTACTTCCAAATGGAAATTTCTAACTGGAAAAACGCCATGCTCTCGCCTGAACAGGCGATTCAACAAGCCAAAACACCGGATGACTTGGTATTGGCCAATGTCTATAGCGTTTATGATCGCTACCTAAAAGCATACAACGCTCTAGATTTTGATGATTTGATTTTAAAACCTGTTCAATTATTTCGTGACCACCCAGACATTTTATCAAAGTGGCGGCAGAAAATTCGTTACTTGTTGGTGGATGAATATCAAGACACGAATATGGCGCAGTATGAGCTGGTAAAACAAATAGTGGGTGATCGTGGTGCTTTAACTGTGGTGGGGGATGATGATCAATCTATCTATTCCTGGCGAGGAGCCCGACCTGAGAACCTTGCAAAGCTTGAAGTTGATTTTCCAACTCTGAAATTGATTAAGTTAGAGCAAAATTATCGTTCAACCAGTTTGATATTAAGATCTGCAAATAAATTGATTGCTAACAATCCTCACATGTTCGATAAGGCGCTATGGAGTGAGTTAGCTGCAGGTGAACGAATTCGTGTGGTGCGTTGCCGACATGAGGACGCTGAATCAGAACAGATAGCGGCTGAGATTCTGGATCTGAAACTCAAGAAAAACATTCCTTTTAAAGATTTTGCAGTTTTGTATCGAGGTAATCATCAATCACGTTTGCTTGAAATTAAACTGAATGCTTTTCAGGTGCCTTACCGTTTGTCTGGAGGGACATCTTTTTTTGCGAAGAATGAAATCAAAGATGCGATGGCTTACTTGCGACTCATTGCAAACCCAGATGATGATGCGGCCTTTTTACGTGTAGTGAATGTACCAAGGCGGGAAATTGGCCCATCAACGTTAGAAAAATTAGGTAATTATTCAACAGAACGTCAAATTAGCTTATGCAAAGCCGTAGGTGAAGTGGGGTTGGAACAGACCCTAACAGGTAAACCTTTGGATAGAGTACGACGGTTCAGCGATTGGCTGAGTCGCACCACTGAACGTTGTTATCAAGAGGACCCTATTTCGGTCATTAAACAGTTGTTCACAGATATAGAATATGATCAGTGGCTTTACCAGAATGCTAATACGCCCAAGCAAGCTGAACGGCGAATGGAAAACGTTTGGTATTTAGTCGACTCGCTTAAGAATATGCTGGAAAAAGATAAAGGTACTGCCGACGAAATTGGAATAGATGAAGCCGTTTCAAAGTTAATATTACGGGATATGCTTGAGCAGCAAGAAGAGGATGACGATAGCGACAAGGTTCACTTGCTAACACTGCATGCTTCAAAAGGCCTAGAGTTTCCCCATGTGTTTATTATGGGTTTGGAAGAAGAAATACTGCCTCACCGAAATAGCATCGAAGAAGATAATATCGAAGAAGAACGACGTTTAATGTATGTGGGAATTACTCGAGCAAAACAGACTCTGGCATTAACTTATTCTGCGATGCGTAAACAGTATGGTGAAAAATATGAAACCATTCCCAGCCGCTTTTTAGATGAACTACCTGACGATGACCTGCAGTGGGAAGGTGGTGATCAGCAGGATAAACAACGTGCGCAGGAAAAAGGTAAAAATACCATGGCGGCATTGTTGAATGACCTTAAATAAAACTTAAAACCAGGAGTCTGTTTCGTGTCGATCGATGTTCGATAAGGGAATAGTAATAAAAGGAAGGCCAAGCGCATCAGTTTTTACGATAGCTTGTACCACTTTACTTCTGTTTTCAATACCTGTTTTACCTATGTAGTAATACATCTCAGAAATACCATGGAATTTCTCTAGGGTCAGGATGTTGAGCTTTGTTGACTCATCAACGCCAGGTACGTATCCAAAAGGTATTGAAATACCAAAGCTATCAATGTCAGTTCCTAATGAGGTATAGAAGACAGTAATCACACTCTCCGACTTAGCTTGAGAGTTAACTACGTCTGCACCGAATCTTCTTGAAAGCTCAATCGAGAGGCGGTGATCTGCATAGCTCTTAAGCGTGGAATCACTCAAAAAATAAGAATTAATAAATACTTTTTTATCCCTCAACTCGTCTAAGTGAGTATCTGTTAAACCTGAAATTAAATCATCAATGCTATGAGTTACCAAACGCTGAGATGTTGAGCCATTTAATGAATCCTGAAGGTCGCGTGTTGAGCAAGCGCTTAATAAAAAACAGGATAATAGTAATAAGGATAAGGTTATACGAATCATTGTAGCTACTCTAAAAATTCAGAAGTTATTGCCCAACAATATAGGAAGATATTAAGCAAGGCTACTATCTTTGATCCTGTCGAATAAAAAACGCTTTTGTCCGAAATAACATCAAGACATTCCTCCTTTGAATTTTGAATATTTGCGTTAATCCATTACCCATTATTCGTAAAAGCCTAAATTATAGACTATATAAGGTATACAGATAATATCAGTGATTTTTACAAAATTGTTTGGGAACCGTTGGTCATCTTCTGTCGAGGGGCTGTCGGTGGAATATTGCTGATTTTTACAACCAAATTGAGATAAATATTGTTTTAAGAGGAAATGGACGATGTCGAAAACCATACTTGTTGTTGATGACTCTGCTTCTGTTCGAAGTGTTGTGGGAAACGCGCTGAGAGAAGAGGGCTACACAGTGATTGAGGCTTGTGACGGTAAAGATGCACTTAGTAAATTAACGGGGCAGAAAATCCACCTTGTTGTGACCGATGTCAATATGCCAAATATGAATGGTATTACGCTCGTAAAAGAAATTAAGAAACTTCCCGATTATAAATTTACACCAATCTGTATGCTGACCACTGAGTCAGGGCGGGCTGCGATGGATGAAGGTAAAGCGGCTGGTGCGAAGGCGTGGATGGTGAAACCGTTTCAACCCCCTAAACTTCTTCAGGTGATCTCCAAGTTAGTTCCATAGCGATAACTTATAGCCATTATAGTAAAGGAGAAGATTATGGCACTTAAGGTAGAGAAAATTAGTAATGATCAAGCAGAATTTTGTAGTTTAACGATTGATGAAGATATGACTATCTACACAGTTAATGATCTTAAAAATGAGATTTCTAAAGTACTCGAGAATCACAATCGATTTGAACTTAATTTGGCGGCTGTTGAAGAAATAGACTCAGCTGGGATTCAACTATTGCTAGGACTTAGTCGTGAATTAATGCGGCAAAAAAAGGAGCTGACTTTGTCAACTGTTAATGGGTCGGTCAATAACTTGATACAAAGCTATGGCCTAGTGAAACGATTTAATGTTGGAGGTGTTATATGAGTGATGACAGCCTACAAATATTCGCAGATGAAGCAGAAGACTTATTGAGCGTCGCAGAACAAGCACTGCTTAATTTGGATGACCTTGATAATGGGGCCGATACACTTGATTGTGTTAATGATCTTTTTAGAACCTTTCATACTATTAAAGGTGGCGCTGGGCTTTTTGGCTTAGATGCTGTCGTCGATTTTACCCATATTGTAGAGAGTGTTCTGGTTAAAGTGAGAGAGGGTGGTCTTGATGTTGACGTGGAAATGGTTTCACTTTTTTTGTCTAGCCGTGACCACCTTGAAAAGCTTGTAGAAAATGCTCTGAGTGATGCAGAAGGTTTAGGTGACGAACTCAAAAATAAGAATGATACTTTAGCGGAGAAGCTAAGTGCATATTTGGGTGTGTCATCAGAAGATATCAGTTCAGCCAGAGCGAGTATTGTTACCGGAGAGTTAGAGCTAGTTGACGATGATAGTAATGTTGATGGTGTCGAGAATGAAAATTGGCATATTTCATTAAGGTTTGGCCCGAATGTGTTACGAAATGGCATGGACCCCGCATCATTTATTAAATATCTCAATAAAATTGGTGAAATAAAAAATATTACCATTATTGAGGACGCGATACCTTTATGGACAGAATTTGATCCGGAGAGTTGTTATCTAGGGTTTGAAATTGATCTGATTGCACCTGATACAGATAAAGAAACAATCGAAGATGTGTTCGAGTTTGTGCAGGACGAGTGCAGAATCAGTATATTGCCGCCTCATAGTCATATTGATGCTTACATTAAAATGATTGAAGACCTTCCAGAAGAAGAGCTGCGCATTGGTGATATTTTAGTTGCTTGTGGAGCTCTTACTGAGAGAGAAAAAGATGATGTTCTGTCAACACAGGATAAAATGAGTGATGCAATGACCGCTGACGGAGCGAGCCAGAGAGTGCCTCCGCTAGGAAAGATTGCTGTTGAAAATCATGTCGTTGAGCAGAAAGTCGTTGATGCAGCAATCAAAAAACAAAGTGACCTGAAAAAGCAGCAAGTAAATACCCAGCAAACTATTCGTGTAAATGCCTTCAAGTTGGAAAATCTCGTTAATTTAGTGGGAGAGCTGGTTATTGGTTCTGCTAATTCTGAGCTTAATGCACGCCGGTTGGGTGATGCAGATTTGAATGAAGCGATGGAAAACCTATTGCGCCTTGTGGAAGAGGTGCGTGATACAGCTTTAGGGCTTCGTATGGTTCAGATTGGTGAGACGTTTAACCGTTATAAGCGTGTCGTACGAGAAGTTAGCCATGACACGGGGAAAGACATTGAACTGCGCATCAGTGGTGCAGAAACAGAGCTCGATAAAACCTTGATTGAGAAAATCGGCGACCCTCTCATGCATTTAGTGCGAAATGCGGTTGATCACGGTATTGAGTCTCCAGAAAAAAGAATGGCAGCTGGTAAACCCGCAAAAGGCGTGGTCAATCTAGATGCATTTCACGACTCCGGAAGTGTCATTATTCAGATCAGAGATGACGGTGGAGGGCTTTCTAAAGAAAAAATTCTGAACAAAGCTATAGAGAAAGGTTTAATTCAGGAAAACCAACAATTAAGTGACCAGGAAATATATCGACTCATTTTTGAGGCTGGTTTCTCTACTGCTGAAACAGTGAGCAACCTCTCCGGGAGAGGTGTTGGTATGGATGTTGTCCGCAAAAATATCGAATCGCTACGTGGTCAGGTTGAAATTGACAGCGAAGAAGGTCAAGGAACGAAGATGTCTATTAGGCTCCCTCTAACGCTGGCTATCATTGATGGTTTCCAAGTTAGAGTCGGGAGTTCTCAGTATATAGTGCCGCTTGATATGGTAGATGAATGCATCGAACTTAATGACTCGCTTCGAGGCAAGGATGAAGAAGCTAATTACGTTAACCTGCGTGGTGAAATCCTTCCTTTTATGCATTTGAGTGAAATGTTTGAAGTAAAGAGCAGTGCGACCGAAAAAGAAGAAGATGAAGGTGTGGAGACAGATGATAAACATCGCGACAATATCGTCGTGGTACAGTTTGCAGGTAAAAAAGCAGGGTTTGTTGTTGATGAGCTGTTGGGTGAGCATCAAACCGTTATTAAACCCTTGGGTAAAGTCTTTAAGAATTTGAAGGGAATTAGTGGCACAACGATTCTAGGGAGCGGCGAGGTTGCAATGATTATTGATATCCCAGAAATGGTGAGTCGGGTGATCAATGCAAGTCAGGAACAATTTGGATCATCAAAATCGATTCATTAGGTCATTTAATCGATAGTTAAAGCCAGAGCGGTAAATGGAGGGTGTGATGCAGCAGGCAGAAAATACAACTGATAGTGATGAGCTTGGTTCAGATGAAACGGATCAATATCTTACTTTTATGCTGGGCGGGAAGGTCTATGGACTTGAGATCCTCAATATTAAAGAGAT
>CAJWBJ010000147.1 GCA_913020495.1 uncultured Oleiphilus sp.
ACGGCGAATATCATGAAGCTCGCAGACGCGCTAAAAGACCGCCCCAACTTAAATCTTGAAATTCGGGGTATCGCTGACTCATCCATTGACTCAACCGTAAAGCAAGCTCTTACACCAGACCTGCTAAAGCGTTTAGCAAAAGACCGAGCACTTACAATGGCTAATGTGATTATCAAGGAAGGAGGCATCAAAAAAGAACGCATATTTGTATTAGAGCCTCAGGTCATTAATACGAATGCAAAACCTAAGGCCACTGAAATCCTGAGCGTCCCCTCAAACTTTACTCTTAGCGTGAAATAAACCATGTCTAAAACCAGCCACTTTTTTGCCTATATTAGCCGCTTACGTTGGATCAAACGTTGGAGTTTAATGCGTAATGCGATTCACGAAGATGTTGCCGTACACTCATGGGAAGTCGCAACCATTGCACATGCTCTAGCGGTCATTCACAACCAAGTCATTCAGAAACAACAAGGTAACGGTAACCCCATTGACGCATACAGGCTTACGACCGTCGCTATCTACCATGATGCATCAGAAGTGATTACTGGCGATATGCCCACTCCTGTTAAATATCACTCAGACGCGATGAAAGAAGCCTACAAAGGTGTTGAACGCAAAGCTCAGCATGAGTTACTCGCATTAATACCCGAAGAAATGCAGTCAGATTTCGCCAGTGTATTACTTGAAGAAGAGTTACCCCAGATCTACCAAATACTGCTAAAAGCTGCCGACCGTTTATCAGCACTACTAAAATGCAGGGCAGAATTACGTGCAGGAAACAAAGAATTCGAACAAGCCGAAAAAGATATTTCCCAGCGTTTAGCCGAAATGAACTGCCCTGAAGTGGATTATTTCTTGAGCGTATTTGCCCCGGGCTATGATATGAGCTTGGATAATTTATTGGACGGATAAGATATATATTAACAATCGCTCTTTGCTTGCTGAGGAAAGATAATTTCATAGTAAAGCCCTTCACTCGGCATGCAACTAACCTTAACCTGCCCTCCTAGGTTTTGGTTTATCTGATTATATATAATATGAGCCCCCAAACCACAGGCACCTTGCCCTCGCTTGGTGGTAAAAAAAGGATCAAATATTTTGCCTACCTGTTCTGCCGCCACCCCAGCACCATCATCCTGATAGATTAATTTAATATCTTCACCTTGAAGAGAAATATCAATATTAATGCATCCATCATCAACATCCTCAAAGCCATGGACAAACGAGTTTATGACTAGATTACTAATAACCTGATTTAATGCCCCTGCATCACAGGTGCATATCAAATCTTCCGGGCATTTAACTGAAATCTGGTGACGTGTTTGTTTTGACTGTGAATTCAACGATAAAATCATTTCATCCATATACTGTTTGAGATGAATAGTACGTACGTTATTGCTAGATTGATCGACAGCAACTTGTTTAAAACTACTCACCAATGTAGCTGCTCGATTCAGGTTTATCTGCGTAATGCCCACACTTTTCTGAGCATTGCTTAAAAATTCTTTCAGGTTAGGCTCTGTTAGCTCTCCGTCTTGGTAATTCTTTTGCAATAAAGCTAATTCATCTCCCAAGTAACTCACCGAGGTGATGCCAACACCTAGTGGGGTATTAATTTCATGGGCAACGCCAGCAACTAATTCCCCCAAAGAAGCCATCTTTTCACGCTGTACCAAGCGAGTTTGAGATTCTTCCAAATCCTCCAGAGCTTGTTGTAATTGATTATGGTTCACACGCATTCGGTTGAAAGCATCGATTTTAGCTTTAAGAATTACATGATTATATGGCTTAGACAGGAAGTCATCGCCACCCGCCTCTAAGCCCATCACCAACGACTCTGCATCGCTTAACGATGTGAGGAATATGATAGGGACCAGTTTTTTGCCCGCGAGTTTTTTGATATTTAACGCTGCCTCAAAACCTGTCATTTTTGGCATCAAGGCATCTAACAAAATAATATGAGGCTGCTCCTGCTGAAACAGGTCAACCGCTTCCTGACCATCGCTGGCAAGTACCACCTTATGCCCTAACTTGGCCACAAACGAACTTAATAATAGCCGATCAGTATCATTATCATCAGCAATCAATATTTTAATTTTATCAGTGTCTGAAGCCATATATATTCAATCTATCCATTTAATAAAACCATTAAACATCCAAGCCTAATATCGGTCTGATAAAGATATAACAATAAAGTATAGTCTAAAAAAATAATCGTTCTTTAAACCTCACACTGACAAACAGCCATAGTGAGTCTACATTTACATTGGAAGGCCTTGAAATAATCAGCCTAAGCCGTGAACACTGATAAAACCAAGGGCAATAGCCATGTATGATATAAGTGACACAAACGTTGAAAAGCACTTTGTGAACTCGATGTACGCTTGCTATGCAGACATTCTTTTTATCGTCTTTCCGTTCTTGTTAAGCGGAATGCTTCGCTCATGGAATGGAGAGGGTTTCAACATTCTTAAATATCCTGACCTTTCAATCGCCACCGTAATATTAGCAGGCATGAGCCTGAGTAAATTAATACTTGCTTTGATAGGTGACAGTGCTTTAACCCGCTATAAAGTACGGTTTGTATTTTTTATTGCACTAATCATTTCTTTTATACTTGGCCCATCGCTGATCCTTATTGTCACAATCATTGACGGCAAAAATGTACCTCAACCAGCCTTATTCTTACAGCCAGTGTTACTCATTTCTTCAATCGTTCTGTATTCTATATCAATTAATACCAGCTACTTTATGAACAAAGTCATGATGCAAATGAATAAAACCAACGAACCAATTTAAGCTCATTACACGAACAACATTGATCAAAAAACAACCATCAAAGTAAGCAAAATTTATTCAATGGTCTACATTTAAGGAATAAGTAATTGTTTAAACCATAATCAATTACAAAAACTCTGTTATCAGTCACGGTTCTTCTATTTAACGATAGGTTGTGTAGCCAGTGGAATGCTTTCGAAAACAGACTCCATTACAAATCTATGGCTTATTTTTACTAGCCCTGTCTATAATTGTGCTCACGATACCTGAAGCCAATGCAAACGCCTACCAACCCAAAACACTCACCCTTCATACTGAAAGAACTAAACAACAGGTCAACCATTTTATTCGCATACTCGAAGATAAAGAAAACCGGTATACGATTGAAGATATTATTCAGGCAGACAGGCAAAAAGAATTTCAAGACGCGCCAGAGTCAAACACATTGAATATAGGTTATAGCCAGTCAGCTTTTTGGGTCGCATTAGCCGTCAAAAATGAGAGTAGAGATGATAAAAACGAATGGTGGTACCAACTAGACTTGCCTCTTCTGGATCAGTCAGAATTCTATATTCTGTCTGATAGTCAACGAGACCAAAATTTCATAACTCAAAAGAAAATGGACTATAACACCCCGCTCAAGAAACGAGATGTCAATCATGTTACCCATGTTTATCGCTTTTCCCTTAACAGTGGTGAAAAAGCCACTATCTACCTTAAAATCAAAAGTGATTACTCAATTCATCTCCCTTTATTTATCTATACTCCAGCGGGGTTTGCTAACAGTGTTGCAGTCGAAGAGCTTCTTTATGGGGCATTTATCGGGTCAATATTAATTCTTATTGCCTATAATCTGTTTATGTTTATCTCTGTCAGAGAGAAAACGTTCCTTTACTATATTTTATACATGGCTTCCTATCTGATATTCCTTATCACAGAGAGAGTTCATGGGCTCTCTTTGGTCGGGGAAATTCCTGATTTTTTTCACAAAACTCATTTAACATTTTTCATCTGGATAGCTTGGTTATTTGCACTGGCATTAGCACGTTCATTTTTAGAGACTAAAGAACATGAACCAGACCTCGACGCCATCATAAAACTGTTTATTGCTTTAGCATCAATTTCCATCATCGTAACCCCAGCACTTGATACAACCATTACAATTCAGTGGGCAGTATTCGGGACGATTCCATATGCGATATTTATGGTTTGGATTGCCTATGTTGCCATGGTGCGCGGCAACCCGGTGGCTCATTTTTATTTTACCGCCTGGTTTCTCAATTTTGGCGGTGTCGCAGTTTATGCTCTTACAGTAACAGGTAACCTGCCATTTAACTTTGTCACCAGTAACTCCCCTCATTTTGGCATTATTTGCCAAATGGTCATTATCTCCTTTGCTTTAGCCGACCGGATTAAAGTCGCACAGAGACGAGCAGCCATCGCTAGTCAACAATCACTGGTGAACTTAAATCGCTATCGTTCTCTTTTTGATAATGCGGTAGAAGGTATATTCCAAATATCACTCAATAGAGAGTTTATTGATGCAAACCGAGCCATGGCAAACATGCTCGGATATGACTCTCCAAACGCACTAATCAGACACGTACATGATGCTTTAAATATTTGTTACCCCAGAGCTGATGATTTGAATAGAGTCATAACCCTCATCGAGCAAGGACACGATATTCATGAGCTGGAAGCACGCTATACAGGACAGGATGGTAAAACACGCTGGGCAACATCCACCGTACGTATTATTTATGATCAGAACCACGCTCCGTCGCACCTTGAAGGGACATTTATTGACATCACTGAGCGAATAGAGCGTGTAAAAGACCGCCTTAAAAAGGATGTCGCTGAAGCATCTGCTGCGGCTAAGAGTCGCTTTTTAGCCAATATGAGTCATGAAATACGCACCCCCTTAACGGCGATTATTGGTTATGGAGAATCACTGTTAGACGACACGCTAAGCGATAAAGAGAAACGAGAATCTTCAGAAATAGTGATTCAAAGCAGTAAGCACCTACTTGAGTTAGTCAACGACATTCTTGATCACTCCAAGATAGATGCTGACAAAATGAGCACCGAGAAATTAACCGTTAAACTATTCCCGTTATTTGATGAGATCAAAACCTACTTTGCCCCCAAAGCTGCTGAAAAAGAGATTGATTTTAATATTCAGTATGAGTTTCCTTTACCGGAGGAAGTGCAAACAGACCCTACTCGCTTTAAACAAATTCTAATCAACTTATGCGCGAATGCCCTTAAATTTACCGAAAATGGCAGTATTTCAATGACTGTTCGATATGATCGCCCTGAAGAGCAATTGACCATTAAAATCGTTGATACAGGAGTGGGAGTCAAAAAAGAACAGTTGAATAAATTATTTGATCCATTTGCGCAGGCAAGCCCTTCTGTTACACGCCAGCATGGCGGCACAGGCCTGGGTTTGAGTATATCCCGACGATTGGCAGAGATGCTTGGGGGAACAATTACGGTATCCAGCATCTATGGAGAAGGCAGTCAATTTGAAGTAAGCATCTCTACCGGGCCTTTGGAACAAATTAACCTGCTTAAAAACAAAAGTGACTTGAACTTACAGAAGCGCAACCTGCAAACGACTGAAGTACCCCGTTTAAAAGGCCGAATTCTCTACGCAGAAGATAACGAACTAAATTGTAGGCTCGTTCAACAGCTAGTTAACAAAACCGGTGCATCAATTACCCTTGTCAATAATGGTGCAAAAGCACTTGAACTTGTCACACGAAATGATGAACGCTTTGACCTTATTCTCATGGATATACAAATGCCCGTCATGGATGGGACCGATGCAACAATTGCCATTAGAGAAGCAGGCATAAATACGCCGATTATAGCTGTCACTGCAAATGTAATGACTCAAGATGTCGCGGATTATAAAGAGGCGGGATGTACAGAGTTTCTGCCCAAACCCATAGAGAAGTCACCTTTCTATTCGATGTTAAGTCGCTACCTAACCGCAAACGCACCATTAAATACTCAAACCAGAACTCCAAAAAATTCTTCAGCGCTAATCGTACCGACACGCAAAAAAAGTGATGAACTTCCCAAGCTCAGCGGCACGGTATTAGTCGCAGAAGATAATATCGTCAATAGCCGTTTAATCAGCCTGTATCTAACTAAAATTGGTGTAAAAATAATTCTGGCAAAAGACGGAAAACAAGCCGTAAATAAAGCAATCAATAGCACGATTGATATTATTCTCATGGATCAGCATATGCCTGAAATGGATGGGCCAGAAGCAATAGAGAAATTACGAGAGAACGGTTTTGAGCGCCCGATACTCGCATTCACCGCTAGTGATGATAAAAAAGACCGATCACTCATGATGGCTTCAGGCTGCAATGGCACCGTCGAAAAACCGGTAAATATCAATCAATTATATCAAATGCTAAGTCAGTATCTCCCTTTAACACAGGAGGATCAGCAGTCAGATGAGCCTCTAAATAAAGAACAAGCAATTGCAAAACAATTTGTACACGACATGCCATTTCTGACACGTTCAATGGAAGAAGCCTTCAAAGAACATGATTGGAGGAAGCTACGCGGACTTGCTCACCAAGTAACAGGAACAGCAGGATCACTTGGCTTTGAGGATATAACCGCCAGTGCAAAACGCGTTGAAATAGCCTTACAGAATGACAATATCAAAGGTATCAAGAAATTATTCAACTCTTTTAAAAAAGACGCAAAAAAACTAAATTTCACTTAAACAAAACCTGAACTAACTCATGATTATGGCCTTAACAGGTAAATAGTCTATCCTGTATAGAAGGGTAATCAGCGATGGAAAAGGCTAAGCATGACTGATCAAAATAAAGAAAAATATTTTGAAGATACGATGTATGGTACTTATGCCGATATCTTATTTATTTTATTTCCATTTCTAGTGATTTTCTTATTAAGAATCTGGAATCAAGAAGGCATCGAAATACTAAAACAACCCGACCTCTCCATTGCAGCGGCAATACTTGCCGGTTTGAGTTTAGGAAAATTCGTTCTTGGCTTAGTTGGTGACCGTGACTTAGGGCAATATAAAGAGCGTATTGTTTTTTTTATGGCACTTACGCTATTTCTGGTTCTGGGGCCGTCATTAATGATCATTATTAAAATCATTAATGATAATGAAGCAGCAAAATTTGTTGTCTATGCACAACCCGTTTTACTCACCATCGCCATTGCACTTTACTCAACCTCTGTCAGCGTTCATAAAATTGTAGAACGTCATGACCATAATGTTGACGATGAACTCAATCAAGCCACTAAGAGTGAAACACCGCCACCATTAGTCATCAAAACAGACGATTAAAATCGTATGACAACCACACACATAAACAATGATTTTCTTAACAACCTCGCAGAGGTGTTAGAAGATGACTTCCCGATGATTATTGAGTCATTTATAGAACACTCAACTAAAATTCTTACCTCAATACCTGAATCACTCATTCACGAAGACATTAAAACTTTTACCCTAAAAATCCACAGCCTCAAAGGAAGCTGCCGTAATGTTGGTGCAGAGCATTTGGCTGAGTTGTGTAAGGAAATCGAAGCCTTAGTAAAAAACGGACAGAAAGATAAAGTAGATCCCTCACTCACTGAAGTTAGAGAAGAATTTGAAGTTGTTTCAGAGATGTTACTTGCTTATCAACAGTAAAGTTTGAGCGTGAGCAAGCCGTAGAAATAATAGATTTCATTGGAAAACCTTCATATTCATTGACAGCCATAAAGTGGCAGAAATTGATGCTTAACTGGTTGAAATTAAATTACAAATCTTGCGACCTAGTTATCACCATGAGATTCCAAGGGACGTCATGCAAATCACACCATTTCGCCATCAAGTTATAAACTAACAATTTTATTTCTACCTGTTTCCTTCGCGCTATAAAGGGCTTGATCAGCTCTGTTAAGCGCGCAAGAAAAGCTTTCGTCGTCATCAGTAATTTCTGTAAAACCGATGCTGACTGTAATATTGATTTCAGCTTTATCAGTACAAATGACTGCGTTTTCAACCGATCTGCGTAAACGCTCTGCCACTAATTCAGCCCCTTCTATGTTTGTTTCAGTGAGGCACACCGAAAACTCTTCCCCTCCCAGACGCCCCATGAAGTCAATCTCCCTTAA
>CAJWBJ010000148.1 GCA_913020495.1 uncultured Oleiphilus sp.
TAGATCCATTCAACAACCGTATCTTCAACAACCATCATTTGAATTTCTGATAGTTTTTGCTGGTCATTCATATAGAACTTAACAACATCTTCTGGATCTTCGTAGCTTTCAGCAATACCGTCAATGACAGCTTTAACACGATCTTCTGCAGGTGTAATGCCGTTATCAGAAATAATCTTACCTATAATCAGGCTTAACGATACACGCTGCTTTGCATTGTCTTTAAAGTTCTCAATATCGAAAGGAATACCTTCAACATTAACACCTTGGTTTTTCAAGTTAGTTTTAGCTTGTTCCATCAAGAACTCAGCTTCACGTTGAACTGGAGACTCAGGTAACGCTATTTCGTTGTTATCTGTAAGACTCGTCATTACTATACGTTTGTTTTGAGCTTTCAATGCTGTTTCAAGCTCACGAGACATATTGCCACGCACTTCTTTTTTCAAAGCAGCTAAACCAGCAGGAACACCACACAACTCAGCAAATGCTTTATCTAATTTTGGAAGTTTTTGCTTAGCAACAGATTTCACTGTTACAGCGAAGCTTGCTTCTTTACCTTGCAAATGTTCAGCACGGTAGTCAGCAGGGAATGTCATTGTAACTGTTGTTTCTTGACCGGCTTTTTTTCCAACAAGTTGATTTTCGAACTCTGGCAACATGTTGCCATCACCGATAACAACTAAAACGTCAGAACCTTTACCGCCATCGAACTCTTCGCCATCGATGCTACCAACGAAATCGATAGTGACACCGTCTTGTTCTTTTGCAGCACGTTTTAATGGTTCCCAAGTCATGCGTTGTTGACGTAATGTTTCAAGCATTGTGTCAACATCTTCATCTTGAACTTCAGCAGATGTTTTTTCTAGCTTAATGCCTTTTAGATTGATGTCTTTTACTTCTGGAAATACATCGTAAGCCATCGCATAAACAAATGAACCGTCTTCTTCGTTCATTGATTCAATATTAGGAGGACCTGCAGGATTGATTTCTTCTTGAGTAAAAGCTTCTTGCATACTGCTTTGAACTAAAGCATCAATTACGTCACGTCGTGCAGGACCACCATGTGATTGTGCAACCATTTTCATCGGCACTTTACCAGGTCGAAAACCTGACATTTTCACAGTTGGTTGGATCGCTTTCAATCGTTCCTGTACTGCTTGCTCGATATTGGCATCTTCAACTGTCACCGTCATACGGCGACCGAGTTCGCTAACATTTTCTACAGTAACTTGCATTATTAACCTCAAAACCTGGATTTTTAAAAGAATTGGCGGCTAATATATAGCCACCAAACTTTTATAGATGGTACGAGAGGAGAGACTCGAACTCTCACAGGTTACCCCACCAGAACCTAAATCTGGCGCGTCTACCAATTCCGCCACTCTCGCGTAAAACTGTTTTCAGATAACTCTCTATCTGATGAAGTCGGCTATTATATACATAGCTTGCAAAGAAAACTACCCTTGCATACTTAAAAAAGTTAAGCCCATATTTGCCTGTTGGCAAAACTGTTGAAATGTAAGGAAATCTTTTGGTTCAATATTTCTTTTACTGGAGTTACGATCAGCAATAAATACCCCAATAACTTTGCCTCTTACGAGAGTCGGCATAATTAAATAAGGTGGTGTTCCCAAAAACCTTAGGGTATCTCTGGTCAACGTACCCCTTATTTTTTTAGGATCTGCAGGAATGTGTGCCGCTTTCTTGCTTTCAATAACTTGTTGAAACACATTACTGGAATGAGATATATCTATTTTGAACTCTTGACTTAAAAGCTCATCATCAACGCCAACTGCATATTTACAAATTAAGGTTTGTCGATCTTTTGATAAGATTGCAAATAATGACCGGTCCATACCTACACCGCGATGAATCCCCTCAAGAACCATTTCAAGAATGACGTTAATACTAGGTTTTTCTTCAATTGCTTCAGTAATTTCCTGCAGTATGCTCAGTTGAACATAAGGATCAGCCTCAGGATGCAAGAAGCTCTCTTCCACTTCTGCACCACCTTGTTCAGCATCAACGGTTGGCTCATTATCTATTTCTTTAGGCTCATTTTGTTCTAGTTTATCTTGTGTTAGCTCAGACTCATCCCCATCGACTAACTTAATATTAGGTACTGGAATACGTTTACTAGCTTCTGATACACCATACATTTTAGTGATCGCTTTAGCCTGCTTGGCATTTTTATGTGTAATTTCTTTTAAATTAGCGACGGGCATATCTAATTTTAGTGCCACAGCTTCCAGAGCTGCTTGAGCGTCATCTTCATCCCAGCCTTTTTTAGCCGCTTGCGCTAAGTCTTGCCCCATATTAACCAATGACACCGATGGATCTTCTTGATCTTTATCGCCAAGTGATTTATCTAAAAGTTCACCTAAAGACCACGACTTACTTAAACCTCTGGTCAACTCTTTTAAATGAAACCCTAATACCTGCTTCTCTGCTTTTTGTTGAGTCATTTCACCTGAGTCAATAAGATCTGCCAATACCGAAGCTTTATCACCAGAAAAAGCCCAAAATGCCATATTACCCAGACGAGACAGTAATGTTGCCACAAATATATTTTCTGGAGACTTTGCTTTGGTTAATTTTGCTAGCTCTTGCGCTTGAATTGCTGCGTGAAAAGATAAAGCCATTTCTTCGATCACTCTGTCTTTATGTACACCATCGGATAGTGCATCTACTAATACGAGTGACAGTGCTAGGGCTCGAACTTGATCAAAGCCTAACACCATGACAGCACGGGTTATCGTTGTCATTTGATAACCATTCGGGTTGTAATAAAAACTATTAGCCATTTTTAATAATCGGCCAGTTAGCGATGCATCTTTTAAGATTGTTTGAGCAACATCAGTCGCTGATGTCTCATCACTATTAACAGAATGAGTTACATCCGTTACCGTGCCAGCAAAAACGGGCATATCTTCATCGGTAAGGTGTTGGATCCAAGTAGCCACATCGTAATCATCATGATTTTCTAACTCCTGATGATCTTTCTTATTACTCAATGTTAATTTCTACCTTATTATTCATTTGCAATACCGTGAGGCACGTGACCTGTTGCAACATGCTCCCTTGCAGAATCACAATGACCTTCCTGATCATCAAAGAAAATATCTGCCCCAAAAGACTTCAAGAAAGGACCTTTAGGCATGCCACCTAAGAATATCGCTTCATCAATACGAATCCCCCACGAACGTAGCGTACGAATAACGCGTTCATGAGCAGGTGCTGAGCGTGCTGTTACCAGTGCAGTCCTTATTGGGGACTCCTCCTCGCCAAATTCAGTTTGAAGATGATTTAAAGCAATTAAAAAATCTTTAAATGGGCCATCATTCAATGGGCTTTTAGCTGTTTGTTGTTCATTGTCAGTAAAAGCCTGTAAACCTTGTTCTTTATATATTCTTTCAGATTCATCGGAAAATAATACTGAATCTCCATCAAAAGCTATTCTAAGCTGTTCATTTTCACTCTCAGCCCCAACATTCGATGGCAATATTGTTGCGGCAGCAATACCTGCATCAAGCGCTTTACGTACATCTTCAGGGCTAGTTGATAAAAATAAATTTGCACCAAAGGGAGCCACATAACAATAAGGACTACTACCTGATGTAAATACTGCTCGAGTGATTTCGAGTTGATGATGCTGAATAGAATTAAAAATTCTAAGTCCTGTATCTGAACTATTTCGTGACAATAAGATAATTTCTACGTGTGACGAATCTTGAATTTTGTTCAACGCTAATAATTTTTTAACTAGGTTGTAGGCTGCACCTGGTTGTAAAGGTGTATCTTCATTTTCAATCTGATATTGGCAATAAGCTTGAGTGCCTTCCTTCTCATAGATCTGATGGCTTTCATCCAGATTAAATAGTGCACGAGATGAGATAGCGACAACTAAGCGTTTATCAGCCATTTCTACTCTCCTGCTGCTCTACAGCTTGACCATTTTTGCGTGCAATTCTCATGATTTTCTCCCACGCTTGATGTGTAGCAACAGTACGTGCTGGTTCATTTGTAATCCATTGCATATCTTCTGCAAGTGAATTTATGACTGAAACCTCATCAGGCTTTCCTTTAGGAAATATTGAATTGGCATTAAAAATAATGCGACAAAAAACAGGAACATTTGGTGCTAATGCCTTTATGGCTTGGCGTGATGTTCTAATACGGCGTAAAGGGTTTGCAAATTTATAACTCCGTCCATCTATAATTTGGGTCCACATATCAATAGTTTCTGCGCCAAACAAGTTTCCAGACATCGGGTAAGTTTCGATTAACAATAAGCCTTGATCCATTAATATCAAATGCTCAATTTCTAATAAACCACCGATACCATCAGGAATTATAATTTCATCTATTTCATCTCGAGTATAGGGTTTCAAAATTGCGTGCATTTGATGGGCAGGCGTACCATTCCATTTTCTGTACATAAATATAGCCAACACCAACAAAAATAAAGCGGTTAGTACAAAATATAAAATAATCGAAGGTTCTTGAAACAAAATAACAATGGCTCTCTAAATAAAAGTTAACAGCTAATTATACGAGATTGAGCTAATTTTGAGAACTACATCACATAATTTATGTCGTAGCTATAATAACAGGGTCTTCGTGAATAATAACTTCAGCATCTCGAAAAAAGCTTTCAAGTTCTTTTTCTACGTCATCAGCAATGATATGTGCTGCTGCTAACGTAAGTGTTGAATCTAGCTCTAAGTGTAATTGAATAAATATTCGAGTACCTGAACGACGCGTTCTCAAATCATGCATACCTTGAACACCTGGGTGCTTAATAACAAGTTGACGAATTTTTTCTCGCTCCTCATCAGGTAATTCATGATCCATCAATAAATCTATTGATTCTTTAACTATTTCCCATGCGCTATACAGAATAAATAATGCGATACCAATGCCAAATAAGGCATCAAAATAACCTGCACCATAAAAGGTAAGTAATAAAGCGACGATAACACTGGCATTAACAAGTAAATCAGTTTTGTAATGTAAGGCATCCGCCTTAATGGCAGTTGAATCAGTATGTTTAATTACATATTTCTGAAATGAAATTAAAATCATCGTGGCAAAGATAGAAAAAAGCATTACGCCAACACCGACTTCTAACCCTGCTGTTATTTCTTGCGGGTGAATTAGCCTCCCCACAGCTTGCAGCAGTAAAAACCCAGCAGAACCAGCAATAAACATGGCCTGCCCCATACCCGCTAAGGCCTCAGCCTTACCATGCCCAAAACGATGTTCTTTATCAGCCGGTTGTAGAGCATGTCGAACCGCGACTAAATTAACAAGCGAAGCTAAAACATCCAAACTTGAATCCAGTAAGGTAGCTAAAATACTCACTGAGTCAGTAATAAACCACGCAACAACTTTAACCAAAATCAATATTAAGGCTGTAGAAACAGAAGCATAAGTCGCCCATCGCATTAAGCGTGCGGCATCAGGTTGTTGGCTACTCGTCATTGTTAAGACTATTTAGTGGTAAAGTATGAGTACGTATATTACATGAAGATATGTAATTCAGTGGAATTTAAAATCGTTCATCTTCATGTATCATAGCTATAAATATTAGCTAGTAAGTCTTTTTGTTCCTAATCTAAAACCACAGGAAAAGAATATGGTCGCTCAAACAATCACTACAACCCCTTTTAATGATCAAAGACCGGGTACTTCAGGTTTACGAAAAAAGGTAACTGTATTTCAACAGGCTCACTATTTAGAAAACTTCGTTCAATCAACCTTTGATGCATTAGATGATGTGAATGGAAAAACACTTGTTGTTGGTGGTGACGGACGTTTCCATAATGAACACGCTGTCCAAGTTATATTAAAAATGGCGGCTGCAAATGGTTTTTCACGTGCCATTGTCGGACAAAATGGTTTGTTATCAACTCCTGCCGCCTCATGTGTTATTCGTAAATATCAAGCATTTGGTGGAATAATTCTATCCGCAAGTCATAACCCAGCAGGCCCTAATGGCGACTTCGGTATTAAATACAATATTTCTAATGGTGGTCCAGCTCCTGAAGGGATTACTGAGGCAATATTTACAAATAGCCAAACGATAAGTAATTATCAAATCCTAGATGACGCTGACATTTCACTCGATGTCATTGGCTCGCAACAATTAGCGGGCATGATTGTTGATATTATTGATCCCGTCGATGATTATGCTGAATTAATGGCTGAGTTATTTGATTTTGATGCCATTCGTAGCTTGTTATCCGATGACTCATTTCAAATGCGCTTTGATGCTATGCATGCGATTACCGGCCCTTATGGTAAAGACATTCTAGAAGATAGACTGGGAGCCAAAGCTGGCACAGTTATCAATGGCACTCCACTGACTGACTTTGGTAATGGTCACCCCGATCCAAACCTTACCTATGCTAAAGAGCTAGTCGATGAAATGTTTTCCGACAGTGCCCCAGCCCTAGGTGCGGCATCTGATGGTGATGGTGATAGAAACATGATTTTAGGTGCAAACTTTTTTGTTACACCTTCTGATAGCTTAGCGGTAATGGCCGCTAATGCTGAATGTGTTCCAGCTTATAAATCTGGTTTGTCTGGAATTGCCCGCTCAATGCCAACAAGTCAGGCACCTGACCGTGTTGCGGCAAAACTAGGCATTGAATGTCATGAAACGCCAACAGGTTGGAAATTCTTTGGTAATTTATTAGATGCAAACCGCGCTACACTTTGCGGCGAAGAAAGCTTTGGAACAGGCTCTAATCATATCCGTGAGAAAGATGGTCTTTGGGCAGTTCTTTTCTGGCTAAATATCTTGGCGGTACGCAAGCAGTCTGTTGCTGAGATTGTTGGACAACATTGGCAAGAATATGGCAGAAATTATTACACTCGCCATGACTATGAAGCTATTCCTAGCGATATTGCCAAGCAACTGATGACCGATGTAGAGGCTCAATTTCCAAGCTTAGTGGGTCAAACGCTAGCGGGTAAGACGGTTAGCTATGCAGACAACTTTAGCTACACCGATCCTGTTGATAATAGTGTTTCTAACAATCAAGGACTGCGTATTGGATTTGAAGATGGTTCACGTATTATCCTTCGCCTATCAGGCACTGGGACTGAAGGTGCTACATTACGTGTTTACATTGAATCTTATGAAGATGATGTCAATAAATTACATCAAGAAACACAAATAGCACTACAAGCTTTAATTTCAGCAACAGATGACTTGGCTGGAATTACTGTTAGAACAGGTCGTACAGAACCAACTGTAATTACATAAGGGTACAACAGTAGATGCAACAACTTATATTGGGTTCTAGCTCTCCTTTTAGAGCTGACCTGCTAAATAAACTTGGTTTAAATTTCATCGCCTCATCACCAGATATAGATGAAAGTGTTTTGAATAATGAAACAGCAGAGCAATTAGTACAGCGTTTATCAGAACAAAAGGCGCTGAAAATTGCCGAAAGTTATCCTGATGCCCTTATTATTGGTTCAGACCAAGTGGCTCTGTTGGATGGTGAAATTCTGGGGAAGCCCGGCAACCATGACAATGCTGTAAAGCAACTAACTGCTGCTTCAGGAAAAACGGTTCGTTTTTTAACTGGGTTAGCACTAGTAAATAGTAAAACAGGTCAGGTTCAGTCTCTAGTTGAGAATTTTGATGTGAGTTTTAAAGCACTCTCTGCCAATCAAATAGAGTTTTATCTTCAACAAGAGAAGCCTTATCAGTGTGCAGGAAGTTTTAAATCGGAAGGTTTTGGAATTAGTTTGTTTTCTAAACTAGAAGGTGAAGATCCTAATAGTCTTATAGGATTACCATTGATCCGACTGATTGACCTTCTTAAAGATGAAGGTATTGACGTTCTTCAGCCGAACCAATAGTGATTTTAAAGCCTATGGTGTAACAGCTGCTGGCACTTCTGG
>CAJWBJ010000149.1 GCA_913020495.1 uncultured Oleiphilus sp.
CCGCCAGCACTCATGCTATGCAAACCAATTCTACAAAATTGATGAACCATCGTCCCTCCACCAAGAATTACATGATCAGCGATATGAACATGCCCTGCCAGAGTTGTGCTATTTGCAAAAATAGAATCATTACCTATGACGCAATCATGAGCAACATGAACATAAGCCATAAATAAATTACCACTACCAATAGATGTCAACCCCTGATCCTGAGTTGTCCCTCTATGGATCGTACAACTTTCACGAATAACATTATTATCGCCAATTTCTAGACGAGTAGGCTCACCTGCAAATTTTTTGTCCTGACATTCTTCTCCCACGCTGGCGAATTGAAAAATTCGGTTATTTTTTCCAATTTTAGTCGGGCCTTTAATGACAACGTGAGACATAATTTGCGTATCATCACCAATTTCAACACCCGGACCTATCAATGTCCAAGGTCCTATTTCGACGTTTTTACCTATTTTTGCTGTGGAATCAATAACTGCCTGAGGATGTATACTCATTATCGCTCCCTCTCTGCAGTCATTATTTCAGCCACACACGCTACCTCATTATCCACTAGAGCCCTACAGTCGAACTTCCAGATATTATGCTTAGCAGCAATCAACCTAGACTCAAGTATAATCTGATCACCTGGAACCACAGGACGCTTAAACCTGACTTTATTTGAGCCTGCAAAGTAATGCACAAGATCATCACTAGGTTTTTTATTAGTCGTAACAAAACCTAAAATCCCTGAAATTTGAGCTAAGGCCTCAATCACTAAAACGCCAGGCATGATAGGCATCCCAGGAAAGTGTCCCTCAAAGAAATACTCATTGTAAGAGACATTTTTATAGCCTTTAATCAGCACACCCGACTCAACGTCCGTTACCCGATCTACAAATAGAAAAGGATAACGATGTGGCAAGAAGGTTTGAATTTCATTTATGTCCATCATAGAAAATGCCTGATAAAGAATTTTTACTGAGTAAATTATTAGTGCACAAACCCATTACTAAAAACGGTTATGACTTGCTTAGCTATTCGTTTTGATTGCTTTTTCGAGCGCTTTAACTCGACTAGCCATTTTGTCAAGCTGTCTAAGCCTGGCGATACTTTTACGCCATTTTGCATTAGGTTGAACACCTGTTCCTGAAGAATATACACCAGCTTCGTTAAGGCTTTTAATTACCATGGTCATCGCAGTGATATGTACATTATCAGCAACGGTTAAGTGACCAGAAATACCACTCGCACCACCGATGATACAATTCTTACCAATAGTGGTACTACCAGCAATGGCACTGCAAGCTGCTATGGCTGTATTTTCTCCAACCAGCACATTGTGAGCAATTTGGATTTGATTATCGAGCTTCACACCATCTTCAATAACAGTGTTGTCCAAAGCGCCACGATCAATGGCCGTATTCGCTCCAATTTCAACATTGTTACCAATAATAACACCACCAAGTTGAGCAATTTTTCTCCACTGCCCTTGATGTGGAGCAAATCCAAAACCATCTGATCCGATCACTGCACCACTATGAATAATACAGTTATCACCAATGGTAACGCCATGATAAACAGTCACACTAGCATGAAGAAGTGTACTTTTACCCAAGATGCTGTCTACACCAATAATACTGTTAGGCCCTATTACAGACCCCGCCCCAATAATAACTCCCGATTGAATGACGGCTCCGGCATTAATAGTTACGCCTTTAGATATGGTCGCGGACTCATGAACCGTAGCTGACTGGTGAATGTTAATTTCTTCACTCTGGCTTTCAGTATTTTCATCAGTTTCAGAAAAAGAAGGGCATGAAGCCGTATCCCATAGATGACTCAAAGTAGCATAAGCAAGATACGGGTCTTTATGCACCAACACACTTACAGAGCTCTTTCTTGCCATCTCCTCCGTTAGAATAACTGCAGCTGCACTAGTTTCAGATAAATATTTTTCATAAGCAGGGTTAGCTAAAAAACTGATATGTGATGCATTAGCAGATTGCAAAGTCGCAATCCCTGAAACGACTTGAGTGTCATCGCCAAGAATATAACCGCCTACTTTTTCAGCCAGTTGTTTTAAGTCAAATGTTTTATTTGTCATTTATTGAAAACACTCATATCCTAGATTCTAAGGGAGAACTATTTAAGTTTATTAAGCTTTTCGATTACTTTTACAGTGAAGTCCATTTTCTCAGCTGCAAATAACACGGTTTCTCTAGGCAATAACAGGTCTAATTTTTCTTCTGTAACGACAGCATTAATTACCTTGTCCAACTTAGGTTTAGATTCTGCTAAAAACTCCTGACGTTTTGCAGCCAGTGCTTTATCCAACTTACCCTTTAAATATTTATACTCTTGTATTTTAGCCTCTAAGTCTGAAGCCATCTTATTACGCTCACTATCGCTCATGATCGCAGCATCATTCTTTAAACGTAGCTCCAGTCTTTGCCCATCTTCACCAACTGCACGTACTTCCAGGTCTTGTTGTTTATATTGGCTAACCATGTTCTCTGTAAATTTTTTCGCAGCTTCTGAAGAAAAAAGCGCAGTTCGCATATCAACTAAACCAATTTTAGTCTCTGCTGAAGTAAAAGCCGAAACAGTCATGATGCATATTAAAGCTAAAGGTTTTAAAAATTTCATTGAAGACCTCCTAAGATCTTTTTAAATGTGTACTTATTTAGAGTTATTAATATCGTTATTTGAATTTTCTAGCACTTGCCAATATCAAAATGACTGCCCCAGTGTAAACTGGAAAAATTGGGTATCGTCACTTTGAATATCATTAATTGCTTTACCAAAACTAAAGCCTAAAGGCCCAATAAAAGTAATCCATTGCAAACTCACGCCAGTTGAAAACCTTATTTCGCGCTCATCAAAGTCATACCCTCGTGCAGTGTCAAAAACATTTCCACTATCAACAAAATAAGAGAAACGCATTGAGCGCTGATCTTTAACAAACGGAATCGGGAAAATTAACTCAACACTGTTTTCAACTAATAAATCGCCACCAAAAGGATCCGAAGAATCCGCAAAGCTATCTCCTGAATTTGGAGACGATTTTAAACCTAAAGAATTACTATCAAACCCACGAACAGACCCAATCCCCCCTGAAAAATAGTGTTCAAAGAATGGTAATTGAGTAGTGTCCCCGTATGAATCTCCCCAAGCTAACTCATTGCGAATTCTAATAACGAAATCATGATCCTTATCTATTGGAAAATAGGAATTTGAACGGTAACTCGTTTTATAGAATGATAAATCACTAAAGGGAGTCGTAACCTCTAAAGACAAGTTCTGCCGCCAACCTTTTGTTGGAAATGTACCTCGATTTAAAGTACTTCTGGACCAACCAATAGTTGCAGGAAATGTATTAAAGTCGGAACCATTAGCATCAACGAAGTTTTTAATTTCCAAAGGCTGAGATACGCCTAAACCAAGCTTTGTGTTTGTAAATCCAAAACCAAAAGTCAAACGAGATATATTGTTAATAGGATAACCAAATGTCACAGATGCGCCTGTGGCATCTAATACATAATCAGAGCTTCCGCTTTCGTCAAAGTCTGTTTTTCGTGCAAAAACACTAAAGCCACGACTTACGCCGTCTACTGTAAAATAAGGGTTTAGATATGAAAAATTGGCAGATTTAACCGACTCATTTGAATTAATACCAAAAGAAACACGCTTGCCTGAGCCAAAGAAGTTGTTTTCAGAAACACTTAAACCTAATGTAATGCCACTCCCCTGAGAAAAACCTAAGCTGGCAGATAAGTTTCCGGATGACTGCTCTTCAACACTGTAATTAACATCTATTTGATCACTCACACCAGGCACTGAAGGTGTATCAATCGCAACACTACTAAAGAAACCTAAACGCTCCAAGCGTGTTTTCGAACCCTCTATCAGATCAGTTGAAGCTGATGCACCTTCCATCTGAATCATTTCCTGACGTAAGACTTCATCACGCGTGTTGGTATTACCCCTGAAATTAATTCGCCTAACGTAGTTACGTTTTCCGGGATCAACAAAGAATGTTATTGAAGCAGTATTGTCATCATGAGTTTCAGGGATCGCATTCACATTTGCGTAAGTATAGCCTTCCGAGCCAAGAGCTCTTGAAATTAGATCAGAGCTCAAAGTTAATTTTTTCCTTGAGAAAACCTCTCCCGGTTTGACTAGAACCAATGGTTCGAGTACATCTTTTTCTAGAATTAAGTCACCTTTCAAATCGAAAGACTTAACTGTAAACAGAGGCCCTTCAAATATGTTTATAGTAATAAAGACATCTTCTTTAAAGGGCGATATGGAAACTTGAGTGGATTCAATTGTAAATTTGATATAACCGCTATCAAGATAAAAAGAACGAACACGCTCTAAATCGCCACTTAGCTTTTCCTTTGAGTATTTGTCATCGCTGGTAAAACTTGACCAGAGGCTTGGCATTTTGAGCTCCATCAGCTCAATAATTTCTTCATCGGTATAAGCGTCATTACCAACAATATTAATATGCAAGATGCTGGCAACTTCACCTTCATCAATATTTAATTTAATCGACACTCTATTTCTTGGTAGTTTAATAACCTCAGCCTCAACTGAAGCACTATAACGACCCTGCGTAACATATGAACGCAATATTTCTAACTCAAGGCGCTCAAGCGTAACTCGTTTAAATACTTTGCCAACAGACATGCCTGCCGTTTTCAAACCTTCTAATAAATCATCTTCTGAAATATCTTTGTTTCCAATAATTTCAATTTCACTAATCGCTGGTCGCTCTACTACCGTAATGACTAGATCCTGCTCTTCTCTTGATAGCTCAATATTTGTAAATAAACCTGTTTTAAAAAGAGATTTTGTTGCATTCACTAAACGATCTTCACTTAAAGTTTCACCAACACTAATGGGAAACTCACTAAAGATAGTACCAGCAGAAACTCGTTTCAGACCATCTACTCTTATATCAGAAACTACAAACTCATCAGCTGAGGCGACCAATGGAATGAATAGCACAACGAATACAAAAAAGTAAAAGCGAGCACATAATTTTAAGCATTTAAACATTAACAAAAAGATTCCTAAAACATTCAACAATTTAAGACTACGACTCATACTACTTTGACTTCAAAAACTAAGTTCTAGACGATTACGACCCATATAATTACAACAGGCGCATTACATCATTATAAAAAGCAACGGTCATCAATATTAAAATAAATGAAATTCCAATTTTCAGACCAAACTCTTGCCATTTGTCAGATAAAGGCTTACCACGAATGCCCTCAACCAGATAATAAAGAAGATGACCGCCATCTAAAACAGGGATTGGAAGTAAATTTAAGATGCCCAGACTAATACTCAATAATGCCAGAAAACGAAGAAATTCTTCTACACCAGAACTAATTGAATCACTGGCTACTTGTGCAATGGTAATTGGGCCACTTAAATTTTCTAATGAAATAAGCCCCTGAACCATTTTCTTAACCGCATTCAAACTCATCTTAGTATCGGCCCATGTTTGAGATGCAGCATAACCAATAGAACTAAAAGGTCCGTAGCTTACTTTACGAATCATTTCATCGGGGTACTTGAAGGATTGAGCTCTAACACCCAAAAGACCATAAGATCGACCAGATTCATCTTGCTGTAGACTCGGTTTCAAATTTAGTCGAATTTGATTGTTTTTTTGAACATCATCTTTACGAATTAAATCGACCTGTATTTCTTTTTCAGCTGAAGCCTGAACAATTTTAACAAAATCATGCCAGCCTTCAATTTTGATATCATTAACACGTATTACATGATCCCCTGACTGCAAACCACCCTGCTCAGCTGGGCTATCACTCTGAACCACACCCATAATCGCAGGGACAATAGGTCTATATGGATGAATCCCCAAGTCAGAGAGTAAATGAGAGGGTTTGCTATTAGTTAACCACTCGTCAATTGATAATGAAAAAATCTCGTGATTCTGAGTCGATAATGTCGCAGAAATTGATGATTCACTAGTACTCACTGAAGGGCGTGCTTTTATTTCAATGGCGCCTGTATCGCCAATACGATTAATTAAGGCCATGCTAACAGCTCGCCACCCTGACGTTTCGTGTCCATCTACAGCTATAATTTCATAGCCTGAGTTCAAACCTGCATTCGCAGCTATGGAGTCAGTATCTACAGAACCAATATTTGGTATCAATGCATTGAACCCGGAAAGAAACATCAACCAATAAGCAAATATTGCAAAGATAAAATTAGCGATAGGTCCAGCTGCAACGATAGCGATACGCTGAGAGACTTTTTTACGGTTAAAGGCGTACGGTTTTAAACTGTCTTCTACAGGTGCCTCACGCTCATCAAGCATTTTGACATAACCACCTAAAGGAATAGCAGCGATAACAAATTCAGTACCCGATTTATCAAACCAGGAAAACAATGGTTTCCCAAACCCAACAGAGAAACGAAGTACTTTAACACCACAACGACGGGCAACCCAAAAATGACCATATTCATGAATGGTCACTAAGATCCCTAAGGTTAGCAATAATGATAAAACTGACTGTAATACGTCCATTAAGGATCTAAACTCTCATTCATTTTAGCGATTTGATTTATATAGATAAGATAATTTCTTCAGCAACTTGACGTGCTTCTAGGTCTGCACTTAAAACTCGCTCGATAGAATCTACGTTATGAACCGGTACTGTTTCTAAAACTCGGCATATAATATCAGGGATCGCAGTAAACGCGATATTACCTTTTAGAAAGGACGCAACGGAGACCTCATTTGCAGCATTTAAACTTGCACAAGCAGTCCCACCAACATTAAATGCATCCATCGCTAACTGTAAGCAAGGAAAACGCTCCATATCTGGACGCTCAAAATTTAATTGACCTACTTTAAACAAGTCTAATGGTAAAACACCTGCATCTATCCGCTCAGGCCATGCAAGGCCATAAGCTATTGGCGTACGCATGTCAGGGTTTCCCATCTGCGAAAGCACTGAACCATCAATATATTCCACCATCGAGTGAATAATGCTTTCAGGGTGGATGTGTACATCAATTTTTTCAGGAGAAACATTAAAAAGCCAGCAAGCTTCAATTAGCTCCAACCCTTTATTCATCAATGAAGCAGAGTCTACAGATATTTTTTGGCCCATACTCCAATTAGGGTGAGCGCAAGCTTGCTGAGGCGTAACTAATTGAAGTTTATTCATAGGCCACGTTCGAAATGGCCCACCTGAAGCAGTTAAAAGAATTCGTTTTACTGACGACTCAATACGCTCACCACAAGCATAACTTTCCGGCAAACACTGAAAAATTGCATTATGTTCACTATCTATAGGCAACAATTCTGCTGAAGATTTTTTCACACACTCCATAAACAATTGGCCAGACATGACCAGAGACTCTTTATTGGCGAGTAATACTTTTTTGCCTTTTGAGGCAGCAGCAAGGTTTGGCTTAAGACCGGCAGCTCCCACTATTGCTGCCATTACCACATCTACACTTTCATGGCTAGCCAAGTATTCTAAAGACTGAGCTCCAGACAAAACGACTATATCAAGGCCTTTCTGACGAACACCTACCGCTAACTGTTCAGCAGAATCCTCATCAACCATTGCGACAAAGTGTGGTTTATATTTTTCACAAAGCACTAGCATTTCTGCATGGTTCTGATTCGCCGTTAATGCGAATGCGTTATACCGATCAGGGTGCTGAGATATTACATCAAGTGTATTAAGACCGATCGAGCCGGTTGCACCCAGAATGCAAACATTCTTTATACTCACTTGTTAAGCCACCCAACCAAGAACAAGTAACAAGCAAACAAATACAGGTATCGCAGCAGCTAAGCTATCAATTCGATCCAATATACCACCATGACCAGGGAGTAATTGACTGCTATCTTTTAT
>CAJWBJ010000150.1 GCA_913020495.1 uncultured Oleiphilus sp.
TACAAAGTTTGAGGGCTTCATTTTAAGCTTAACAACTACTTAAGAAAGGGCTTTATTATGACGTTGAAGATAATTTTCAATACGCTTAAAAATAAAAGCCAAGATGTAGGTAATGGCTAAATAGAGTAAAGCGACAAAAATATAAACCTCATATACCGCAAAGGTTTCAGAAATTATTCGACGTGCGACGCCCGTTAAATCGAGCAGAGTAATGATACTCACCAACGATGAAGCTTGCATTAAAAAGATAATTTCATTGCCATAAGCAGGCCAAGCGATACGTAAAGCCTGAGGTAAGATTACTCGCCGATAAAGTAATATACCTGACATCCCACAAGCACGACCAGCTTCTATAACACCAATAGACACTGATTTAATCGCCCCTCTAAATATTTCTGCGGTATAGGCACAGGTATTGAGTGTCAGGGTGAATACGGCACAAAAGTAAGCGCCTCTGAAATATTGCCATAAGCCAAGCTCGCTTAATTCAAGGCGAAACTGACCACTACCATAATAGACCAGAAATAGTTGAACAAGGATAGGCGTACCACGAAAGTAGAATATGAAAATATAGCTAGGCCATTTCAAAATTTTGAGGTCTGATAAACGCATAAGCGCAACAGGAACTGCCAGCATTAAACCGATCAATACCGACAAACTGGTAATACCTATTGTGACCCAAAACCCGTCTAGTAACCTAGGGCCAAATTCTGCAAGCATTTCCATATTCATTTAATGCTGCCCCGCTTTTGCGACACGTTTTTCTAAAAAGTGCTGACCAACCATTGAAACGGCAGTGATGCCTAAAAAGAGTAAAGACGCTAAAAAATAAGCAGTAAAAGGTTCACGTGTTGCGTTTGCGGCTATTTTTGCCATCCGCATAATTTCATCTAATTGAATAATCGAAATCAAGGCGGTCGCTTTGATAAGCACCATCCATACATTACCTAAACCCGGCAATGCAAAATACATCGCTTGTGGTAGCAAGATACGTCTGAACATTAAAAAATTAGACATCCCTAATGCATTTGCAGCTTCGGCCTGGCCAGTTGGTATCGAAGCAAACGCACCTCGAAAAACCTCAGTACAAAAAGCCCCGTAGATAAAACCAATCGTTATCGTACCAGCTAGAAAAGGGTCTATATCAATCAACACTTCATAGCCCATAGACTCAGCAAAATCCTGAACAAGTTGAGGAAAACCATAATAAAACAATAATAGGAGAATCAGTTCAGGTACACCACGTACAACGGTCGTATAAGTATTTGCTAAACCTCTCACCCAGGCTTGTGACGCTACTTTTGCCCAAGCGCCAAGTAGGCCAAAAACAATCGCTAATATCATGGCAGCTAAACCCACTAATAGTGTGTTCTTCATCGCTGCTATAATTATCGGGGTATAACCGCCTAGTTCAAACAAATCTAATCTCAAACTAAAATTGGAAAGAATGCCTTGGAAAATTTAGCTGCGAGCTAATAAAGACCAAGGCATTTATTGACATGTTTTTATTCTGCGCCAAACACGTCAAACGGGAAGTATTTATCATTGATTTTTTTATAGGTTCCGTCTGCACGGATCTGTGCAATGGCTTTGTTAAGCATCTTTTTCAAAGCTTCTTCACCTTTACGAATTCCAATACCGATTCCTTCTCCAGTATATTTAGGGTCATCAAAGTCAGGGCCCGTTGCCTCTGCAAATGAACCATCTTTAGTGGCTAAGAAATCATATAAAACAAAAGAATCAGCAGCAAGCAGGTCAATTCTACCCGAAACAAAATCTAGATTTGCTTCATCCTGAGCACCATAAGCTTTTACTTCAGCGATTTTTCCAAATACACCTTTCACGAAGTTCTCAGTTACAGTACCGCCTTGAACGCCGATAATTTTACCTTTCAGTCCTTTCTCGGTGATCTCAATATTAGCGCCTTTAGGCTGGGCAAACTTCACAGGGCTCGTATAGTATTTACCTGAAAAATCAATTTTCTCCTGCCGCTCTTTGGTAATAGACATTGAAGCAACAATCGTATCGAATTTCTTGGCTAACAATGCTGGAATAATGCCATCCCAATCTGCAGTTACCCACTCACACTCTTGGTTCATGGCCTTACAAAGCGCATCACCAATTTCAATATCAAACCCGACTAACTTGCCGTTTTTATCGATAGAGTTAAAAGGTGCATAAGCTCCCTCTGTACCCATTCGTAGTTTTTCTGCATGCAAAGACATTGAGCTAACTGCCAATGTCGCCATTAATAGAAGTGAAATTATTTTCATAGTCGGTTGCCTTAGTTTTTTATTAATCGTTATTTAAGGAAGCTTTAAGACTAAGTAATCCTTACTTAAGGTGCTTCAAACCAGTCCTACTTTCGACCATTGTTTCTGATTGAAAGTGATAAAATCTGAGCCAATATAAATCTATTTTCAGGTATTGGAAAGAAATTGTTTAAAGCGAGTTGATTTAGGCTGATCAAAAACGATATCAGGGCAGCCATCTTCTTCTATTTGGCCTTCATGCATGAAAATTACCCGCGTCGCTACATCACGAGCAAACCCCATTTCATGAGTAACCACTAACATGGTACGACCTTCCTCAGCTAGATCCTTCATCACTTTGAGTACTTCGCCCACTAACTCAGGATCTAGGGCTGACGTCGGTTCATCAAATAATAAAGCATCTGGTTTCATAGCCAAGGCGCGTGCGATCGCAACACGTTGTTTTTGACCTCCAGATAACTGGCTCGGGTAGTAATCAGCACGATCACTCAGCCCAACTTTTTCCAATAACTGCTTAGCTTCATCAATACATTCAGATTTCCCTCTCTTCTGAACATAGATAGGTGCTTCAATGACATTTTCCAATACAGTTTTATGTGGCCATAAGTTAAAACCTTGAAATACCATACCCAGTTTAGTACGCAAGCGATCAACTTGTTTATGGTCTTTAGCTTTTAGTCCTTTTTTAGTTTTTACCATGTCAATTTTCTCACCTGACACAGTCACTTCACCTTCATCAGGTGTTTCCAGTAAATTAATACAACGCAGGAGCGTGCTTTTTCCAGAGCCACTCGAGCCTAGAATGGCAATCACATCACCTTTATTCGCCTCTAAAGAGATCCCTTTGAGTACTTTTAACGACCCGAAGCTTTTGTGTACATTTTTAATGTTAAGGCTTAGCACTGTCATGTTAAGAATAAGACCTTGATAGAAAGTTAGGGAGACAATCTTATACGTTGCACAAGCTTAGTCACAACCTACAAATAAGAATATTTAGTAAATTTATGTCTAAATCAAAAATCTTGGACTACATTAGTGATAACTCTATAGTGATGGACATCACTGGGGTTAGAGGGATACAAGGAATACCTGCTACCAACATCGCAGCAGGTAAAAACAAGACTGAAAATGGATTTCCGAACTCGCTATAGCCAATTTGTAATCATTGACTTCAAGGCTGGTTCGTACCACGGAGTTTGATATGACTAGTGCTAGCACCAGAACCACATCTCAAGCAACACAATCAACACCAGAAAAAACCACGCCCTATACTTCCGCTGATTTATTAATCGATTACCTTGAACAACTTTCTGTTGAGTATGTCTTTGGCATCCCGGGTGGTGCAATCGAGCCTCTCTATGACTCTCTAGCAAGAAGTGAGCGACGCGGCGGACCAAGAGCCATTGTTTCAAGACATGAAACAAGTGCTGTCTTCATGGCTGACGGCTATCACTTATTAACCGGAAAGCTCGGTGTATGTTGCGCTACCACCGGCCCTGGTGCCACAAACCTTATTACAGGTATGGCTTGTGCTGCAGCCAATAACACCCCCATTCTGGCAATAACAGCACAAACGGCACTCAACACTTTTGGAAACTCGGCCTTTCAGGAATCCTCATGCACGGGAATCAATACAGTTGGCATGTTCGAGTATTGTAGTAAGTACAATACCTTAGTTTCACATATTGACCAGTTCGAACGGAAACTAGCAACCGCTATTATGGCCGCTTTTCAATCACCGCGAGGCCCCGTGCATCTTAGTATTCCGATGGATGTAATGCGTGCAAGTCCCAAAGTATTAAAGCCCACTTACGATTTAATGAAACAAATAGGCTCTCCTTCACTCTATGACCATCAATCAGTTGATCAACTTTGTTCATTATTGGATGCAGCTAAAAATATTGTATTTGTTATCGGTGAAGGCGCCAGCGAAGCAATCGGCAGTATTCTGGACACAGCGGAACATTACAACGCCACACTGATTACAACGCCACATGGAAAAGGTTTAGTTAGCCCTTATCATCCATCCTTCAGAGGAGTAATAGGCTTTGCTGGTCATGAAAGTGCTCGAGAAGCACTCCGAGACGAGCATCTTGATTTACTTATAACCATTGGTACCAATCTTGGCGAGTGGGCCAGTAGTGGTTGGGATGTATCCTTATTGCTCAATAGCCGGATGGTACATGTTGATGAACAAACATATAATTTTTCTCAGTCCCCGATGGCAAAACTGCATGTTCAAGGTCGTATTTCAACGGTATTTAATTATGTGCTTACAAACTGTGGTGCTATCAAGGTATCGCCTTCCCCCCATATTGAGAGCCGGAAAACCAACACCAATATTCATAACCTCAAAAAAAGGCATTTTAAACTTGATGATGAAAAGTCCTGGTTAGATATTTCAACACCAATAAAACCTCAGCGCCTAATGCATGACTTGCCAAAACTATGCCCCTCAAACACCCGTTATCTAGCCGACACAGGTGCAAGTTTTGCTTGGGCAATTCATTACATGCATCCATTTGAACGACGAATGCGGGGTTCTAGAAATGCTCGCGGAGGACTATTCCGTGCTTGTCTTGAGTTTGCCCCGATGGGCTGGGCGATTGGTTGCGCCATAGGAATGGCATTTGCTAAACCTTCAGATCCTGTTGTATGCATTACGGGAGATGGCAGCCTATTAATGAACGGTCAGGAAATTACAGTTGCCATCCAAGAGCACTTAACTATTATTTTTGTAATCTTAAATGACTCCGCTTTAGGCATGGTCAAGCATGGCCAAAAATTAACAGGCGCAGAGGAAATCGGCTCGATGCTACCCAAAGTAAATTTTGCTGATATGGCAAAATCAATGGGGGCAAATGCATATAGAATTGAATCGCCAGAACAATTAGATAATTTAGATTTCGATGAAATATGCAAACGTAAAGGACCGACCTTGCTCGATATATTAATTGACGTCAATGAAGTTCCACCAATCGCCATGAGAACCAATGTGCTCAAGGGAGAAAAATGACCAAACCAGAAATTCATTCTGATTTTTGGGATGAGGACCCAAGTCCTGAAAATCCATTTACGCCTTCCGCTTGCTATTGCTCTGGCTACAACGTTTATGATGACTTGCTCCCTAATATCAGCTGGGTTGAGTACCTGTATTTGATGTTTATGAAAGAAGCACCAACAAAGCAGCAGTCAACATTGCTAAATGCACTTAGCGTGGCGCTAGCCAATCCCGGCCCTCGTGATAACTCAGTACAAGCCGCAATGAGCGCTGGAGCCGGTGGTTCTACACTCGCATCATCCTTAATTGCTGCAATAGGTGTTGGCGCAGGAAATTTAGGTGGTGCTCATGAAGTCGCCATAGCCACATCATGCTGGCAGAAATTTGGTACTAATCTTCTTTTATGGCAGTCAGGGTTCAATGATTTCATAAAGCAAAAAGATGGAAATACATCACGTGCGGATGTCTGGCTACCTATTGAGCATGCACCAGGGTTCGATCCCAACGGAACACATTGTGCAGAAACAATCATCCAGACTTTAAATTATTTATCTGATATTAGCCCAAACAATCATCTGGCTTGGCTAAGAGAACATCGAACAGACATGGAAAAAATGACAAATAGCCCCTTAGCGATGTCAGGTGTTGCCGCAGCAGCTTTTGTTGACCTAGGGTTTGAGCCTTCGCAGGCCGAAATGCTATTTATGTTATTGAGGTTGCCCGGAGCTGCTGCACATGCACTTGAGCAACATGAAACAGGTTGGAAAGATTTCCCTTTCTTTAGTGACGGTTTACAAGTGGGAGTACCAAATTCATGAGCAAAACCAATCATGAAATGGACCACTTAAAGCTCAATGAGTTACTAAAAAACTCTAACATATGGCCAACTGAAATGGGGGGGTGGCAGCCCGGGGTAGATGTCAGTTTTCGGGGTAAGAGCTTACTCAAAGATTTAAACCATCTTTCCTGGATGTCTTTAGTCATTTATTCCATTACGGGAAAGATCCCTGAACCGAAACAGTGTGAACTGTATGAAGGTATTTGGGTCATATCAACCAGCTTTCCTGACCCCCGACTTTGGAATAATCGTATTGCTACTTTAGCAACAAATTCTAGAAGCACACCAGTATTAGGAATCAGTGCAGGTATTGCAGTCTCTGAAGCAACTATTTATGGGCACCGCCCTTTAATCGCAACCATCGATTTCTTATATGATGTTCAAAATAAGTTAGATCAGGGTCAAAACCTGTCAGACATTCTTAAAGCGCTTTATCATTCGACTGCCCCTTCCTATTCAGGCAAAGGAAAAAACAGATCGCCAGCTAAAATACCCGGCTTTGGCAGACCAATTACACCGGTTGATGAACGAAGAAAACCCTTATTAGATTTAGCCAAAAAGTGTCAATATCATCAAGGAAAAATTCTACAACTGGCATTTGATATCGAGCAACAATTGAAAATAATTGCTCCCCAGTTAAAAATGAATATAGCAACTTTAATGGCCGCATTATGTGCCGATCAAAACATGAGCCCACGAGAATTTTATTATTTTGTAAGTCTATGCTTTAGTGGAGGAATTCTAGCTTGCGCGATTGATGCCGAAACACATCATGAAGGTAGTTTTTTTCCAATGCCTTGTAATGCAATTCGCTATAGCGGAAAGCCTCGGAGACAATGGAAAAACATGTAGTTTATTCGAAAATACTTCACCACTCATTTCTCGTCACCCCGGTAATTGCGAAGCAAGAGAGGGCCGCCTGGTCGGTTTTTTAGCCCGGATCCAGTCTTATATAGCTGTTTAGGCATAAAAACTAGATTCCGGCTAAAAAGACTACCGGAATGACAAAAGTTTGGGTCGTGCAATACACTCTATCCATATAAATCCAGAATTGAGCGACATAAACTCAGAAACCTTTTATAAGTAAACACTTTCTTTTAGCCACACTTCCAACTCATTTACTGGTAATGGACGGCTTAATAAATACCCTTGAATAACATCACATTCCAGCGTCTGTAGTAAGGCCTTTTGCTCGTTGGTTTCTACCCCTTCAGCAACGACTGACAACCCCAAATTATGGGCCAGAGCAATAATGCCTTGCACGATAGAAATATCATCTTTATCACCTGGAAGATCTTTAATAAAAGCTCGGTCAATTTTTAAGGTATCAACCGGAAAACGTTTTAAATAACTTAATGACGAGTAGCCTGTACCAAAATCATCTATTTCTAATATCACGCCCAACTGTCTTATTTGCACCATCTGCTCAATAATCGCTTCAGTCGTACCTAATAGGGTATTTTCAGTAATTTCAAGTATCAACCTCGAAGGT
Source organism: uncultured Oleiphilus sp. (assembly GCA_913020495.1). GTDB lineage: Bacteria > Pseudomonadota > Gammaproteobacteria > Pseudomonadales > Oleiphilaceae > PZPK01. Next base: position 7,605 of record CAJWBJ010000150.1, read on the forward strand.
AGTATTTTTGTAGTTTCAATAATTTTACTCACCTTGGAAAATAATTCCCCCGACTCAAGCTGATCACTCGCCACATTGACCGAAACACTAAAGTCAGTAATTCCTTTTTCAACCCAATTCGCTTGCTGTGTACATGCTTCAATTAAAACCCAGTCACCAATTTCACTTATTAGACCGCACTCCTCTGCCAAAGGAATAAACTCCATAGGAGG
>CAJWBJ010000151.1 GCA_913020495.1 uncultured Oleiphilus sp.
ACAAACTAAAATAATTTTTGAATATCGTTTATGATGCTTCATCAGTCATGAGCCCTCACTTGAATTGTCCGTTGAGCTTGCTCAAAGCCTGTTCCACAACTGGCCTCACTTAAAAAAGTATAATAATTAATACCCGCTATTGAATTTTGAGTACAACTTAAAGTCGCCACGCAGTTATTCAAACCGGGCTTATCACCACTAGCATCAAAGTCAAGATCCACCTTTGTTGCACTACAGGCCTGACCGCCCACAAATAAGCGATTTAGAGCAATTTGTGCACCACTTTCAGCCGCATAAAATGTGCGCATTGATTCATAGTCCTGCCCAACCCCTAAGCTGGAGTGCTCGGTCAAATCACTCATTGCTACGATAATCAAAGCGAGTATGACAATTAAAAATACCGTCGCAGGCAAACCGATACCCTTTTGCTTAGAATGGTTCTTAAATGGCTTTCCAGATTTAAGGTACATTTCGGATTTGCACCTCTTGGTTAATTGCCTGCGTTGCGCCATTAATGCCAGCGACGTTGAAATTCATCGTCACAATAGCACTACGCAATAATGCGCCAGCGGTATAAACGAAAGTACCTGAGTTTAGGCGACTGCCCATGACTGTCTGGTTTTTTAACGTCGTACCGGTTGGTAATGTTGCATGATAACCATACTCATTATAACGATAGAGAAAGCCACTCGAGAAACAATACATGATAGGGTCTTGCACTATATAGAGTCGATTTGTAGGTGAGTCAGTCATAAATTGGTGGCTAGCGGCCAATTCCAGGGTAATCGCACCCGAAGTTGTCCCTGCGCTAAGCTGGTTCATCAAACCACTAATCGTTCCAGGGTCAGGTAAGCTATATAAATTCGTAATCGTGTTAGGGTAAATCGCAACACGATCATAGGTCGTATTCACATCAGTGGAAATATAATTTGGAAAAGGAACTGTTTCAAAACTGCTGACAGCCGTGAGTATTGAAAATGGTAAATAATCTGAACCGGCGATTGTGGGTACAAACTCCACGCAAGTATTGCCGGCATTCATTCGAATACTGTTAGGCAATGCCAGCCTTAATTCGCGACTCACTTTTTCCGACACGATCCAGCCAATTGTTGCGACTTGCTGACGTTCAGCAATATCAATCATGCCTTGAGTCGTTCGGCCAACAAAATTGGTGATACCCACACCCAGAATACCAATAATTACGATGGTCACAACCATTTCAATCAGTGTGAAGCCATTTTGTTTCACTGCCATTCGAGGTGATACGGGAGACATTAAAAGTTCCCCTTATAAGCTGCAAATGTCACTGTCTTCTGGTTAGGAGCCGTCACTTGCACCGTAATGATTTTAGCATGGGCATTACCACTTGCCCCGACGTCAGAGCCATCACATGCAACCGTTATACTAATGCGATAATCATCATAAGAACTATCAAGCCCTGCGCCTGTTAAGCTGACTGGTGCACTATTTGAAATGCCATGATAATCATCCACGTCATCAAAGGATGCTCGTGTTTCTGTACCTGCACCCAAACTGTCAGGCCCTAAACCAGCACAGTCAGGCGTAACAACGAATGGCAAGCCACCCATAGGCGTCAGTTCATCATATTTTTTAGCAAGAATTTCGTCTAAGTATAATTGTCCCAGTTTAAGGGTTTTATTATGCCAAAGGGGGTCTGCACTACGGCTCATTGAAGTACTAAAAAAAGTCATCATAGAGACCATCGCAATCGATAAAATCACAATAGAAATCACTAGCTCGACTAAAGTCACACCTTGTTGTTTTTCTGGGTAGCCGAGATATCTCATGGGCAAGCAACCTGGCTTTCATAGACATAACCAGAAGCCGAAAAGCAAACGCGATGAGTCTTGGTACCAACAAAATGAACGTGATGATTTGCACCATCACTTAAACTCGCATTACTGTTCCAGGTAAATTCGCGCGAGTCTCCAGCAGTCAGTATCACGCCATCTACAGAGATGCTGGCGCCAGAAGCTTCTTGACTTACCACAACTGGCGTCAGGTCTGTTTTAGAGACTGTGAAAACCCAAAGGTCATCACTTGTACGCTCAACTTTCAGCTTTGCAGCATCCGGAGTTGTTCCCATGCCCATGGCGACTTGTTGCGCTAATAGCCCACTAGAGATCAACTGGTCTTTTGCGATAAAGCCTGCGTATGCATCACGCGAAGAAAACAAGCTCGCAGCACCATAACTCAGAATGCCGATCAATACGATCACCATAACAAGTTCAATTAGCGTAAAACCAGATTGTGATTTTTGAGGTATTTTCATAATATTTTAAAAATAAAAAAGCGCAATAAAGCGCTTTTATATTTTTATCAAAGTTGAAGGTTTGTAATCATAACATTGGTGATTATGAACAACCTGCAGCAGCTGTACCAGTAACAACAACATCATAGCTGGCAGTTAATGGGGCTGTGTTAATGACTGCTGCATTTGCCGCCGTATAGGTGACTAAACAACCCGCTTGAAGCGTGAAGGTCACCGTAGAAGCACCGAGAACTCCGCCGGCTGAAATAGTATAATCAGCAGCGTCTACATCAGCCGCAGCACCAACACCCGCAGCATTCGCTGTAGGATAACCATTTACCATTGTAATGACTGTGCCATCCAATGTAACCGATTGCCCTAAAGTAAGACCTGATACCAACTGATCAGCATGAGCAATTGATGCCGCTGATTTGAGTGCACCTGCGAGACCATTCAATGATGCTACTCTTGCCTCACCACCCAAGTCGGCGAACCTAGGCAGTGCAAAGGCAGATAAAATGCCAAGAATAACAATAACCATAACCAATTCAATAAGTGTAAAACCTGCTTGACGCTTCATTTCTAACTCCTGACATGTATTTTCCTTTCATAAAGAAAGGCTTCAAAAATAATAATTCGTATTAATAAAACCGCAGATAGACAACTTGGTGCGTCAACATTTTACTGATCAATGCGCCCTACAGTGGCTCGTAGTTTTTCATAACAATTAACTTTAACTATAGACCCTAAGTACTAAGTTGTAGTTATAAATGTGTATGTTTTTGTATCAAAAAAGTTCATTCATGTTAAAACAGTTATTTTAACGTTTACGGTGAAAGCTCTGTATGCACATCACCTGTATTCGGGTCATACTCAATACGATGTCCATCCGCTGTTGCTTGATAAGTATAACGACAATCTCCACCCACTAATGTAGTTAAATAGTCTTCACCTGCAACTGTTGAGGCAGCCAATGAACTAGTTGTCATTAGTTCGCCCCAAAGCGCATTACACTCTGCACTGGTCATTCCCGATGGGTTCGTATTCCCATTCACACCTGTTGGCCAACCATCCGTACTTACATCAAGAACATTATTCGGTTCCCCGTAGCCGGGTAAATTGGTAACCGCTGAGTGAACACCATTCGCCAGCCACTGAGAACGAACCAGTGATATCGCTGATATATATGCCCCCCCTGCAGCCTCAACACTGGAACTGTGTGCACTTTCTGATATTTCAGCAAATTTGGGTAATGCAATCGCAGATAGAATCGCTAAAATAGCGATAACAACAACAAGTTCTATCAATGTAAATCCATTATTTTGCTTCATTGCTACGACCTCTTTGACATCCAATAACGTAATTAATCCGCACATTTACTCTCTATTTAATGGTGTAACATTTCTCGGATTTCCTATTTCATCTACCGCTTTAAGCGACAATCCTTTGGAAACTTTTGTACCCTGTTCCTTTGACAATAGTGCAACCACCTTAAACTGCAACCATTTAGGCTTGGATTTAATTTTTCCTGACATAAACCCCTGTGTTTTTACTTTATAGGCAATTACTTTTCTGCCCGGGTCATACACCCAGTTCCCTGCCTGACCTTCCACTGTTTCCAGACTCATTTCCCCCAAATAATGACTGGTATCATCTTCCATCCATTCCATTGGGTTAGCACCTTCAAAACGTTCCGCCAAAGCCATTTGGTCTTTGGCAACTAATGCCGCTTCTTGCAATAAAACCGCAGCCCTCAGTTCAGCAAGACGAAATTCAAATTGCCTGTTTTCTGCATGAGCAAACTCTTGATCTAGTTTTTCAGACAAAACATACAATAAAATCGCTATGACGATGCTTGTTATCGCGATAATAAAATACTGGTGACTCAAGGCGCGCTCAGAAAGTGATAACCCTGCTTGTCTCATTGCTAGCCCTTACCCATCGCAGCACTGCCCAGATCCCAAATCGGTAAGAAAACACCTAGTGCAAGAACAAGAACAATACCGCCCATCGCAACAATTAATATCGGTTCAATCGCCTCAGATAATCGTGATAAAGAATAATCAGCTTCTTCATCATAAAAATCTGCAACTTCATTAAGCAAACTATCGATTGAACCTGTTTCTTCCCCGACAGCGATCATTTGTAAAACAAGAGGGGTAAAAATTTCAGTGGTTCGAGCGGTTCGTAATAAGCTATCCCCACGTTCAATACCCACTTTCATATCAAAAATGCGTGCAGCAATAAACTTATTACCTGTAGACTCCGCGGCAATGGCTAGTGCATGAGTAATCGGCATACCTGCCGCTAGCATCATGGAAAAATTCCGGGTAAATCTTGATAGGGAAATCTGTTCAAATAACACGCCGACAATTGGAAATGTCAGCTTTTTCCTATCCCAGATATAATTCCCTTTTTCTGTTTTAACCCATTGCTTGAAGCCATAAATACCGGCGATGACTAAGCCGATCATCAACCACCAGTAGTCTAAACAAAACTCAGAAGTCGCGACTAATATTTGGGTAGGTAAAGGCAGTTCTGCACCAAATTTGGCAAAGACGCTGGCAAACTTTGGAATCACAAATAGATTCACTATAAACAAAGCGGTCATAATGGCGCCAATGACCATCTTGGGATAACCCGTTGCTTTCTTAATTCGTTTTCGGGTATTACGCTCCAACTCCAAACTTTCACTCAAACGTTTAAAAGCCGTTTCTAACTGGCCCGTATTTTCACCTACGTGGATCATACTGATGAACAGGTCTGAAAATACATCCGGGTATATTTGCATGGATGAAGCGAGGTTAATTCCAGACTCTAGTCGCTTGGTTACATCTGTCAGTGTTTCACTTAATAGCTCGGAATTTGTTGAATCGGCCAAGCCTTTCATCGCTCGCATAATAGGAATACCAGCACGAGTTAAAGCACTCATCTGGCGACAAAAAATAATCAGTTCATCAAGGTTAACCTTAGGTTTAAATATGGTGATATTAATCTCAGACAAACTCTTGCCTGAGTCTTCCACTTCAGTGATTTTAACCGGAATAATTCCCCGACGGGACAGCTCACTCGCCGCGGCATTTTGTGAAACAACATCCAATTCGCCGCTGACTGCGCCACCTTTTGAATCCCGCCCCTGAAACTGAAATTTTGCCATACTACTCCTCAAACTCCAGATCGAAGTCATCATCAAAATCGCCCGCATCCTCCAAGGTAGCGGAGACCCTAAAAACCTCGTCCAATGAGGTGATGCCATCCATGGCAAAATCTAATGCGCATAATTCCAAAGGTTTGTAGTAAGCACTTTCTTTAGCGGCTGCGGCAAAGCCGTCGGCATCTGCACGCCTTAGATTACTGAGTGTTTTATCATCCATCTCTAACCATTCATAGATACCAATTCGCCCTTTATAACCGGTATTACTACATTGATAACACCCTGTTCCCCGCGTAAAAGTTTCTGGGATATCGGACAAACCATCAACCATGCTCGTTAACCAAATTCTTTCCTGTTCTGTAGGGTAATATTCAGTCGCGCAATCCGGACAAATTCGTCGAATTAGGCGCTGTGCCATAACCCCCTGTAAAGAGCTTGCAACAAGATAGGGTTCAGCCCCCATGTCAATTAAACGCATGGCACTGCCAATCGCATCATTTGTATGCAAGGTAGACATAACCAAGTGCCCGGTCATCGCAGCACGTAAACCAATTTCTGCGGTTTCCTGATCCCGCATTTCCCCGACCAACACGATGTCAGGGTCTTGCCGAAGGCAAGCCCGTAAAACACTTGAAAACGTTAAGCCTACTTTAGGGTTAACCTGCACCTGAGTAATTCGAGGCAAGCGATATTCTACCGGGTCTTCTGCAGTGATGATTTTAACCTGAGGTTTATTTAGCTCACTTAATGCGCCATATAGTGTTGTGGTTTTACCACTACCCGTTGGGCCTGTAACCAAAATCAAGCCATGAGGTCGAGTAATTGCGACCTTAAAACGGCTTAAAATTTTAGGAGGCATGCCAATTGTTGTTAGTGATAACATCCCTTCTGTTTGGTCGAGTAATCGCATAACGACCGACTCACCATACTGAGTAGGCATAGTCGATAAACGTACATCAATAGATTTAGCTTTAACACGAATATTAAAACGACCATCTTGAGGAATTCGCTTTTCGGAAATATTTAACCCCGACATCAACTTCAAACGTAAAACAAGTGCGGCATTAATCCGCGTTTCATTCATTACATGCTCTTGTAATACTCCATCTATTCGTTGACGAATTCTAACCACTTTCTCATCGGGTTCAATATGAATATCAGATGCCCGTGCCTGCACGGCATCTTCAAAAATTGATTGAAGCAGTTTCACAACGGGCGCATCACTGTCATCCCCCGTTGCAGTCAATTCAGCTAGGTCAAAACCGTCATCTGCAAGTTCATCACTTAATTCTTCTGCAAGGTTTGAAATTTCATCCGTTCGGCGATAGACCAAATCTAAAGTATTGAGTAGCTCACTTTCTCTTACAACGGCTTGACGAATAGGCTGATGTACTGCGCGTGAAATCTCATCGAAGGCCATCAAGTCCATTGGATCAGCCATGCCTATCAACAGTTCACCCTGTTGTTCATCCAATACAAGCGCGCGAAAACGTCGAGCTTGTGCTTCAGGAAGTTTTTTGATTAAGTCTTGATTAAATTGATAATGACGTAACTGCACAAATGGAATTTCTAGTTGACGGGAAAGCAGGTTTAGCAGGCTATCTTCATCCACATAGCCCAAGTCAATTAACGCAGCCCCCAGCTTACGACCTGTTTTTTTCTGCTCAGACAAGGCCGTCATTAATTGGTCTTCAGTAATGATGCCATTCTGGATCAATAGATCGCCAATACGAATTTTTTTCTTTGGTTCTGCCATGCTTATCTCTTAATAAGACGCGCTTAATACGCTTAGTCTATTCTCAATGTATTCGATTAATTCAATATTTAATTCTGGTATTGCTAACGCTCGTTTATAAGCCTCTACAGCATCGTTATATTGTTTTGAGCTATCTAATGCTATCGCCAGACCTGCCCACCAGTTAGCCGAGTCATCATACTGAACAAGACTCGCATATATTTCAGCTGCTTTGGCAGCAAAGCCAAATCGCTGATAATAAGAAGCAAGTAGTGAATAGTAATCGGGGAAGTCGTCTAATACGGGCAAATTACTACGCAAGGTATGAAGCGCCATCGTATTTTCACCTCGGGCAACATACCATCGCGCTTTCATTTGTCGAAGCTCGGGGTTTCGGTCCACCGGGGTTGTGACCAAGATATCGCCCGCTTCAGCAATGCGTTCATCTTGTAATAAGTGCCTGACTAGCATCGTACGGCTTTTAGTATCAACGCTGTGGCTTTCCATAAAATCATAGAGGATTCGATAAGCGTTTCTGGGTTCATTCTCTTTAAAGAACTTAAGCGCAAGTTCAGCATTATTCTGATCCA
>CAJWBJ010000152.1 GCA_913020495.1 uncultured Oleiphilus sp.
CATAACCAAACATTTCCCGTGCAGTCAGCAGCAAATCCTCGTGTGATGCTATCCCCCGCAGCGGCAATATTACTAGGAGTTGATGATTTTGGTCCGCCACCACCGCCACCTTTGCCACCTTTTGCCGCATGGACAGAAAAAGCCAATGTCAGCGTCATGATAGAAGTAATGCCGAGTAGAAGTAACTTACGGTAAAGCGATGATTTATTTTTACTATTCATAGTATATTCTCCAGTATTTATTATTTTTAAGTGGAAGTAGACATACATGTAAAATTTGAGTCAGGCCCCAGCCTGCTAAAAGGCTAACTTAAAACACACTGACGTTATATCCTTCTGGCTAAAATATACCCTTACGGTACATAAATTGATCTACTGAGGTTAAGCGTATACAACTCATCATATAGTTTATTTATACACCAAACATAAATTTATAATATTACTCTTATAGTAAATGACTCAGTATGATACCGCTCACCAGATGATTTAAAACATTCAATTTACGGGGTAGTTCCTTTGCCAAAAACGTTACAACGATTTTCATATATGCTAATTAGTTTTATCTTGGCCTTAGGCGCGTTATACCTTTATATGGATAAAGAGACGCTCAATTTAGATCCGCAAGCCCGAGAAAAGCTTGGCGGACAATACATTCCTTTAGAAAATGGCGTCGTCCATTATCAATTAAGCCCCGATGCATTGGCCAATAAACAAAGTGTCGGAACAGTCGTGTTAGTGCATGGTTTTTCCAGCCCTATGTATCTTTTCGACCCCACCTTCGAATACCTTGTAAAACAGGGCTTTCAGGTTCTACGGTTTGATCTATTTGGGCGAGGTTTTTCAGATAGACCTGACTCCGATTACGCGATTAACCTATACGTAAAGCAGCTTCACGATTTACTTACCGCACTCAATATAGACAATAAGGTCAACTTAGTCGGTTTATCAATGGGGGGAGCAATCGTGACTCACTTCACCAACCGTTACCCTGATCAAGTTAATAAGATAAGCTTAATTGACCCATTATTTCACACACCTGCTCGACCTGAAATTACGGCGGTAAAAGTGCCACTCCTAGGAGAGTATTTAGCAAAAGTAGTGATCGTACCCAAACTTTTAAACGGTCTATCCGATACGGTTTTCGACCCACTTTCATTTCCAGATTGGAAGGAGAAATTCGAGCCTCAAACTCATTATCAAGGGTACAGCCGCGCTATTTTGCAAACAGCCCGATATCTATCAGGTAAGAATTTTAAAGCTGAGTATGAAAAATTGGGGCAATTAGAAAAGCCTGTGCAACTATTCTGGGGCAAGCAAGATCAAATTATTCCTCTTTCTGATAGTCAAAAAATTATAGCTGCGGTGCCACACCTTGAGTTTCATGCTATTAATCAGGCTGGCCATCTTCCACATTATGAGCAAGCAGAAGAAGTGAACACATTAATCAGCGCATTTCTGAACGATTAATGATACCAACAATGACAAGTCCTCTGGGGTATCGATATCACATAGATGTTTATTCATTGAAATGATTGTGTGCTGATTCCCCACAATGACTTTCTTGGCGCCTTTATCTCCAGATAACGACATCAATTCATCAAAATACTGCCGGGGGAAATACGCAGGTACGCCCACACTTGGCAGGCCTTCTAGCAAATATCCAGAACAGATTATTTGGTCACTATTCTCGCTGATAGCCTGTAATAGCTTGTCGAGATCAGCCGTACTTAATAAAGGTTGATCAGCCAATAAAAAAATTACACCTTTCACTTCTTCATCTTGTTTTTGTAACGCTTTCAGTGAAGCTTTTATTGAAACAGACAAACCTATCGCCCAATCATTGACCTCTATAATTTTGCAGTCCTCAAAATTTAAATCTGCACATTCAAGAATTTCAACTCGATGCGCACCTAAAGCCACCCAAGGTTTAAACCCTAACCCACGCACTAGATTAATGGGCGCTTGTAATAAAGGTAGGCCATTCCACACGGCTAATTGTTTAGGAGAGCCAAAACGTCTGGCTTCACCCGCAGCAAGAATAACGACTGCAATCGACTCATCTGTTTTTCTCATATAACCAGCACCAATTTCTCTATAAAACTGAAACAAAACCCATACATCAACCAAAAACTATGCCTTGGCACAAAGACCATGTAAAATACTCAAGTATTATCGCTCTAACTCTGGACACTGCATGCAAATTGAAACACCCCTTTTCTCTTACCCAAAATATTGGGCTGAATGTTATGGCATTGCGCCATTTTTACCCATGTCACGAGAGGAAATGGATCAACTTGGCTGGGATAGCTGCGATATTATAATCGTATGCGGTGATGCTTACGTCGATCACCCAAGTTTTGGCATGGCGGTTATTGGTCGCTTATTAGAGTCTCAGGGTTTTCGTGTAGGCATTATTGCTCAACCAGACTGGACTTCAAAGGATGCCTTTCAGAAATTAGGAAAACCAAACTTATTTTTTGCTGTCTCAGCAGGCAATATGGATTCAATGATCAATCGGTATACATCCGATCTCAAAATCCGCCATGACGATGCCTACACACCAAATAATGAAGGAGGCAAACGACCCGACCGCGCAGTAACCGTTTACAGTCAGCGCTGTCGAGAAGCTTATAAAGGCGTGCCTATCGTTATTGGTGGAATTGAAGCAAGCCTTCGACGCATTGCACAATACGATTACTGGTCAAACAAAGTAAAACGCTCCGTGCTACTAGACTCAAAAGCAGACATTCTTTTATACGGTAATGCAGAACGTGCGATTTCTGAGATTGCACTACGTATTTCAAGAGGAGAACACCCTAAGGATATGACCAATATCCGTGGTACCGCTTGTTTAGTTAAGCAACTCCCTGAAAACTGGGAGCAAAAAGATTCATCACGTATCGATAAACCCGGGAAAATTGAAGCACACACCAACCCCTATATAGACACGAGCGCAGCATCTGAAAACAACTCATGCGACTCAAAGAAAAGTACAAAAAATGAAGACGCTGAAGTCGATGTTATTCGCTTCTTACCCATCAAGGGGAATAAAGAAGAATACATCTTACTTCCCTCTTTTGAAAAGGTAACAAAAGACCCTGTCCTTTACGCACATACCTCTAGAGTTTTGCATTTAGAAACGAATCCGGCAAATGCTCTTACAATCGTGCAACCTCACGATAATCGTTATGTTTGGGTCAATCCGCCACCCATCCCGCTTAGTACAAATGAACTCGACGGTGTATTTGAGCAGAACTATCAACGCGTACCACACCCGGCATACGGCGACGCTAAAATTCCGGCTTATGACATGATTCGTTTTTCGGTGAATATAATGCGTGGTTGCTTTGGTGGTTGTTCTTTCTGCTCAATCACCGAGCATGAAGGGCGTGTTATCCAAAGCCGTTCTGAAGATTCCATTATACGAGAAATTGAAAAAATACGTGATACCACCCCAGGTTTTACAGGTACTATCTCTGATCTGGGCGGTCCCACGGCAAATATGTATGAGCTGAATTGTAAATCAGAAGAGATTCACAAAAGCTGTCGTCGCTTATCCTGTGTTTACCCTTCCATTTGTAAAAACCTGATCACCGACCACTCACCAACGACTCAATTATACCGTCGAGCCAGAGCGCTACCCGGCATTAAACGCATTTTTGTTGCCTCAGGCTTACGTTATGATTTGGCTGTAGAAGACCCTGAATACGTCAAAGAATTAATCACCCATCATGTTGGGGGTTACCTAAAAATTGCCCCCGAACACACTGAAGGCGGGCCTCTTTCTAAAATGATGAAACCGGGTATGGAGACTTATCACCGGTTTAAAGCGCTATTTGAGAAATTTTCTCTCGAAGCCGGAAAAAAACAGTTCCTAATCCCCTACTTCATCTCAGCCCACCCAGGGACACGAGATGAAGACATGATGAATCTAGCGTTATGGCTAAAAGAAAATAGCTACCGAGCCGACCAAGTACAAAACTTCTACCCATCGCCTATGGCGAGCGCTACGGCAATGTATTATTCCGAGCGAGACCCGCTACATCGCGTTGGTTATAAAACGGATAAAGTAAGCATCCCTAGAGGCGCTAAACAACGTCGTTTACACAAAGCCTTCTTACGCTATCATGACCCGGACAACTGGCCTTTACTTCGCGAGACTTTGAAATCAATGGGTAAATCTCATCTGATTGGTTACGGAAAAAAACATTTAGTGCCACCGACGCAACCCGTTAGGCCGACTAGAAATATTAAAAAAGCAGGCGCACCTTCCAAAATCAGGAAAGGAAATATTCAAACGCAGCATACCGGCCTTCCTCCGAGAAAACGCTAAGCCTTCATTTTGAATACGAATTGACTTTCTGTCGCTAAATTACGCCATGCAGGAAACCAATTTGTATTCAAAGTAGACAATCCCTATAATGCCGCCCCCATCAAATTTACGAGAATGGTCTACCCTTACTGGTTAGAAGTTAAAGGAAGACGTTGTCAACGAGGTAGATATGTTCGAACTTCACGCTAATAAGCACCTAAGCATCAAGAATGATGTTCTTTCAGGGTTAACTGTCGCCTTGGCACTCGTCCCGGAAGCCGTCGCCTTTGCTTTTGTAGCAGGAGTTGATCCACTTGTTGGCCTGTACGCCGCCTTTATGGTTGGTTTAATTACCGCCTCCATTGGTGGCCGCCCGGGTATGATTTCAGGAGCCACTGGCGCTCTTGCCGTTGTCATGGTCGCACTGGTTGCTGATCACGGCGTGCAATATTTGTTTGCAACCGTTGTTTTAATGGGGCTGATACAAATTACAGCAGGCCTACTTAAGCTCGGTAAATTCATCCGAATGGTTCCGCACCCTGTTATGCTGGGCTTCGTTAATGGTCTTGCCATTGTCATTTTCCTTGCTCAGCTCAGCCAATTTGGTGATAGCACACAAGCCTCAGGATGGCTTGAAGGCACAAGCATGGAAGGATCTATTATTGATATTGCCTGGTTACAGCAAAACGCAATGATTACCATGCTAGCTCTAATCGCTGCAACTATGGCCATCATTCACTTCCTTCCAAGATTCACGAAAGCGATCCCATCATCACTTGCAGCTATTTTAATCGTTTCATTAGCGGTTATGTTTCTGGGTTTGGACACAAAACTTGTTGGCGATGTTGCGTCTATTGCCGGTACTTTCCCTAGCTTTAGTATTCCTAGCGTCCCTTTTACTTGGGAAACGCTTATGATCATTCTTCCCTACTCTATTATTCTTGCAGCAATTGGTTTAATTGAATCATTACTTACCTTAACGCTCATAGATGAGCTAACCCAAACACATGGTAAAGGAAACCGTGAATGCATAGGTCAAGGCGTTGCAAATACCGTAACAGGTTTCTTTGGCGGCATGGGCGGTTGCGCAATGATTGGTCAAAGCATGATTAATGTTAACTCTGGAGGCCGAGGCCGCTTATCAGGCATTGCAGCGGCTCTATTTTTACTTGCATTTATTTTGTTTGCATCAGCACTAATTGAAAAAATTCCAGTCGCTGCACTTGTTGGTGTTATGTTTATTGTCGTCATTGGTACTTTTGAGTGGTCTAGTTTAAGGATACTGGGAAGAGTCCCAAAGGCAGATGCTTTTGTCTTAATTCTTGTATCTGCTGTTACAGTTGCAACAGACCTTGCTATTGCAGTAATCGTCGGCGTTATTGTTTCCGCGCTGGTATTTGCCTGGGAGCACGCTAAGCATATTTATGTTAAGAAACATGACACTGAAGATGGTTCAACCATCTATGAACTGGAAGGACCGCTATTTTTTGGATCAACCTCTAACTTTTTGGAACAGTTTAATATTCAAGAAGATAAAGATGACGTCATTATTGATTTTCAACGTTCACGTGTTTGCGATCACTCTGGCATAGAAGTTATTGACACACTTGCAGAACGCTACCTCAATGCGAATAAGACTTTACACCTCCGCCACTTGAGTAATGAGTGTAAAACACTCCTTAAAAAAGCAGGCGACATGATTGAAGTCAACGTCATTGAAGATCCGTCCTACCATATTGCGTCAGATAAGCTAGACTAGCTAATGCGAATGCACTTTATGTCAAAAAATCGGAGAGTTTACAAATGAGTAAAAAAGATAAATTGGGTTTAGATAAAGTCGTTAATCTGATCAATAAAGAATTTGAAAAAACGTCAAGTCAATTTGATAAGTTAATCAGTGATGCATTTAAACAATTGGATTCATTACAAGCTCAAGTCCATGAGCCGATTAAGAAAGTGATCGATGACATAGAAAAAATTCGTGAACGTGAAGTTAAACGTTTTCATTCCGAATTTGATAAACGTATTACAGAGTTTAATGACTTGCAAGCGCAACTCTTAGAAAAAATTGGCGTCGAAGCAAAGAAGCCTGCACCTAAAAAAGCAGCGGCAAAAAAAGCATCTATCCCTAAGGCTCCAGCTAAAAAAGCGGCACCTAAACCTGCGGCTAAAAAAGCAGCGCCGAAGAAAGCAGCACCGAAGCCAGCCGCTAAGAAAGCAGCGCCGAAACCAGCCGCTAAGAAAGCAGCGCCGAAGCCAGCCGCTAAGAAAGCAGCGCCGAAGCCAGCCGCTAAGAAAGCAGCGCCGAAGCCAGCCGCTAAATAAGAAATTTAACCGTATTAAAATCAAAATGGTAGGGAGCTCCGCCCTACCATACCTCTTTACAAGAACGCCGACCACATCACATTTCTCAGCTTTGTAAACTGACATTTCACATTATGTATAAACTACGTAACTTGAAAGAACATTTTTGTTACTAAATACGTCGCTATTTTACAATTCTATAACCAAGCAACCTTTTTAACTTTTAAGTTATAAGCCTACACTTTACTTATCACATTTATTAATAACTTTTATTTGTAGGAAAGCAATTTGCTGAAGACAATTTTTAGCCACGGCACCTTTTTAACAGTACTTTTCTGCTCGTTGAGTATTAGTACTGTTAGTGCTGAAACACTAGTAAATTCAGAATATGACTCGCTAACGCTGATAAAGTTAGTCGCAAGCGCAAGCTTTGCAACTATATTCGCAGCTTTATGCTTTTTTTTAGTTAGACTAAATAAGCGCCTACAAAATAATATTCGCACTCATGAAGCTACTGAAATCATGATGTCTAAACTAAATAGTGCGGTCACAAACAGCGGCGCAAGCATTGTAATTACAAATAAACAAGGCGCTATAGAGTACGTCAACCAAAAGTTTTGCAATATCACCGGCTACATCCATCATGAAGTCATTGATCAGCCAATCAGCATTCTTAGCCCTGAAGCAGACCCATGTAAAAAGGAACCTTGTATATTAGACTCGGTTGTTCTACAAGAAAGCTGGGAAGGTGAAGTTCTTTGCGCAAAAAAAGATAAAAGCGAATTCTGGAATGCCATTACAGTATCTGCGGTTTACGATAAATATAAAAACATCACCAATTATGTTTTATCAGCTGTAGATATTACGGCATTAAAAGAAGCAAATAAAAAAATGGAGCATCTTGCATTGTTTGATGCTTTAACAGGGCTAGCAAACCGCCGGCTTTTCATTGATCGTTTACATCAATCTATACTCAATGCACGTCGTCACAATACAATTACAGCGCTCTTCTTTTTAGATTTAGACCAATTCAAACGAATTAACGATACACTCGGCCACCATGCTGGTGATCAATTACTATT
>CAJWBJ010000153.1 GCA_913020495.1 uncultured Oleiphilus sp.
TTAGGCCTGACTAACGAGACGGGGCTGTACTCAAAAGACACACCAATAATTCAAGGGCGCGAAGTATAATATATTTTCAAGTAAAAGATCCAGCCTAGCTACCTACATTTTTTAAAAAAACGTATAATTTGACTTATTAAATAGACGCAGAGAGTTTTCCCAAAGCGCAGAAGACAAGTTTTCAGGTGATTCAAGGCGTATCTGACATAATGATTCAAAGACTTTCAGCACATTCAAAGGTGTCGATTGGCCTTTAGCCTCCCCAACAACAGGCATGTCTGGCGCATCAGTTTCTAATACCAAACTCTCCAAAGGGGCATCCTGAATTGCTTTTCGTGTTTTCTTCGAGCCAGGCCATGTAATCACACTACCCACACCTATGCTCAAACCAAGCGATACAAATTGCTTAAGTTCTTGCGTGCTTCCTGAAAAAGAGTGCACAACACCACCTGGTAAATCAAACTTCTTCAAACTCTTTATAAGCTGACTATGCATTTTACGAGAATGAAAAATAACCGGTAGCTGATACCTAGATGCAAGATCTAACTGCCGCTCTAAAAAAAACTGCTGCAAAGGAAAGTCACCAACCAAAGCATCTAAGCCTATTTCTCCCACAGCGACAACTGAAGAAGCAAAATGCTTTAAATAGCTATCAAGCTTATCCAAATCAGATTCCGAATGTTCAGACAAGAAATACGGATGCAACCCTAAAGCCGGCTGAAGTTGATGAAACTGCTGACCTAACTGTATGATTTTATCCCAGCCACCATGTTTAGTGCTAGGTATAATGATTAAATCAATCGAAGCTTTATGGCATTCTAAAAGCAATAACTCACGAGACAAATCAAATTGACAAAAATCTAAATGACAATGAGTATCCGCAAATTGCATTAGCCCCACCATTCAACTTTAATTCAACCAGTACAGAGCGAGCTCGAAATTTAATGTTCTCGTGTTTTATGAAAACCGACTTCAGGATAGCGTTCTTCTGCCAACTGTAAATTCACCATTGTTGGCGCAATATAAGTTAAGTTATCCCCGCCATCCAGAGCCAAGTTATCAAAACATTTTTTCTTAAATAATTCTAGCTTTGCACTATCATCTGAACCAACCCACCTTGCTGTTGCAACACTTATAGGTTCATATATGGCTTCAACTTTATACTCAGATTTTAAGCGATGAACAACCACATCAAACTGCAAAACACCAACAGCCCCCACAATCAAATCATTTGATTTCATTGGCCGAAACACTTGCACTGCCCCTTCTTCAGATAACTGTATTAGCCCCTTATTCAATTGCTTCATCTTTAAGGGATCCTTTAAGCGAATTCGTCGAAATAACTCCGGCGCAAAATTAGGAATACCAGTAAAGTGAAGCATTTCTCCTTCTGTAAAAGTATCACCAATCTGTATTGTCCCATGATTATGTATACCAATAATATCACCTGCGAACGCATCCTCTGCATGCGTTCGATCCCCTGCCATAAACGTCACAGCATCTGAGATACGAAAGTCTTTCGCTAAACGTACATGTTTAAACTTTTTGCCGCGCTGGTATTTCCCAGAACAAATGCGCAAGAAAGCAATACGATCTCTATGCTGGGGGTCCATATTTGCTTGGATTTTAAATACAAAACCTGAAAACTTTTCTTCTTTAGCCTCTACTATTCGAGCATCAGAAGCTCTAGATTGAGGAGCCGGCGCCCATTTAGTCAAACCATCAAGTACATGATCGACACCAAAGTTGCCCAAAGCGGTACCAAAATATACAGGCGTAATCTCTCCAGCTAAAAACAACTCCAGATCAAATTCATTTGAAGCGCCTTTCACAAGCTCAACTTCATCACGTAAATCACCTGCGTAGTGGCCAATTTCAGCATCCAACGCAGGATTGTCTAACCCTTTTATAACCCTTAGTTCTTGAATTTTATGGCCTTGCCCTGTCGCATATAAAATCACCTCATCCTTATATAAGTGATACACTCCTTTAAACTCTTTACCCATCCCAATAGGCCAAGTGATTGGAGCACAAGCAATATCTAGAACACTTTCCACTTCATCCATCAGCTCAACCGGGTCACGAGTATCACGATCCAGTTTATTCATGAATGTCACAATAGGCGTATCACGCAGTCGTGTAACCTCCATCAATTTAACAGTTCTTTTTTCAACACCTTTAGCCGCATCAATTACCATCAAGCATGAATCAACTGCAGTTAGTGTTCTATAAGTATCCTCTGAGAAGTCCTCATGCCCTGGCGTATCAAGTAAGTTAACAAGCTTATTATTATAAGGAAATTGCATAACGGATGTTGTTACCGAGATACCTCGCTCTTTTTCCATTTCCATCCAATCAGATTTAGCATGCTGACCGCTTTTCTTACCTTTTACAGTTCCCGCCTGCTGTATAGCGTTTCCAAAAAGTAACACCTTCTCAGTGATAGTGGTTTTACCCGCATCAGGGTGAGAAATAATAGCGAAAGTTCTTCTTTTAGAAACTTCTTCAATAAACTGTGACATCTAAACCAAATACCTATAAAGATAAAACCATTAAAAATAAAACGTAGTAATTATAGCAAAAGCAAATCAAACATACTGGTCGACAAATAACTCTAGCGTCATAAGCAACGCATCCTCACGCCCTTTACCACTTTCACTTGGATAATAATTTGGCCGAAGCCCTACTTCATTAAACCCTTCTGAAAAATAAAGATGTATCGCAGACTTATTTGAAGCCCTTACCTCAAGAAAAAACATCTTTGCTTTTCGCTCAATCGCTTTAGAGATCAAATATTGCAATAGAACTCGACCTAAACCTTGGTTAGCAAATTTAGGCGCTATACAAATATTTAACAAATGCACCTCATCTAAAACATTAGACACGACCGCATGACCGCAACCTTTTCCTTGATACTCAATTAACCAGCACTCATTACTCCCTTTTATACTATCTTCGAAAACTGATTCGGACCAAGGTATTGAATAAGATAACCGCTCAACTTCCATGACTTCTGAAAGATCCTGAATATCAATAACTTTAATCATTATCTGTCCAGCATCAATCACTACTTCGAGCCACCCAATGGAAATTTTTCAATATTCGTTAATAGTGTTTTCCAAACATCCGCTTTTCGCATAGGCATACGAAGCAGATCCGGAATTGAATCATGAAAAAATATCAACCCAAACTGCGACTCAATCAATGCATTATTCTCGGTTAATTTACGAATTAGCTCATTATTTTGTTGTCCAAAATACATAAACACACGATACTGAGATGGATTAAATGATGACAACCATTGATCAAGCAATACTTCATGTGCCAACTCATTCCCATTCAACACTTTTAGTGATTTAAAAACAGGCCAACTAAAGCTTTCTTGAAATTTTAAACCTGCCCCATCCTGTCTAACTGTTTTTAGTAGATTTTGAAGAAAGCTTTGCTCTTCTATATGCGAAACATCTTCTCCTGCCTCTGAAATGACAATATGAGTATCTGAAAGAAATAACCTTAATGAAATTTGAGGAATCAAGCCATACTTAATAGCGGCTGTAGTTTTTGCCTCTAGTACAACATCAAGATCTAAAGGTATGGTCGGTTTTCCAGAAGAAACTCTTTCCTCTGCACTAAAATCTTTTTCGGAAACTGAAGCTGCGGCTAATTCAATCGTAGATAATAACGTTTCTGGCGTGCTAATTTTGACTTTTGGTTCTTCACTATGCAAAGAGCCCGCACAAAACTTTAGCGATTTAGCGGCACCCACCAAAGCAAACCGAGAGTACCATTGCGGCACTCCCATCTCGTTAAGCTGGACTTGTCTGGCTAAGTGATTCACCTAAAAAGAGCTACACATCGCCTTGAGGGTGCTGTTTAGAATCTTCCCCCTGCATAGCATTTAGTGCATGAAGATATGCTTTTGCTGAAGCGATCACAATATCTGTATCGGCTCCCAAGCCATTCACAATACGGCCATTTAACTCCAGCCTGACAGTCACCTCACCCTGAGAGTCGGTACCACTCGTAATCGCGTTAACAGAATAAAGTTGAAGGTTTACACCTGATCCAACAATACTTTCTATTGCTTTATAGGTCGCATCGACAGGACCACTTCCACTTCCTTGCGCTGTACGCTCTTCACCATCAATAAGCAAAGTTACTTTTGATACAGGGATAACGCCCGTCTCAGAACAAACTGACAAGCACACTAATGAATAATGCTCATTACCACCTAAAACTTTTGTTCCACTAAAAAGAGCCTGTAAGTCTTCATCAAATATTTCATGTTTCTTGTCTGCCAACTCTTTAAAAGCAAAGAAAGCTTCATTCAGTGCAGTTTCAGATTCTAAAGTAATCCCTATTTCTTCAATACGTGCTCTAAAGGCACTACGCCCAGAATGTTTTCCTAGAACAAGACTATTAGCATGCCAACCAACGTCCTGAGCCTGCATAATCTCGTATGTTTCACGATGTTTTAATATACCGTCCTGATGGATACCAGACTCATGAGCAAAAGCATTAGCTCCAACAATAGCCTTATTCGGCTGAACAGGGAAACCTGTAATCGTTGAAACCAACCGAGAACAAGGTACAATTTGTGTGGCATCAATATTGACGTCAAAATCAAACAAATCAACGCGGGTTCGGGCTGCCATCACTATCTCTTCCAGAGAAGCATTACCCGCTCTTTCACCCAAACCATTTATCGTACATTCTACCTGCCTTGCGCCATTTTGAACCGCAGATAAAGAGTTCGCGACAGCTAAACCCAAGTCGTTATGACAGTGCACCGAAAAAATTGCTTTATCCGCGTTTGGTATGCGACCTAATAAGGTTTTGATTGTTCTTCCAAACTCATCAGGAATAGCATAACCAACAGTATCAGGAATATTAATAGTAGTAGCGCCTGCATCTATAGCAGCTTCAATAATTCTACATAGGAAATCTATCTCTGACCTTCCTGCATCCTCGCACGAAAACTCAACATCATCAGTATAATTTCTAGCTCGTTTGACCGCATGAACGGCTTGCTCCACAACCGCTGCGGGCTCCATTTGTAATTTATACTGCATATGGATCGGTGATGTAGCAATAAATGTATGAATTCTGGATGCTTCTGCTCCTCTCAAAGCCTCAGCAGCGCGATCAATATCTTTATCAAGCGCACGGGAAAGACTACATATTCTTGAGTTTCTAATCGTATCTGCAATTGTTTTTACAGACTCAAAATCTCCTTGGCTAGCAATTGCAAAACCTGCTTCAATGACATCTACTTTCATTTTTTCTAATGACTTCGCAATGCGCAACTTTTCATCCTTAGTCATTGAAGCGCCTGGACTTTGCTCACCATCACGCAACGTAGTATCAAAAATAACCAATTTGTTTTTGTTAGACACGATCAGACTCCTAAAATACAAGAATGGACAAGTTTACGTTTATTTGAGTAGAAAGCTAGTGGGGCTTTGATATGGAGATTAAACAAAAGCATGAATTTACATATATTTAGTTTAAGAAACCTGAATAAACTTCAGTAAAATCAAGCTTATATCAGAGACAAACAATTTATGAACGTATTATTAAAGCAAATGTTTGTTATTGCGAATTATTCTAATTTAATAAACAAATTTGATTGAAATTTGAACCGATTTAAACGAAAATCTGCGCTTCGCTTAAACTAGATATCACAACCGGGGAAACGTCAAGATGACGCCACAAAAAATACTTTTTGCTGCAGCAATACTTTTATTCAGCACATTAAGCTTTGCGCTTGAAAAGAAAACTATTTGTACATGGGATCCAGTAGGGAAAAATGGACCTGTTATGACTTTTTATTCAGATCTAAAGCCAAAAGCAATAGCTTGGGGATTAGATATTAACTTTGTTGCTTACACAGATGAAAAAGTTGCGGCTAATGACTTTAAAGCAGGGGTTTGCGAAGGCGTATTAGTAACGGCAATTTTAGGCCGCCAATTTGTACCTTTTGCAGGTACTCTTGATGCAATAGGCGGCATTACTACAGATGAAGGCCTTGGTAAGATTTTAGCAACATTAGCTAATCCAAAAGCAGGCAAACTAATGACCAACGGCCCTTATGAAACTGTTGCATCTTTCCCTGTAGGAACCCTATTTGCCTTTGTTAACGACAAAAGCATTGATACCGTTGCTGAATTTAGCGGTAAGAAGATTTCAGTTCTAAATGAGGACCCACAAACTCATAAACTTGCAAACATGGCTGGAGCCTCACCTGTAGGGACATCTTTAGCAACCTTCTCTGGCCAGTTTAATAATGGCAACATTGATATTTTGTTCATGCCAGCTCTTGCTTACAACACTTTTGAGCTTTACCACGGTTTAGGTGACAAGGGCGGAATTCTAGATTACCGTCTATTCTACGGCATGCTTCAAACAATCACTAAAAAGGACCAATGGCCGGCAGATTTTGGTAATAATATGCGTAAGTACGTTGTGAATCGCTTAGGCTATATCAATAAGATGGTTTCTGATGCAGAGAAAGAAATTCCTGCTAAGTACTGGATTAAAACATCTGATGAAACTAAGGCCGAACTTAAGAAGTTCAGCCGTGATATCCGTTTAGCACTCAAAGCGGATGGAAAAATGGATGCCAAAGCACTTAAACTTCTTTGGAAAATTCGTTGCGCTGAAGATCCAAGCGCTAGTGAGTGCGCTACACCAGAATAAGCAAAAATACCTAATAGCTTAATGAAAAAGGCCCTTAAAGGGCCTTTTTTTATTCTTCTCAAGTTTTTTATATAGACAGATAGCAAATCAACGAAATGCCAAGATCAGAAAACAAATACAATCACTGATCACACCTAGATAGGAGAGTCATCCCTATTACATCGATTAATAAGCCCAATACGTTATAAAACTTCCCCTATAACACTTCCACCTGTTATTTATACACTTCAGCTAATAACTGTCTTCTTAACAATATCTTCAACACACATTTATGAAAAATGATAACCCAACACTTTGTTTTTTTTGTTAGCCCCGCTTCATAGCAAAAAACGATATCCAACCTAGTAGCGTTACTCTCGATAGCTTTACTTTAACTGCGCGACCCCTTAAAACAACTTCTAAATTCCAACCCCTCATTCAATTTTAAATTTTGGGTAACGATATATTTAGCTTTATTATTTCCTACTATTCATATCAGTCACATTCCTACTACTATTTAATAAGAGCCATCTATACTAAACCCCAAATCAACACTATGAACTTAAGTTTTATCAGCACAATCACTAATTCACTCAAAATGACATTCAATTTTAAGGTTGTAATGCTACCAGTTACACAACGGTGCAAATCAAACAATTAACTTATTTCTGGTCACAATTAAAGTCGCAACTTTATTACGTTTATACAACCTAAATTTCAGGCATAAAAAAACCCTAGTAGGAATATCCTACTAGGGTTCTTAATAGAAGCCTGACAATGACCTACTCT
>CAJWBJ010000154.1 GCA_913020495.1 uncultured Oleiphilus sp.
ATAAGGGCCTGCAGAGAATTTTTGATTGAGATTATTGAGCAGCAGCGGGCACTAATCGAGGGCTTGAATTCACGGTATTTCTGAAAACTTATTTCACTTTTCAAGTGTCGCTATTGTTCGTCATACTAGAAATATAGGGCGGGAGTCTTATTTAATAACTTTACCCTTAAGTTGAGTAAGTGCCGTTCAGGTCTGACCTTTTTGACCTTCAAATAGTGGCTTCTTATTTAGTAACTTAGTGACAAGAAACTCCCGACAGTGCTGAACTCGTGCCGTTTTACGCAGATCGACATGGCTTAATACCCATACAGACCACTCAGATCGGGGCAACTGAATGGGTAGTTTTCTAACTAAGGGGTTGTTCAAACTATCAGGCATGTAGCACGGCATTCGCGCAACGCCGAACCCAGCTTTCACCGCGGCATACATAGAAGAAAGGTCATCTACGTATAAGGAGGCATAACACTCATTGAAATGCTGGCTGGCCCACTTTGGAATTGTCGTTTCTCCTCCCCACAAAACCAGCCCAACCGGTTTGTTCGTATTCAGGTTCGTGTCAGTAGAATACAAGGCGTGTTGCAAGCCTGAAACTTCTCGGCCTACCAAATAATCAGGCGGGGAGGGCGTCAGTCGTATTGCGATATCTGCTTCACGGCTTGATAGGTTAAGTACGCCTTTACCCACGATCAGTTTAAGCTGAATGCCTGGGTGGGTTTGATGAAACTCTGCTAGGTCTTTCGCAAGACAATATTCAAAAATATCATGAGGCATCGTTAAGCTGATAGGGCCTTCAAGACGGGTATCCTGACCGAAAAGCGTACGAGAAATTTGTTGATTCTGAAGTTCTATCTCTAATGCCTGATGATAAATAGCATCGGCCGCTTCAGTCATCTGATAACCATCTCTCGATCGTTCAAACAAGCGTACGCCATGTTTTTTTTCCAAGCTATGGATTCGTCTGGAAACCGTCGTATGGTTTACCTTCAAAATTTTCGAGGCGCTAGAAATACTACCCGCACGTGCCACTTCTAAAAAGAAGCGTATATCATCCCAATCATTCATATGTGCATTATTGCATATTAAATTTGCAAAAAACGAGTATTTTCGCAGATGATGAAGTGTTTTATGCTGTGCTCAGTTTAAACAAACGAGTCAATATGAATGAGACTTTAATTCAACAGTTGAGGTATTGACGTTTAATTTAAGGAGATTACATGAGCATACTATTTACACCTTTAACGATTGGAAAATATCAACTTAAGAACCGGATTATCATGGCGCCTTTAACAAGAGGACGCGCCACTGATGGGGGCGCTCCGAACGCCTTGATGGCGGAATATTATGCTCAACGAGCTACTGCCGGATTAATCATCGCCGAAGCGACAGCGGTATCAAAGAATGGGCTGGGTTGGATGAATGCGCCGGGTTTATTCACTGATCAACAGCAGCAAGGCTGGAAAAAAGTGGCTGATGCCGTACACGATAATGATGGCCGAATATTTGTTCAACTTTGGCATATGGGAAGTACTGTCCACCCCGATTTTCTGAATGGTGAGCAGCCAGTATCCTCTTCTTCGGTTAAGCAGCAAGGTGCTTTGAAAACGCCAAAAGGGCGTGATCGAGAGTTTGTGGTGCCGAGAGCTTTGTCGAAGTATGAAATTTCCGAAATTGTTTCTGACTTTGCGCAAGCTGCCCAAAGAGCGATTGACGCAGGTCTGGATGGTGTTGAAATTCATGCGGCAAATGGCTTTTTAATCGATCAATTCACACGCGATAGTGTGAATCAACGAGAAGATGAATATGGCGGGAGTGTCGGTAATCGATTACGTTTTATGACCGAGGTCGTTGCTGCGGTTTGTAAGCAAATAGGGTCTGAAAAAGTGGGAATACGATTATCACCGACTAATAGTGTTTGGGGGATAAAAGATTCGAACCCGAAGGGTACGTTTACCAGCGCAGTAGAAAAGCTAAATGAATTTAATCTCGCTTATATTCATGTTTTGGAACCTAAACCGGTTGATCAAAGCCTCTATCTAACGACTGAATTGCGAAAAATATATCAAGGTAATTTATTGATTAATGGTGGCTACACGAAAGAGTCGGCTAACGATGCGCTGGTCAATAACGAGGGTGATGCGGTGACTTTTGGCGGGCATTTTATTGCAAACCCCGACTTGGTAAATAGGTTCAGGCTGGGAGCTGCGCTAGCAGTACCCGATAGCGATACGTTTTATACTGACTCGGAAAAAGGCTATACAGATTACTTGCCTATGGAGGTATGAACCGATGCAGGTAATGAACTCCTTACTTTTGAATAAGCATACTGGTATAAAAAATGCTCCATAAATTCTTTGGCAGAAATTTAAGGACGGACATATGATATCGGTATCAAACCTTAGTAGTGAGTCTATTGCTTTGTTACAAGTTCGAGGGCAGTCTGATCAACAGGTCGTTGATTTTTCTGTCTTATTAGAAAAAGCGAATATTCAGTTAGAGCAAGATGTATCTGCTAAAGAAATACTCTCAGAGTTGACTGCAGACGAATTGAAATTAGTTCAAAATTCAGTCGGATTAGCTGAAAGAATTGATGTTGATTCATTAAGTAATGAAGCTGCCATTAACTTGTTCGCGCAGCCTGATAAAACAGGAATGGTTGACTTAAATAATGATGGGCTTGTGGAGATTGGTGCAGGAAAAATGATGACCTTTCCGCCTGTCAATGCACCTGAATCCGTTCAGCGTGCTTGGGATGACGCAACTGAAGGGATGTCAGAACAAGATAAAATGGTGATGCAGTTGCATATGCATACGATGATATATGGCATTCAGATTGAAGGCGTATCCACGCCCCAAGCTCTGTCACCCGAAGCGCAGTGGAGTGAAAATGGTATTAAACAACTCTTTGAAAACTTGAGATCAGCACTAGAGTTTTCGGTATCTTTAGATGGCTGGGATCGATTCAATCTAGTTAAGAATGATTTCTTTGATAAGTTTGAAAAAGGTCTGGAGGAGCAGACGAGTGTTGATCGTTCACTTGCTGATAACAATGAACCAGTTTGATTTTTTTACTTTTCAAATTTCAAACTAGTTCATCTTAAAGCGGCTTCTCTTGGCCGCTTTGTTCGGTTATCTATTCAACTATATTAAACATAGTATCAATTAGTGTTTGAACTGAACGGTATTAAGATGACATTCCTGCTGCACGCTTTTCTAATGCTTCAATTCGGGCTTCTATTGGAGGGTGCGATGTCCACAAATGAGCCAGACCTTTTTTAGGCTGTTCATCTATACCAAATGCGGCTAATTGCTCAGGCAGTGCTTCTGGCTCCTTTTGTGACAAACGCTTTAAAGCATTGATCATGTTTTGATGGCCTGCCAAATCAGCGCCACCTGTGTCGGCAATAAATTCACGCTTCCTTGAAAAATACATGACGATAACACTGGCAAGAATTGACAGAATAACCTGAGCAAACATAACTGTTACGAAGTAACCGATGCCGTGGCCACGCTCATTTTTTAAAATAACACGGTCAACGACATGACCAATGAGACGAGATAAGAACACAACAAAAGTATTCACTACGCCTTGAATAAGTGTAAGTGTCACCATGTCACCGTTAGCGACATGGCTCATTTCATGACCTAATACGGCCTCAATTTCACCCTGGGCCATGTTGTCTAGCAGGCCTTGAGAAACGGCAACCAAAGAGCTGTTTTTACTGGCCCCTGTCGCAAATGCGTTCATTTGCGGGGAGGGGAAAATTGCAACTTCCGGCATTTTGATACCAACAATCTTAGCTTGCTTTTCAACGGTACTAATTAGCCACTTCTCAATATTATTGCTTGGATTGGTAATAACAACGGCGCCGGTCATACGCTTTGCCATCCATTTGGAAATGGCTAACGAAATAAACGCACCACCAAAACCGATAACGCCTGAAAGTATTACCAGAGCTTGGATGTTTAAATCAGAGCCATTTTCGGCCAATATGCTATCAACACCTAATATGCGCAGGGTTATGCTCAAAACGAACATAATCGCTATATTGGTCAATAAGAATAATAAGATTCGTTTCATTTGCGTTCCTGAATAATGGTTAGAGGATCAAATCATTATAGAACCATAAAAAGGACTAAAAGGGACAGAATTATTTATTGCTAACCTAGTCTTATCTATCCTTTTGAGTCATGGTGTTTGGAAAAAACTGATAATTACCCAGATAAAAGTCAGCCAGCATAGGCTACCTGTTTTCAGGTGTTCAGTGAAAAATCACGTTAAGGGTTAAATTATTTTGCAAAATTCATCATAGATGATTTTTTCTCTTCTATACTTAATGACTAGTTAATTTTTACAAAAAGGTCGATGGAATGGATAACCTAATGAGTAGCGCAATAAATGACGGAATAGATGAAGAAGCCTTTTACAAAGAAAAGCGTGAATTTGAACGCTTTAGCCTTAAATCCAGTGGTGGAATTTTTTTTGAGGACGGTCAAGAGTTCAAAGGTTTATTTAGTGACATCTCTGTTGCAGGCACCTTTTTTGAGTCAGCTGGGATTGATGAGGATTCAGTAAATCAATTTGTGACTATCAATATGGGTGTGAGAATTAAAGGCGAATATTTTGCCATGGTCGCAAAGTGCAAAATTGTGCGGGTGACTAAAACCGGGGTGGGCATGTTGTTCGGTAAAATGGATGACCACAGCAAAAGTATCTTTCATGCACTGATGCAGGAATTGCGAGATAATTTGTTATAGGCTCAACTCAAGAAAGCATGATTTAAACGTATTCGTGCAATTTCTAGCAGCTAGTTTGCCAATGAATAAAGTGTGCATTCTTATTTATGCAGCTAAGGCTTGGGTCTAATAATATACGCTTACTTGCCCAGATATTTGTGATAAATCTTGGTATAGATACCTGACGTTTTGATCTTTTCTAACGCCCCTTGCCATTGTTGAATCACCTCATCAGGAATATCCTTCGTGCAAGCAATGTATAAAGGAAACTCTAATAATTTAACCTGTGTTTGTTCCAGAGAATCTATGGGAAGATTTGCTTGCCTCAGCCGATATATAAGTCCTAGAGGGGGCTCGCCGACGCCTAAATCAGTTCTCCCATAGACCACTTTTTTGACGATGGATGAAGGGTAGGCCGAGGTATCTAGGTTTGTAAATCTCTCCTTTTGTAAGACGCTGAACACCAGCCCTTTATGCCGAGATGCCACGCTTTTCACTCCTTTGGCATCTTCAATTGTTGAAAACGTCAGAGGGTTTCCTTTCTTTTTATAGAAATAAATTGCTTCTGATGAAAGGGGGCCAATCCATTTGTATCGGTTTTCTCTTTCTGTTGTTCGGAAAAGCGAAAAATTCATCACGTGAGGGTCGCGATTTAACATGTCTTCCCCTCTAGCGCCTGGCAATAACTCAATTGGGTAATTTACGTTTAATTCTTTCATAATCGCCTGAACGACTTCGACAGAAAATCCTTTGACGACCCCCTCTTCTTCATAATTATACGGAGGCCAGTCTTCGGTAATTATTGTTAAAGGCATCGGCTCTGCAACAGCTAGCGAAACACCAAACATCAGCATGTAGGATAACGCAACAATAAGCAGTTTTTTACACATACATTATTTCCACCTTAATGCTTAATAGAAGCGTAATGAATATGCCTGTCGTTACGGCGTCATTTTAGGCTGTCTGTCTCTGACGTCTTAGGTTTTACTATCTTTTCAATTAAGGCAGTTGCCGCAGAGTACACAGCGATTGATGGCATAATACTTATGAGTATAGGAGACTTATAAGGGGGAGAATAGGAAAGAAATGAAAAAAAATATATTAGGGCACGCGACATGCAAAAAGTATTTTCAGCGGTGTTGAAAATTCCGGCTCATGTGAATGATCACCTTTTAAAAGCGTTCTTATCTCATCAGTTCCATGGCGGTAGTGTTAAGATTCAACGCTCCGTAGATATGACTTAGGGGGCAAGCCATACCATCGTTTAAAGGCTTTGTAGAAACTGCTTGTATCCTTATAACCCAAGCGAAAACTTATGCCGGTAATATTTTCTGACGCTGTTTGAAGTAATTTTAAGGCTTCTACCTTTTTGTATTCATCGCTTAGGCTTTTATAATCACAGCCTTCTTCTTTAAGCTTTCGATAAAGCGTTTGTCTGCTTATTGCGAGTTCATTGCATACGGCATCAATACTGATGGTGCTTTTGTTGAGGAGTATTTTTTCAATCGCTACTTTCGTTCTGGATTTGATAGAGTAGTCACTCGTCAACGCTTGTAATGTCGCTTTAGCTTTATCTGCGACAAGCGACTTAAGATATTGATTGCCATTTACAGTGGGTAGTTTGAGGAGCTGGCTGTCAAATATGAGGCAGTTTTCAGGTGTTTCAAATGATAGGTTGTTGCCAAATATTGAGATGAAATTTTTACGGTAACTGGTGGCGGGAAATGAGAAGCGTGCTTCAATTAACGGGAACTTATGAGCGCTTAATATTCGTCCCCATGAAATCATTGCACTCATGCTTCTTTCAATGGCGATAGACGGATAGTCCCTATTCTTTCGAAGTGAAAATTGGAGGGTGCATCGCCCATCGCTCTCCTGAATGTCCCATCTTTCGGATGGATTCATCAGTGAGATATTAGTACGAAATACTTCTAATGCTTCTCCTAATGATTCTGTTTGGCTTACCCAGCTAGCGAGTAGTCCTTTCGCTGAAGGGTTGATGCTTTGGCCGATCAATAAACCAATTTCAGGAAGGGGACTGTTATCTGCTATCCAGCGCCATAACTCAATGAGTTTGTTTTCTGAAAAACGCAAGGCAGGGTCATTGAGAGTACTGAGATTTATCTCTAATAGATCCAAATCATTTTCAGTTAAAAACCCTAAGTGGCTGCAAGTTTCAAGCAGGTCTAAAACGGCAGTGTTGGATACGGTTTCCACAGAGTTTACTTTAGTCATGTATGTTACCAATTGACGTGATTTAGCGACGCAAGGACATTTCAGCTTTGTTGAGCATATCTTATGATGCCTATTCTACGATTTTAAAAAAGGTATGATAAGTGAATCAAACTACAACCATCCTCGTTTTAGTCTGCTCGTTACTCTTGAGTGCATGCGGCACTCCTATTGATCAAGATGGGCTCATCGAAAAGTATAGCAATACTCACTCGAAGTTTATGCCTTTGGATGGTAATCGTGTTCATTATCGTGATGAGGGGCAAGGAGAGGTCGTCGTGCTTCTTCATGGGACGGCCTCGTCACTGCATACCTGGGATGAGTGGGTACAGGAGCTATCCAAGCAGCATCGAGTGATCCGTATGGATCTTCCCGGGTTTGGGTTGACAGGACCTGACCCAAAAAACCGTTATGAAGTCGATGACGATAT
>CAJWBJ010000155.1 GCA_913020495.1 uncultured Oleiphilus sp.
TCCAATGAAATTCAATCTACTTTGGATTTGCTTGAAAAGCAGCGGGCAGCAATTGATGAGCATGCGATTGTTGCGACGACAGATGTAAAAGGTGCCATAACTTCCGTTAATCAGAAATTCTGTGATATCAGTGGTTATAGTCGAGAGGAACTAATAGGCCAAAATCATCGTATTTTAAAATCTGGTTTTCACAATGAAAGCTTTTTTAAGGGAATATGGAAAAAAATTGCTAATGGGCACGTCTGGCAAGGCGTTATTTGCAATAGAGCTAAGGATGGGCAAATTTATTGGGTGAATAGTACGATAGTTCCTTTTATGAATTCCTTAGGTAAACCTGTCAGTTATATGGCAATACGTATTGATATTACCAAGAGTAAACAAGTAGAACAGGCATTAAAAGAAAGCCAAAAACGTCTGAATCACGTTATTGAGGCAACAGATGCAGGTATTTGGGATTGGAAAGTTCAAACAGGGAAAGTCAAATTTAATGCCCGTTGGGTTAAATTAATTGGCTACAACCTAAGAGAGTTTGGTCAGACGGATATTGATACGTGGCGTTCCTTTATTAAACCCAGTGACTTGAAGCTTTCCAAGCAGTTACTGGACCAGCATTGGCGAGGAGAGACCGACAGTTACTCTTTTGAGTTTCGTATGAAGCACAAAGATGGTCACTGGGTTTGGGTTCTAGATACAGGAAAAATTGTTGAATGGGGGGAGGATGGGCAGCCCTCGAGAATGATTGGAACAAGTGTCGATATCAGTATGCGTAAAGAGGCTGAACAAGCTTTAATAGATGCCAAAAATAGCGCAGAAGAAGCCGCGCTGGCTAAAAGTGGTTTTCTTGCGAGTATGAGTCATGAAATACGGACCCCCATGAATGGAGTGTTAGGAATGTTGGGGTTATTAAAGCAATCGTCACTTACCCCAGAGCAACTTCAACGTGTCAATGTTGCGCAATCCAGTGGACAGTCACTTTTATCTTTGATCAATGATATTTTGGATTTTTCAAAAATCGAAGCTAATAAACTTGATCTAGAAATTATTGATTTCAATCTCCACTCAATGTTAGAAGAATTTGCAGACGTAATGGCTTACACCGCACAAGCGAAAGGCTTAGAGTTTGTGTTGGATGCAAACCAGATTGAAGAGTCAATGGTTCGTGGAGATCCCAGTCGGCTTAGGCAAATACTTACCAATCTAGTTGGTAACGCCATAAAATTTACCTCTCAAGGTGAAATTGTAATTCGAGCTAAAGTCGAAACATCTGATGAGCAAGATTTACAGTTATGTATAACAGTAAGTGATACCGGAATTGGTATACCTGAAGAGAAGCTAACCTCATTATTTGAATCATTCAGTCAGGTGGATGCATCAACAACGAGGGAGTATGGCGGGACTGGCTTAGGGTTAACGATTGCCAAAAAACTCTGTGAGCTTATGAATGGAAAGATTAGTGTCGAGAGCCAGAAAGGTAAAGGTAGTCTTTTTGAATTCACTATATTGTTAGGTAAAAGTGAACTTTCAGAGCAAGTAGTTCCTCAAATTGAGGTCGATAAGCTACATATCTTGATCGTGGATGATAATGCGACAAATCGTGAAGTATTAAGGGGGCAGTTAGAAATATGGGGGGCTAGTGTAACAGAAGCTGAAAGTGCGAAGCATGCGTTGTCTATTTGTGAAAAGATTTTCAGTCAGAATGGTGATCAGGGGTTTTTTGATGTCGCTTTACTTGATATGCAAATGCCAGAAATGGATGGTGAGTCGCTAGGAAAATTACTTATTGCAGATCAACGATTTAATCAGATGAAGTTGATTATGATGACCTCTATTGCTTCACAGGGGGGGGAGAAAAAGTTTACAGGTTTAGGCTTTAGTTCATATTTTTCGAAGCCAACAAGTGCTTCTGACTTATTTAATGCATTGGCAGTGGCCGCGAATAATGGCAAGACATTAGAGAATGCAACACCCTTGGTCATCCATGAACCCTTATTAAAGAAAGATGAGTTGTACAATTGGCCAGAAGAAACAAGAATACTTTTGGTTGATGATAACCATATCAATCAACTGGTAGCCCAAGGAGTACTAAGTGATTTTGGTTTGCAGGCTGATATTGCTAATAATGGTAAAGAGGCGTTAGCATCGTTAATGCAAACGCATAATACTTTACCCTATACGCTTATCCTGATGGATTGCCAAATGCCTGAAATGGATGGCTATGAAGCAACTAGAGCCATACGCTCTGGTGATGCTGGGGAGCAGTATAAAAGAATTCCAATTTTGGCTATGACGGCTAATGCGATGGAAGGGGATAAAGATAAATGCTTAGCCTCAGGTATGAATGCATACCTAAGCAAACCTGTGAATCCTGAACAGCTATTGAATAAGTTGAAGCAATACCTGAAATTATCAACGAATGAGAATGAATTGGTCGCATCTTTGGAGCCTGTAGAAAGACCGAAGGAATTAGCATGGGATAAAGAAGGTGCTTTGATTCGTTTAGGTGGAAATGAAACGTTGTTACAGACGCTTGCTGGCATATTTGTACGTGATGCTTTCCAACAGATTTCGGAGCTAAAAAAAGCAGTTGATGACGGGGATTGTGCTGAAGCTGCTCATCTTGCTCACAGTATTAAAGGCGTATCTGCTAATTTAGGTGGGTTAAAATTACAAAGTGCCGCAGCAGCTTTTGAATTAGAAGCAAAGGAAAATAATTTAGCCGCTTTACAAGAGCTGGTCCTTACGGTTGAAGAAGCTGATGGTGTACTTGTTGATTTATTCAATGACTATCTCGAAAGTAGTTTGAACAATGACCAGAGTAATCAAGAAAGCATTGAAAAATTACCTAAAACAAGTCTTACAGATTTTGTTAATCAATTGTCTTCGGTATATAAGAGTTTAGAAGAAAATGACTATATTGATCCTACCGAGCTATCATCATTGACAAATGCTGATGTCTCAAACGAAGTGCAAGCATTGGTAGTGAATTTGATTGAAAAAATAAAGCAATTTGAAAATTCTTCGGCAATTACTATCCTTAAAGATATTGAATCATTATCTGGTTCTGACTTATTACTAGACAAGAGGGGAAGGTAAATGCAAGAAAAACCAATTGTCTTAATTGTCGATGATGAACCTGTCAATATTCAAGTGTTAGCAGCCTGCCTCAAAGATACTTATCAGATAAAAGTTTCAACATCAGGAAAACAATGCCTTGAACTGGCCCAGCATTCGTCAGCGCCCGACCTGATTTTACTTGATATAGATATGCCGGAAATGAGCGGCTATGAAGTTTGTACAATACTAAAATCAAACTCAGCCACCAAATCCATCCCAGTTATCTTTGTGACAGCTAAAAATGAAATTCATGAAGAGGAGAAGGGGCTTGAAATGGGGGCTGTTGATTATATTACCAAACCAATTAGTCCAGCTATTGTTGCTGCACGGGTAAAAACGCATATCACACTGAAATTACAGCACGATAAACTTCAAAATATGGCGATGCATGATCAATTAACAGGTCTGTATAACCGTTATTTCTTATTGGAAGATGCAAGTAATAAAGTGTCTAAATCTAAGCGTCACAATTATGCGCTTAGCGTATTAATGATGGATATCGATCACTTTAAAACTATTAATGATAAGCATGGTCATGCCACCGGTGATGATGTACTGAAAGCCGTAGCAGTCTGTATATCGAAAGAGAAGCGTAAAGAAGATGTACTTGCTCGATTTGGCGGAGAAGAGTTTGTGTTATTGCTAGATCATTGCAATATTACTGAAGCGCAAGTAAAGGCAGAAAAACTACGAAAAGCTATTGAAGAATTACAACCCTCTGACCTTTCAATCACGGTTAGCATTGGTGTAGCGCAACTGAGCTCAAGCGAAAATTCTTTTGCAGAACCACTCAAGCGAGCAGATGATGCTTTGTATAAAGCAAAAGAAGGTGGCCGGAATCGAGTCGTATGTCATGAGCATTTGAGTCTAGAGTCTTAGTCCGAGTCTAAAAAGCATTCTACTAATCTCATTGCATAAATAATTATGAACGATAACTAAATGAAAATATTTAGAAAACTATCCATAAAATACAAATTAACGTTTGTTGTATTGCTAACGGCGGCGATTGGTCTAACGTTGGCCGGTAGTGCTTCGCTTTCTTATGACCGTATTATGCAAAAGAGAGCGCTGGCTGAAGAAATGCAAATTCTCAGTCAAGTTGTTGCGCTTAGAAGTGCCGCGGCGCTTAGCTTTAGTGATCAAAAAAATGCAACAGCGAACCTCAATACATTAAAAGTAAGTCGGTCTATTCGATTTGCTTGTATGTATGATTCTGATGGCAAGGTATTCGTAAAAGTAGTTCAGGGAGAGGTTAACCGTGAGTGCCCTTCGTTAATAAAGCGTGATGGCGAATACTTTAAACAAGACTATCTAGATGTATTTGAGTCGGTTATTCGAAATGAGGAAGTTATAGGGACTGTCTTCCTAAGGTCAGGACTTGAGGAGCTGGATGACCGACTTCAGCAGCAGGTCATTGTGAGTGTTGTGGTACTTATCATTTCTTTGTGTATTGCATTTGCTTTAACGGCACGAATGCAGAGACAGATTTATCGGCCCATTATCCAACTGGGAAAAGTAGCGGCTCAAGTAACTAATAATAATAACTATGCTATTCGGGCATCCGTTGAAAATGATGATGAGTTCGGCAAAACCGTGAAAGCGTTCAATGATATGCTCCATGAAATAGAGCAGGATAAAAAAGACTTATTACAACTGGCTTATTATGACCCGCTAACGAAACTGCCCAATCGTCGTATGTTCTCAGAAGAAATTGAGTTAGCTTTGGACAATACTTCAAAAGATATAAACAAGAAAGTAGCGCTTATATTTATGGATATTGATAAGTTTAAAACGATTAATGATACGCTCGGGCATGATATCGGCGATATCTTTCTGAAAGAATTCTCTAAACGTTTAAAGGCGACTTTACCTGATAATGCGATGGCTTTTCGGTTAGGGGGAGATGAGTTTACAGTGATTCAAAATAGTGTAGCAGGTAAGGAAGATGTGATAAAAACGGCAGAGGCAATTTTCAAAAAAATTGCACCGCCTTTGTTGGTCGCTGGTACAACATTATCAATGTCTGTTAGCTTAGGTATTGTTATTTCAGATGGAAATGATACGCCCATTACACTAATGAAAAATGCTGATATTGCATTGTATCGTGCTAAGGATGCAGGACGCGGAAACTATCAGTTCTTTTCATAAATGAGCCAAATACTAATGATGCAAAGTAAAGGCTCGTTTATTTAGAATTGATTATTCTAGCGAGATTCAGAAGGTCCGAATCAATTAACAGTCCGTTCTCTATTGCTTTCGTCAAGTTTATCTCAAATTTGTGTTGATCTTGTGTCCTTAAAATATTGACGACGCCCCCTTTATCAGTAAAACCTTTGACGTCACCAATACTTAACACAAACAAATGATTCATGTTCTGGAATAGCTGCTCAATCACATTAAGAGATGCCTCACCGATAAAAAGAATATGGCAGCCAGGTTCTATCTCTTCTGAATTTGATGTTCGAATCACCTTTAAACGTCTGTCTCTGATTCGGCTTCCGTCTACCGCGTCAAGAAACCCGCCAAAGGGGACATTTCCATATAAGCACATTCTCAATGGGCTTTCCGTATCTTTAAAAGCGTCTTCGGGCCACTCAACGAAGTTGGCGAAATTGAAAAGGAACAATGCTTTGACATGAAACTCTTTGTCTTTTTGAGGGCTGTTCTCATTGGCTGCTTTCAAGGGTTCGCTACCTAGAGACAGGAGTATGACAAAAACAAGCAAGCTAATAAAATAAGCTTTGTATTGGCATGATTGAAAATAAAAAGATAAATGTAAGCGAAGAAAGTACATGTCGTTTTTCCTTTAGAAACTAAGGCTAAAGAGAGCATAAATGACCGAATGTTTCCGGTCATCATTTAGTTGGCTGCTTACATTATCATCGATAGGATGGCCAATAGTGATATTGGTTTTGGCAAAACCTTCATAGTTAATTTCAAGGCCAAAACCAGCACTTTTAAATCTTGCTGCTAAATCTATATTTTGATTAAGCTTCCCATAACTATAGTCAAAAAATATGAAAGGCTGTAAGAAGATCGACTTCG
The DNA here is from genome assembly GCA_913020495.1 of uncultured Oleiphilus sp. Lineage (GTDB taxonomy): Bacteria > Pseudomonadota > Gammaproteobacteria > Pseudomonadales > Oleiphilaceae > PZPK01. Next base: position 6,160 of record CAJWBJ010000155.1, read on the forward strand.
AATGGTTGCTTAAATCAATAGACCAGTCTACTGCTTGCTCAAGTGACAGTGAGTAAGCGATATCGCCACTAAAAATACCGGGTTCAAAGCCTCGGTTGGCGGTTGAACCAGTCGTTGTAAACTGCTCCGAAGAAGGGAGCTGCTTAGGCGTGTATTGCCCTTTAGCGGAGAGCCTGAAAGGGTGTTGTAAGGGGAAAATATCGGCCCATCTTGGAGTCATAAAATCATAGGAGGCATTGACTAGCCAAAAGTGGGAAGGCAGCACTTTATTATCAGTACTGGATATGTGGCTAAAGGTGGGGCGAATCGTAATAATATGTTGGCTGTTTGACTGCCAGGGTCTTAGCGCATGTAATTGATAAGCACCGGAGAGTGCCGTGTAATCGACCGATTCATTTAAAAACTCAGGAAATGCTTCACTAGTCACTGCAGACTTTTTGGTTGAAAGTGAAAGGCGACGTTGATGTAAGAGGTTTGTGGGTCTAAATTGGTCTGGTCTATTGACCCAAGAGGCTTCGAGTGAGGTTAGATCTCCTTCCAGGCCCAGGTTAGAAAACTGCCCTGTTACTGCGAAGTCACTTCTTAAAATAGAGAGCTCAATTTGGTTTGTTGGGTTGACTGGAAAGTTATAACTAAGGCTGCCAAAAAGGTTATTTGGCTCATTTGTGGTCAATATAGTGGTCCTTAATTGACCGAACTGGTGTAAGGGGTTGTTGATGGTATGTGAAATAAGTAAACGGTTTATCCCTGTTTGGCTAACCCCTTTATTATCGACAATAAGTTGCGAAGTATGCTGAGTTTCTTCCATGACTTTAATATTTAGACGGGCTTCCCCTTGATTTAACCCAACAGAAAAGAAGCTGAATATTTTGAGCCCAGGCTGTTCATTGAGTGACTCAACTACTTTTTTGATATTTGGTTCATAAATTACCTTCCCAATGAGCTCTGTGAATGGGGCGATTAGTTGCTCAGTGCTAAATAGTTTATTGTTGTAGATATCTATCTCTGCAAGCGTACCTTTTAGAACATGTATGGTGAGTGTTGAACCTACAATTTCTTGTGGAGTAACGAATGCTTGATTGAAGGTAAGTCCTTTTTCGCGGTATGCCAGCGTAAGTGCATCAGCAATCTTATTCATATCACTTATGCTGAGTTTTTCGTTCATATGACTGTATACCTGATTAACCCGGGTATGAAGGAACTCATTGGTAAT
>CAJWBJ010000156.1 GCA_913020495.1 uncultured Oleiphilus sp.
TCTTTAATCGAGCCGACTTTCTGATGAATGGATTTGATGCGATCAATCGTATGAATGGCGAAATCGACGCCTAAACCTATCGCAACCGCAGAGAACATAGACGTGCCCATGCCAAGGCTAATATTAAAGAGCACCATAAAGGTATATACGAACAAGATACTGATCGCGATTGGTGTTAATGCAAACAATCCCGCCACCGGTGATTTGAATAAAAGAGCTGACACTAACCAGACTAAGAATAACGCAATGGCCATACCGCTGAAGTGACTAATGCCTAAATTTTTAATCCAGTGGTAACTCAGGTTCATACGACCGCTTAAATGAGCGGTAACATCTGGCGTATTAAACTCTGTTAGCAGATAGTTATCCAAAGCTTCGACGACTAGTTTGTTTCGTACAAAAGCGCCTTCGTTTAAGGTGACACGGATATTGGCTAAGCGGTAATCAAAGTCGATTTCTTCTTCGAAGTCAGTTGGGTCACCCGAGGCCGAATAAAGAAGGAAATACTGAGCAACCAAGTCCTTATCTTGGGGTAAGCGGTAATAAGCGGGGTCACCTTCATTCAGAGACTTATTCATTTGCTTTAGGTAATCGACAACAGAGGTCGAGCCTTGTACATCAGGTAAGGTTTCAGCGTAAAGTTGCAGGGCTTCAATTTTGTTGAGAACGGCAGGGTCAAAAATACCTTCTAGCTCATTGGTCTCGATGACAATATCAAGATTGTTTGTACCATTAAAGTGCTCATTGATGACCTGGTTAGCTTGATAAATAGGCTCACTTTTGTGGAAGGTATCAATACGTTTTTCATTCACGATAATATTACTAGCTGAGATCACACCGACTACGACTAATGCGACAGAAACTGCCACAACGCCTTTGGCATAACGCATCGTGAAAGTACCGAGCTTGATCATCAAAGTAGCAAAAATATCGTGATTATTTTTGACGAGTAACTTGGCTAAACCGGGGTTCACTTCCGCTTTTATTAGGCTCATGGCAGCCGGTAAAATAAATAATGAAAAGAACCACGCCATGGTGACGCCAAAGGCGGTAAATAAACCAAAGGCTTGGAACGGAGGCATATAAGCAGCGAAATAGAGGCCGATAAATCCGGCCGCAGTCGTCAGGGTGGTAAGCGTGACAGGCCGCCACATTTCTAACATACTTTCAACGATCGCCTCATTAAATGACTCTTTTGGAAAACGTGCACGACGTTCAAAGTATTCACTGAAAATATGAATACTGTCAGCAACTGAAATACCGATGAGGATTACCGGCATCGCGTTGGTAATGACGTAGAAGGGAACATTACTGACTGCCATGGCACCCATTGTTGTAATGACTGATGCAGCAACAATGAAATTGGCCAGTAGTGTTGAAGAGAATCGTCTGAATGCTATAAATACGATGATGGTAATGATCAGGCCTGCCGCTGGATTTAATCTGAAAGCATCGGCATCAATGTAGCTTCCCATGTAACCGGATACGGCGCCTTCACCTGCTATGTGGACCTTAAGAGAAGAAGGGGTTGTTAGATTGTTGATAGTTTCTAGAACGGCTAAGTACGTTTCTTCAACATCATTCTCATTAAGCATTTCCAGAATAATAAGCGAAGCAGATTCATCTCGTGCGACTAAAGATCCTTGATACAAAGGGAAATTTCGAATCGCATCTCGTACCGCAATGGCTTGCTTACCCTCGGTAATTTCATGATCGTAAAATGACTCTACCTCCATGCCTTCGGAGGTGCCGGTGATATTGTTTTCTGTTGAAAGGCTCGTAATGCCATCGGGGTCAACATTCTTAATGCTACGAACCGCATCGGTAATTTGAGTAATAGTGTTTAAGCCTTCTGGAGTGAAAATAGATTCATTAGCCACTACTGCAATGACCATTGGGTCGCTAAGTCCAAAGGTTTCTTTTACTTGTTGTCGGTAGAGTAGGGCGGGATTATCGGGAGCAAGAAAGGCATCCGAGCGTGTGTCTTTTACCAGTTGCGGTAAAAAGCTTATAAAGGTACTGATGATCAGTATGCCTATTAGCATAAGTTTTTTTGGGTGAGTAACGATCCACTCAAAGAGTAAGCGTGGTTGGCTGGGCTTTTGGGCTGTCATTCTTTTATTCCTCTTAAGGGTGTTTGTATTAAAATGCATACGCATGTAATTGGCTTTAAATGTATATGCATGTAATTTGTGGTGCTTGATTTATCTTGCTTTTCTTGGTCTTAAAATTTGGTTTTGATTAGGTTTAAAATAAAGGGCTTATGATTTTAGTGAAACGATTTGATTACTTAAATTCAGCAATGTCTGTTCAGAATCGCTACCGAGTTGTTTCCGGATATGCGCCTGAGCTTGGAGCCAAAGTTTCTCCGCCTCACCAAACAGCGCTTGGCCTTCTTTACTGAGTGATATTACTTTTTCACGCTTATCATTGCCTTCACGCGCTACAATATAGCCATCACGAATTAATGGCTTCAGTGCACGAGAGACAGTCGCTTGCTCCATGACCAATGCTTCCTGCAACTGCTTGGCAGTGGTTGTACCTAAAATATGCAGAGCGCGTAACACGGTAAATTGTGTTGATTTTATGCTAAGTGGCGATAAATAGTCAGAGTATATCTGGCTAATTACTCGATCCGCTTTGCGAATACTTAAGGCGATGCAGGGTTCAAAGTCAATGTTCATGATTTGAAATATAAATGCATATGCATTTAATGTCAAATATATATTGCTTATTATTGGTACGAAGCAAAATTGAGTCATGATTTTGCAGTGTTATTGTGTGCCTGAAATGATCAGAGGCGATTACGCACAAGTTGAACGTGCTGCTCTGCTGTGTAAGCGCTCTCTCGGTATTTTAGCGGCAGCGATTCTGAGCGCAAATTGGCTTCTATTTCATCTAGCTCCCGCTTGAGTTTCATTTTTTCTTCATTATCCAGCGGAGATGGTTGTATGCGCGATAGTTTCATATCTATCTCATGTAGACGGTCATAGTATCGGTAGACTCGTGATTGCATTCGCCATGCTAACAATGCAGGTAGTATTTTAAATAATGGCAGTAGAAGGAAAATGATCGGTAATAACAAAAGTGCAAATCGATTAATTTGGGCAACGATCCAATAAGGTAGTGTTTTCTCCAGTGAGTTGAAGCCTTCTCTCAGTAGTTTTGCAGCATAAACATCTGAGGGCATGTCGAGCAGGCTAGTATTCGGAAAAGGCGCAGGCATGACTAGCGTAACGCGTTTTCCGTGAACTCGTTTCATAGCATGTACCAAACGATTCACTAGGGCTGGGTGAAGGTTATCCCGTGCGACTAGTTTGGCGACTAAAGTGACTAATGGAACTGATTCTTCAGGGTAGGGAGGGTGATAACGTAAGGCGCCGCTATATAAATTGACATAATGTGCTTCGGGTAACTGACTGGCGAGGGCTCTACCGTGATTAATGGGCAAGAGTTGAATAGAAGCGTCATTCAATAAGGGTTGCAGGTAGGGCGCGGTCAATGGCGCAACGAAGAATGCCAAATCTAGCTCACCTCGAAGTAGCGCTTCAGAAGCCTTTGAACCGCCCATACGACTTTTTGCTTCGCCAGTGCGTGTTGCTAAAACTGGGGCATTGGTGAGTTTTGCCAGTTCGTTTACGACTGCCCTAGTACCACTGCCTTCTGCGCCGAGAGCAACTCTTTTATTGGACCAGGAAAATGGATTACCTTCTAGTTTTGAATCGACTCGTGCGAAAGCAAGTAATGGTTCTGGAAAGACAGCGGCTAATGCGTTAAGGCTGAGGTTACTGGTTGCGATGCCTCCTTGTATGAGCGCTATATCTACACCGCTGCTTGGGTCATCCATTAATTGGCTGTTATCCACTGAGCCAGCCGTTTCAATAATTTCAAGTTGGATACCGTCTTCAGACAAAATGGTCTGGTATTGTTTTGCAATCTGGTAGTAAGCACTTTCTTTAGAGCCCGCGGCAATTTTCAAATGCTCAGGTGGAATTAGCCGCAAACCTACAACTAAGCTATAAAGTGTGGCGATGATTCCGAGAGCGCCTAGTAGGAAGAGTATTAGGCTAGGTATATTAGCAATACGAAGAGGCAATTTCATGTAGGCTGATCCTATTAGGTATATCCAATGGCTGCTTAATCATATAGTGCTTACAGAAATACTATAAGCCTGATTTCAATATTAATTAGAGTTTGGATTTTACCATTTTCTTGATGGACCAAAACGTGAATATTGGAGAAAGACCGATTTTGAATACCTCTGAGAAGATTTTAGTTTCCGGCCAACAGGAGTACAATTAGGCTTTATCCATCGACTCATGTTAGCAATTACGTTCTATACAAAAACACCATATAAATAAAAATCCAAAGTGTGGGTCTATAGAAACCAGGCTTATATTTCCCGATACACTTCAATAACAACGACACCTGAATGAGCGAACATTTTATGCATAATAAGTTTATGAGTAGCATGGTCATGTTATTACTAGTGGGCCTTGCGACGGTTTCTATGGCATCTGGCGAACTTTTCAAATGGACGGATGAACATGGAAATACGCATTACAGTGATACGCCGCCGACTGACGGAGGGTTAACATCCGAATTGCTTCAGCTGCCGGAATTAAATCGCTTGGAGCACAGAGTCACCCCAGCTTCCAATAAGTATGCCAACGGAGATCCGAAGCTACCCCTTACAGAGACAGATAGAAACCCTGGCATCTTAAAATCAAAACTACCCGAGTTAGAAACCTGCTTTTCTGCCTCGCCCAGAGCAACTGGAATTCACCTGAATAAAAATCAGCTGACTAAGCATGATCACCGCGATATTGAACAGATGTTTTTGCAAATTAAGGGTGACTGGAAAGGGACGGCTTTGTTTACAGAATGTAGGGGTGAAATATCCAATCCAAAGCTGAAAAAAAACAAGTATCAAGCAGAATTGGAGGTAAAGCTTAGACGTTCAAAAGAGCTATCACTCAACTTTGACATGTACTCTTCAGACCTAGGTTTATCAAAAAAGGAAGAGATGGAATTCTTCCTTTCAGATAAGTACTTATCATTATCACAAACGCTCTCAGACAAGTCAGTTATGTTGGAGTTGAATTCTAACGGTTTTAGCTTGTGGGTTGCTCAATTTCTGGGAAGTGGCGTTCACAGAGAGTTAATTAGAACTGTCCGAATAACCAAAGATACATTGATAATAGATCAATACAACTATGCGAATAACGCGTTAATACAGCTTGTCAGATGGTCAATGAAAAAGCACTAAATAGAAAACACGCAGGTTTGATTGTTATCTAGTTGGTAATACTTTTCACATCAATACTATCTCTGGAAACCGCTTCGCCGCGAAGTAGCTTTCTTTCGATACCCGGGCCTATTTTGGGTACGATGTCTCTCGCAGTGATATCCTTTTCACACTGGTCACAAACATACTTGGGCTGAACTTCGTGACCACAGAGTTTATGTTCGAATACTACTGGTGAGCCATCCCCATCACAGACCCATTTATCGCCCCATTGCACCACAGTCATCAATACAGGGTATAACTCGATGCCTTTTTGCGTTAGACGATACTCATAACGAGCACGCTTTTCGTCATAGAGTACCTTATTTAAAATTCCAACCTCCACTAAGCGGTTTAGTCTGTCAGATAGTCGATGCTTGGAAATACCTAAAGACTTTTGAAAATCACTAAAACGTCGCACACGTCTAAAGGCATCTCGAACAATTAATAAGGTCCATTTATCTCCAAAAATAGCCAATCCTCTTGCAATGGAGCAAACCTGTGTATCTATTTCTTCCCAACGCATAGCAACCTCGAATGATAAAAAAGCCGTTTTATTCGGATTCAAATAAAAAGGGTTTATTTAAATTAGTGAAATTATATATTGACAGGTTCCAAATTGGAACCCTATAATAATTTCAAGGTTTCATAATGGAACCTTGGTAGTTAAGCCAACTCATACTGACTTAGCTTTTGTAACTTAACTTAATACGAGGACATTTTTATGAACTTAATCAAAGCACTTTTGAATTGGATCGATCATGAGATTGGGTTTAATAGTTTCGATGACAGCATCGATTTTGATTTAGAGGCCGGCGATTTGGGCTAGGCCATTTTGAACAGACAGGACTCTATAAAGAGGATATAAATATGAACGTTTTAATCGCAATAGGTATCTTAACTGCAACCGTCATCGTCGGAGAACTGCGACACCGCTATCTTGTTTCGCTCAGAGGTAAGTAAGCATATAGAGGTTCAGATTGAGAACCAAACATTCAAATAAATTATTTTTTAAAAGGAAAAGACTATGTCGAGCTATCCATTTATTACCAGCATTTTCATTGTGCTGTCGTTCTTAACTGTATCTTCAGTTATCACAAATAAGGGGTTTACCGCTAATGCTAGTCATTACAAAATCAGGCGCATTTCTAACAGTAGCATGAGAAAAGCTGGCTGTTATGCTTGAGGACTTTATTGCAACTCGACCTCAGGTCATGCTTAGTCAGCTTGAAGTCGAGTCACCCTAATAAGTAATCTTTACTCACAGCCTTATAAAAAACAGAGTAAGCCTTTTCTCTGCATTGTACTTACCATATAAAAGCCGGAATTTCTTTTTCATCCCATTTTGCCATTTTTTAACTCATTCAGAATTATGTATAGGGCAGCATCATAAAGAATATTTAGAGCTAATTCAGCAGGTGAAGCAGTAAACCAGCCGGAAGTATTAGGAGAAGTGGACGAGCTAGTTTCAATCAGCTATTGGCTATCATAAAAGTTATTAGTTGGTCGTACAAACCCGTATAAACTCACTTGTGTTAGATAATAGGATCGGTATTTCACTTAATGGCATTGTCAGCCAGTCGTTAATGGATTGTTCAGGTATTAGTAACGGCATTCTGTGATGATATTGTTTACAGGTATCTGTTGGTGATGTGGTTAGGGTTACTAATTGAGGTAAGTTATCATCAAATGATGGGTACCAAATACCAGCCATAAAAGCAGGTTTTTCATTCTCTAGGCTAAACAGATATTTTTGTTTTTTATTGCTGTCTTTTGAACTCCATTCATACCAGCCAGAACATGGCACTATACAGCGATGATCAGCAAATGCTTTTCGAAATGTTGGTTTTTCTGAAACGGTTTCAGCTTGAGCATTGATAAGAAGCTTTTTTGACCAAGAGGGTTTTATTCCCCATGAAGTGTTGAGTTGCTGGATTCTGCCCTTTAATGATGTGATTGTTGAAACTTGCTGGGTAGGTCTAAGGTCTCGGTTTTCAACCGGCGTGAATTCAATCCCTATAATCTCAGATACAGGAATAGATATTTTTGTTGTTTGAATATCTAGTCGACCACACAT
>CAJWBJ010000157.1 GCA_913020495.1 uncultured Oleiphilus sp.
CCGAGATCGTCGAGATGAGTCCAAAATTATTTGACCACTACAGGAAGAAAGAAGAAGTGACTATTGGCAAACATTTATTGATTGAATGCAAAGGCAGGCAAGCTTTTTTGAAAGAGAAAGAACTGAGGACTTTGATGGAGGAGGCCGCAGTTGTTGCTGGTGCCACGGTGCTATCACATCATTTTCATAGTTTTGGTGAGGGCTGTGGGCTAACTGGGGTTCTAGTGTTGTCACATTCACATATGTCGGTTCACCAGTGGCCAGAAAAAGGATATGCGGCCTTCGATGTTTTTATGTGTGGTGATGCTCAGCCAGAGTTGTCAGCCAAATATATAGCAGAGAGCTTTAGTGATTCAATTGTGGAGGTGCGGTCTCTTGATCGATGCCTACCTTTTGAGTCGTAATTTTTTGTAATGAGAATGTTAACCCTATAAGGAAAAGTATAAATGAATAAGTTGAAACTTATTTTTACTGTTCTCCTGGTACAGCTCTTGATTGTAGGCTGTAGCTCTGAGCAGGAAAAGCGTGAAAAGCGATTAAATGAGTTTGCCAGAACGACAGAACGAAACCTGAGTCGCCTTGAGGGGCATATCAAGGCAGGGAACATTCCTAACTCAGCAATTCTTGCAATGTATGCCTCTCAAGTAGCAATACACAAACCTGAATTATCCGATTTGATAGATCAACTAGCCAAAGACTCGACTAGTGAAGGACCGATATTCCAAGGCTTGAAATTACGCTTAACCGATGCTATTTCGGACATTCCTGCTTCAGACCAAGGTGATATTGAGCGCTACAAAGAAGTGAACAACGAATTTGTAGCAATCAATAATGCAGCGAAATCACATTTGTATGGCCAGATGTTAGCTGACCCTATCAATGTGTTAGCTGATTTATCTGATGGAAGGCTTCCCCGTATAGATGCCTTAAGTAAAACAGCCGAAGAAAGGATTGATGGGGTCAGTGACTCAGGAGCCGGAGCACAGCTAGTGGGTAACCCGCACTATGGATCATGGCAAACTAATAGTAGTGGAAGTAGTTTATGGGCTTGGTATGGCCAGTATGCTTTCTTCTCAAGCATGATGAACAGGCCTTATTATTACGATAGTTGGAGTAGCCGACGAGGGTATAGTTATTACCACGATTACGGACGTTCAACATATACTTCACCTCGACAGAAGAAGTCTCAATCTGCTCTTGAAACGCAAACAAAGAAAAAGTTCGCGAGGCAGGGTAAGAAATTTCAAAGTGCTTATGCCAAGAAGCGTGCTACAACAACGAAAATTTCCTCGCAGAGATCAAGTAAACCTAATGCGGGCTCTTCATCGACAGCGAGTTATAGTAAGACGAAAACACCAGGCTCATACAAGACGGCTAGTAAAAGCGTATACAGTAATTCACGCAGTACGAGCTATACCTCATCGCGCAGTTCATTTGGCGGAAAATAGGGAACAAATATATGTTATATCAAATAGAACCTTGGATGCTTGTTGTCCTAACTATCAATATGCTTGTTGCTGTCGCTAGCATCGCAAGTTTCCGCTACTTGTTGGGTGTACTTGCTGGCGTCAATACGACTGACGAACTCTCAAAGAAAGATAACTATGCCTTTGGTACTGTTTTTGCTGGTGGTGCTATTGCGCTTGGCCTAGTACTTTCTGCAGCAGTAAAAGGAGATGCTGATGCATCATACATTCAAGAAGTCATTAATATCTTAACGTATGCTTTTGCAGGTGTCGTTCTTTTGAAAATAGGCGCTCAGATTAATGAGTTTGTTATTTTTCATAAATTCTCATTGAAGAATGAGATTCATAATGAAAACAAGGCAATCGGTATAGTGCAAGCCGCTAATTTCGTGGCACTGGGTATTATCATTAATGCCATTATGGGGTGGGTTGATGCGGAAGACTGGACCGGCTTAACAGCAGCTGCAACTGCTTTCTTTTCTACTCAGGTCGTTTTGCTTGCCGTTACTCGAGCTAGAGCATTTATCTATTCACGCCGTCACCCGGGGGAATTTCTTCAGCTTGCGTTAAAGGGTGGTAATCAAGCATTAGCTATTCGCTATGCGGGCCACTTATTGGGATCTGCGTTAGCGTTTAGTGCAGCAGGTTCTATGGTTGAGTATATTCATGCTACGCCATTTATGTCTGCCGTATGGTGGTCAGCTGTATCGGTATGCCTGTCTTTTGTCACAACGTTCTTTTCATTTATTTCGCGTAAAGCAATCCTTCACAATATTGATGTTGTCGAGGAGGTAGACAACCAGCAGAACACCGGGATTGCATTAATTGAAGCTGCGATTTTCATTGTTATTGGTTTATTGATTATCAGTGTGTTGGCGTAATCATATGACGGCATCAACTTTCAGTCTGAAACAAAAGCTATTCATTCATGATGCTTTGCTAATAACCATTATGGGTACGTTAGCAGCATGCGGGTTAATTTATGAATACTTAATGGCTCATTACGCAGGCCGGGTGCTTGGCGCAATGGAGTCAACCATCTATGCCATGATAGGTATTATGATTGTTTCGATGGGCGTTGGTGCATTTATCGCGAAATGGGTTAAGTGCCCATTCAATGGTTTTGTCTGGCTGGAGTGGGCGATCGGGTTTGCGGGTGCCACCTCAATCATTCTTCTTTCATTAAGCTTCTCACTGTCTTATACGTTACCCACGTACTTACAAGATATTTATGGCTTACACCCAACAATTACGACTGATGGGGAGTTTATTCGTGGACTCACAAGATTCACCAAAGTCCTGCCATTTCTAGCAGGAGGGTTACTCGGGCTAATGATAGGTATGGAGATACCATTGATCGCCCGAATTCGTGAAGATTTACACGGCGAACACTTGGAGCACAATATTGGTACCATTTATGGTGCTGATTATATTGGGGCTGGGGTAGGTGCGGCTATATGGGTTCTCGTCTGTTTAAAATTACCCATTATCATAGCTGCGGTTTCTACATCGCTAGTTAATTCCATCGTAGGGCTCTTCTTTATTATTATCTATAAAGAGCGATTAAAGTCGGTCGGTAAATTGTTTATAGCTCACTTTGTGTTGCTAGGTATTATTACATCTTTGGCATTAGGTGGTGCGAGCTGGATGGAAAATATGCAAGCAACGCTATTCAAAGATACGGTAATACATACCAAGATCACTCCATATCAGCATTTGACAGTAACTGAACGGTATATAGGAAAGGGCTTACCTAAAATCACAAGTCTATATATCAATGGGCGGCTTCAATTCTCAAGCAATGATGAGGAGATTTATCACAGCTACCTAACCTATCCAGCCCTTACAGCCTCTGCACGACAAGACCATGTGTTGGTTATCGGTGGCGGAGACGGTTTAGCTGTAAGAGATATTTTACAATGGAACCCTTTGACGGTAACGCTAATCGATCTCGATAAAGAAATGATTTCTATGTTCAGAGGTGACGATCAGGATATGCCAATCGATTTAGCACAGCGTATTCTGGCAATGAATAATAGTGCTTTCAGAGACCCTAGAGTTTCTATTGTTGTTGGTGATGCGTTTGTAGAGGTGGAAAAACTTCTTAGCGAACAAAAGCGTTTTGACACGATTATTGTGGACTTGCCTGACCCAAGTCACCCAGACATCAATAAGGTTTACAGTAATTTTTTCTATAGTCGCCTTAAAGATTTACTGTCAGGTGATGGCGCCATGGTCGTGCAATCTACTTCACCTTACCACTCCCAAAAAGCGTTTATTTCTGTTGGTAAAACAGTAGAAGATGCAGGATTTGTTACTGAGCAATACCATACCAATGTGCCAACATTTGGTGAGTGGGGTTGGACTATTGCTACTAAAATTGGCAAGTCTCCAAAAGAGCGGTTGGTGTCTTCTGAGGGCAACGCGGCTATAGAAAGCAATCTAACCAAAGAACAAATGATGGCGGCTTTTGTCTTTCCAACCAATTTCTATGCCGAAAAGAGCACAATAGCAGTTAATCATTTAGGTTCTCATGCTACCTACCAATATCACCAAGAGGCATGGGGAAGGCATGAAGGTGTTTTTTATACAAAGCGCGGTAAATAAGTTGCCAAAAGCCATAATATGGCATATATTATTAACTCAACGCCATAATATGGCGACATGAAAACCATAAAGGAGCCTGAAATGCTTGCAGATTTAATGCATAAGCTCAATGAGCAAACAACTGCCGAAGGAACTACTTTCCAAGCGGTTCTTTCCGAGTCTGGCGTGTTGGAGGTGGCTTGTTCAAATAATGACGAATTCTCGATTCACCTGGTCCAAACCGACACTCAATTATTGGCCGTTACTCAGCTATTCAAAGTAAGTGATGTTAAGCCTGAGAAAATCGCTGCGCTTAACGTTGAAATGTTACAAATGAGCCCTGCCGTCCCATTAAGTTCTTTGGGTTTGCAAGGCGACATGTATATATTATTCGGCGCAATGGCGCTTAGCACTTCAGTCGAAAATATAGTTCACGAGTTAGAGGTACAAGCTGAAAACACGATTGAAGTATTGGAAGAAATTCAAGAACAAGATCTATTAGTTTAAACGGGGTAAAAAGATGAGTATTTTAAAAAGTATCATGACCGCTATACGGGGCGGTGTTAGTGAAGTGGGTGAATCCGTTGTTGATGCAAATGCAGTAAGAATTCTTGAGCAAGAAATTCGTGAGGCGGGTGAAGCATTAGCGAAAGCGAAGACGTCATTGACCAGCATGAAGGGTACTGAAATAAGCCTTAATCGCCAGGTTAATACGCTAAACGAAGATATTGTAAGTCTTGAATCAAAAGCGATGGCCTGTTTGGAAAAAGACGAGGAAGCATTAGCCCTTGAAGTTGCTGAACGTATTTCTGAAAAAGAGAGTGAGCGAAACGAGCTTAAAACTGAATATGACACGGCAAAAGTAAACGTCAATAAAGTCAACAAAATGATTAAAGGTTACGAAAAGAGAATTCAGAAAAATAAGCGTGATCTGGATAAGGTGAAAACTGTAGAGCAGCTTCAAAAAGCGACATCGGCAATTTCATCTAACATTTCTGCCTCGGGTAGTGCCGACAACAAAATTTCTGCTGCGCTTGAGAGGGTTAAAGCTAAGCAACAAAAGTTTGAAGACAACCTCGAAGCCGGTGACTGGATGGAAACCCAAGGGGATGATCTTGAAGCTCGCCTAGCTGGCGTTGGCATTGGTGAAAACTCCGCTTCTGGAAATAGTGTTCTTGCTCGTCTTAAGAGCCAGAAAAAAGAAGCATAATCATAGTTGTTTCAGAGTGCGTCTACGGGCGCACTTTTGTTACGAGGTTCAAATGTTTAAAAAATTATTCAAGGCTTATAAAGGAAAAGAAAAGGATACGGGGCCTGCAAGAGTTATCTCTTCGCCTGATCAACTGAATGTAAACGACATTGTCGTCTTTAAGTATCGTACCGAGTTACCAAAATCTTTAAGAGAACAATCCTTAACGGTTGTTTCAATATGTGGTTATGAATATGAGTCAGGTGTTAATAAAGAAATTTCTTTAAAGGATCAGTACGGCAACATCATCTACATGTCTTTTGAGAATGAAGACGGCGAGCAGACTATTTGTTTGTCCTTAAAAATTCCACGCGAAAAGGTTTTAACTCTCTTTAATGAAGATGTTTTTTCCGATTTATTTGAAGATGTCCAAGTTGAGTTAGATGTCCAGCAAGACGTCCCTGAGTATGAGGGGTGGTATGCGCCCAAGTACATTCAGATAATAAAAAATGCAACAGCGTATTTCTACGACCGTGACCCAGGAAAAGAAAATATTACAGAAGCGAGTGATGGTAAAGAACTTATTTATCACGAATGTGAAAGTCCTGATGAGAACTTCGGTGTCAATGTTGAAGTATGGTCTGATGGTGATACTGATGTGTTTTTACAAGTTTATATTGATGACGGAGCTATAGAAGAAATGCACCCACATGTCTAAAGATAGCGAGGGAAAATGGGGTCTTGAGAAAGCGGCATTAAAGAAAATTCAGCTCCACTTCTCTTTTCAAGCGGCTCGAAATGACCAGATTCAGCATGATGCAATTGATCACGGTATTAAGCCAAGCGATATGATTCGTAAGATTGTTGGATTGCCTTTCAAGAAAATTCAACGGCCACGCATTGGTTTGTCTCTCGATGATACAGATTTGAAATTCCTTGCGGAAAAGTATGGTCTTAATTCTAATGACGAGGCAGAGATAAAACGCAGAGTGACGGAAGAAGTTAATCTACACTGGAGCAGAAAGGAATAATAATGTCAGCTATTCAACGACCTATATTTTGGTCGTACTGGAAAAAAAGAAAATACATTAAATTTACAAAGCACCAAGAAACAAGCATGCTTATTCGGTTGGGAAAACTTTTCCTCTTGCTGGCCGGGTTGATCGCCATTCATGCTTTAGCAATGGTTTACTTCGAGGGGTTTAGTCCTGGCGATGCACTCTGGTTGTCTATTACTACGGCTACAACAGTTGGCTATGGTGATTTTTCTGCCGGTACATGGCAGGGGCGTTTAATCACAGTAATCTGTATTTATTTTTTCGCGATCTCGATACTCGCAGAACTTGCAGCTGAGTTTATTGAGAGCAGAGCACAAGCACTAGAAGCGAAACGAAATGGCAAATGGAGATGGGAAATGAAAGACCACATACTTATCGTGAACACACCAGACGAAGACGCTGAAGCATATCTTACTCGTTTTATTTCACAGATAAGACAAACGCCAGAGCTAAAAGATTTACCGATTCAATTGCTAACACGAAAATATTCTGATGGCCTTCCTAGTAAAATAACTGAGTTTGGCGTCGTTCATTATGATGGTAAGAGTGAAAGCAATGAATCTCTTAACGCTGTAAATGTGGCGGAAGCGAAATATATTATTGTTCTGGCAAAGCGACCCCAAGATGAGATTGCTGATAGCTTAACTTTTGATGTTCTTACTCGAATCAAAGAAATTGGCACCCAAGCGATCATTGCGGCTGAGAGCGTTGATGATTTAAATCGTAACAGAATGTTAGTCGCAGGCGCTAAAACTGTAATGAGGCCTATCAGGGCTTATCCAGAACTTCTCGTTCGTGCTATCGTTGCTCCGGGTACTGAAACGGTTATGGAGAACTTATTCAGTCACTCAGGAGATCACTTAGCACGATTGGATGTGGTCTTCACGGAGAAACGATGGAAAGACATTATATTTGTATCTGTTGAAAATAACTACGGTCTCCCTTTAGCTTATATTGGGTCAGATGGGATTGTTACCAACCCTAATCCTAATGAAGTGTGTAGCGGAACAAGCATTATATGCATGGTAAAAGA
>CAJWBJ010000158.1 GCA_913020495.1 uncultured Oleiphilus sp.
TCGTGATTTGATACATCTAAGGCGCGAATAGAAACAGGTAAACCATATTCAGATAGCTCTTCTTTTATTTGCTCCAAACGATCCAGTCGACGCGCGACCAAACCAAGCGCGTAACCCTTCTTAGCATACTCATAAGCTAGCGCTTTTCCGATACCTGAGGAGGCACCGGTGATAATAACTTTTTTCATAACTTGTCCTTTGCTTATTACTAGAATGAAAAGCTGCTTAAGTTTGCTTAAACAAACTTCACACAATTACGAACCAATAAACTGAGCTTCACGTCTTTGCAGAAACGACATAACGCCTTCTTGTGCATCTTTGCTTTTCATTACTGCTGGCATCTCTTCACTTACTTTTTCAAAAGCGGCTGCTTGAGAATGAGTTCGCGACAATTTCGAGGAGCGCAATGAAGCTTGTACACCTAGAGGTGCGGCGCGGGCAATTTTTTCTGCTATTTCTAAAGCACGTTGATGTAGATGTTCGAGTGAAACGATTTCCTGAATCATTCCCCATTGCAAGGCTTGTTCAGCACTGAAGGTATCACCAGTTAAAAGATAACGCTGCGCGTTTGACCAGCCAATTTCTTCTGGCAATCGGATGGTACCACCACGACAGGCATAAATTCCTCGCTGAACTTCCAACTGGGAAAAACGTGTATCCGCTGTCGCAATTCGAATATCAGTATTCAGCAATAATTCAAGCCCTGAGGTATAACATAAACCCTGTACGGCACAGACCAAAGGTTTACTCAAACCAGCACCTGCTACGCTATAAGGGTCGAGTTCATCTTCGGCATATTTAATGTCGAGCCCTTTAGCAAATATGGGCGCCCATTTATCTAACTCCAGACCACTGGTAAAGTTTTCTCCAGCCGCCTGAATAATACCAACCCGTAAATGGCTTTCATTTTCCAGCCGATATAAAGCTTTAGACAGCAACTTAAAACTTTCCGGGTCCAGCGCATTATATTTTTCGGGCCGGTTAAAAGTAATGGTTAGGATATGATTATTTTCTTCAACTAGTACTTTCACTTTCTCAGACTCATTCATCAATACACTCCTGTTAATATCGCCCGATTAAAACCAGTTCACTTGCATGTCTGCGCAAGTACTATTGAGCTCACTGAGTAATTTAGATTGAGACGAAATTTCACCCAACTCCCATTCAATAAAATATTTGCACGCTTGTAATTTACCAGCAAGAAAGTGTTTATCATCTTCACTCTCGCTCGAAGAAAAGCACGTGATAGCTTTGTCGGCCATTTCCAACCATAACCAAGCCACAACAATTTTTCCCATCATATCCAGATAAAGCGCGCTATTTGCCAGCGTTTCATCAACCTTACCAACTTGAAGGTTTTGCCCTAGAAGCAAGGTTGTTTGTGCAAAAATATTGATCTTCTGTTGATAGGACGCAACCAAAGGCGTTAGAGCATCATGAGCTTGGCAATTTTTAAGTGTCGATTGCACGCGTGCCATCAGTAGTTTCAGGCCTTTACCATTGTTCATCCAAAGCTTTCTGCCGAGAAGATCCAGAGATTGAATACCATGCGTGCCTTCGTGAATTGGGTTGAGGCGGTTATCTCGGTAACATTGCTCAACAGGATATTCACGAATATATCCAGAGCCTGCCAATACCTGTATCGCCAAGTCATTCGCTTTTACACCATAATACGAAGGAAAACTCTTAACGACTGGGGTCAACAAATCCAAGAGAATGCCACTATCCTGCCTATCTTGTTCTTTTAGGCTGTCGCCTGCCTCAGATTCATCTACAAGTCTGGAAGCAAACAGGCAAAGTGCCAACGAACCTTCCGTGTATGATTTTTGAGCCAAGAGCATGCGCTTAACATCAGCATGTTCAATAATATTAACGGGTTTACTATCTTTCTCTTTTTGTGAAGGTTTGCGGCCTTGAGGTCTGTTTTTGGCATATTCAAGCGACTCCAGATAACCTCGGTACCCGATCATGGCTGCCCCCAAACCGACCCCGATTCTCGCTTCGTTCATCATTTTGAACATATAGGACAAACCTTTACCTTCTTCACCGATCAGGTAAGCAGTGCAATGGTCGTCTTCACCAAAATTAAGCACCGTTGAGGTGGTTCCGCGATAGCCCATTTTATGTAGCAGTCCGACCAGTTTTACGTCGTTTCTGGCCCCTGACTCACCGTTTTCGTCAACCAAATACTTTGGCGTAATAAATAGACTAATGCCTTTCACACCTTCAACGGCGCCTTCTACACGCGCTAACACCAAGTGCACAATGTTCTCAGTAATATCCTGATCACCACCTGAAATGAACATTTTCTGGCCTTTCAGATTGTAGCTACCATCACTTTGAGGGATCGCTTTAGTACTCAGATCACCCAAACTAGAACCGACATCCGGCTCTGTCAGCGCCATGGTGCCAGCAAAACGTCCGCTATACATTCCGGGTAAAAAACGGTTTTTTTGGTCTTCATTTCCAAATGCGTGAATAACATTAGCGGCAGCCGTCGTTAAAAACATATAACCCGCCGTACCCGGATTGGCCGATGTAAATAGTCCGCTACAAGCCGAATGGATCATGGTCGGTAATTGCATACCTCCGTCTTCGAAGCTTTGGCTTGCATTGAGTAAACCAGCCTTCGCATAATGCTGCCAAGCTTCCTTAACCTCTGGAATAGTTGATACGGTTTCGCCATCAAACTGTGGTTCATGCTCATCTGCCTTACTGTTATGAGGGGCAAAGTAGGTCTGAGCGATATGAGTGGCGGTATCTATCACACCATCGAAAGTGGACTGATCGTGCTCACGGTAGTGGCTATATTGAGTTAAGCCCTTTGCATCGAATACATCGTAGAGCAAGAAATTAAGATCTTTGTGATTCACTAACATATTGGCGTCCTACTTTTACATGACAGTTATACATATGATTTATGACATCAAGTATGCCTCTTGATGGAAATAATAAATATTGTCATTATTGACATTATAAGTGCGAATAGCGTCATTTATTAAAAAGTACTCAAATAATGCCTGTAATTTAAAAGAGAAGAGGAATAAATGAAACACGTCATCATTGCTGGCTTTCATGGCGCCCTATCCACAGCCATTACCGGAGTCATCGACATATTGTCTTTAGCTGGCGTAAGTTGGCAACTTATTATGAATGAATCACCAACCCCAAAATTTAAGGTTTGGATCGCCAGCGCTGATGGTTTATCCGTCAAATGCATTAACCAAATAGGCATTGACGCACATATGAGCTTTGAGCAAGTCATGCAAAGTGATCATATATTAGAGAACCTTATCGCCATCATCGTGCCCACCATTGGCAGCCCCATAGAACATACACTCGCTAAAAACCCTCAAATGAAAGGTTTTCTAAAATGGGGGGTTGACCAGAAACTGATGATCGCCGGTAATTGCACGGGTAATTTCTTTCTTGCCGAGTCAGGGGTATTGGATGGAAAACAAGCCACCACACATTGGGGCTACAAAGAGATGTTTGAAACACGTTATCCACAGGTGGATTTACGCGCAGACCAGCTCATCACTGTCGATGGCAATATTTACTGTGCCGGAGGCGGCTTGGCATGGTTAGATCTGGGTATATACATCATAGAAAAGGAGTTAGGTTATGATGCGGCACTACAGACAGCCAAAGCGTTTGTAATTGATTATCGCCGAGAAAGTCAATTGAGCTACAGTCTGTCACGATTAGCTCAAAACCACCACGACGCTCTCATCGCCGATGTGCAAACCTACTTCGAAGACGACTACAATCAACCACAAGATCTCGATGAAGTATCGACCAAATTCAACATTAGCAAGCGCACCCTGCTAAGACGATTCAAAGCCGCACTTAATATTACGCCGTATACTTACCTTCAACGCGTACGAATAGAAGCGTCTCAAAAACTTCTGACTGAATCACAGTTTTCCCCAGAGAAAATAGTACACATGGTCGGTTATGAGGATATGAGTTCATTTCGGCGTTTGTTCAAACAGCACACAGGGCTTACGCTTTCAGACTATCGCAATCGTTTTGCAAAGCGACTTTAGATTTCACATTAGTTTTAACTTTAACCCCAACACATTGGAACTTCTCTCCTATACTCAGTCTACTTACTTTAAAAACTAGCGTGAATGCTATTGGAGATGGGTATGAAAAATAAGTCATTAAACATAACATTTAAAGCCGGATTGGTTTTGGTCACATTTTGCGGGGGCGCGGTAGGTAATGCGCTTGCCCAAGAAACCGGTTCTGACATATTTAGCTCTCCATTTGATTCATGTTTCGCTGATGGCTATAACATATCGTTGGTCACACAGGATCAAGCCTATGCAACAGCCGAATGTTTTACATCTTTGTTAAAAAAAGAAGGCGCAGAGACAGCTTATTTAGGTGCAAGCAAGCATACCATTATGGAATATTCTGTTAGTTGGTATAGTGCAGCGGCGACAAAAGGCCATGAACTTGCTCAGACAAACTTAAACACTAATATGGTTGCTTTAAATCTTCTTGAAAAAGAGATGTTCTTCGGGATTAAAACTCAAGATCAACAATTACTTGCTTCTGAGAAAAACTTTCGAAGGTTGGATACTGATGATAACGGTGTGTTGAGTCTTGCAGAGGCATCTTCATCGCCTGCTTTGAAAAGCGCCTTTTCTTCATCTGATTTTGACAATGATGGCACATTGAACTTTGGTGAGTACACCATACAGTCTGGTGAAGCGACAGCTGCCGGAAATCAATAGTAGGCAACTCTGTTCAGATTGAATAGATGCCAGTAAAGCTGGCATCTAAGTTTTATGAATTGATCAAAAAGAGTCGCAATGTTTCGAGTTTTTCGCTAACTGCGCCCAATCAACTAGCCTATTATGTGTGGTTGCGTAAACTATTGAAGTCTGAACCAGCTGCCAGTCAAAAAGCGTAAGAAACTATTATCATCACTGGTTTTCTCTTTAGATTAATAATTAGAAAAACTCTAGTTCACCGCCATCTACAAACTCTTCAATAATCTTATCACTGTCTGCAAACTTCTCTGGAGACCAGTTCAAGTTAAAAATAAGCCGCTGGTGTAAAGTAAAATCCTGAAACTTATGCTCTGGATCATGAACGGTATATTTGAAACATAATTGAGGTTCTGTTGAGCCAAACGAAATATGTTTCTGTGAATGATTCACAATAATGGGTACATGAGTACGGTTCTCAGCATTCGTATCTACATTAGTAAAATAGCGTGACTTTACACTACCCCAAATCATATTCGTTGCTTCATTCAGAATTGAATTAATTTCATAACGCGAGGGTCGAGTTGAATGGATCGCAGTTCGATCAGAACGTATTAGGTCTAAAATTTCATTCTCTGTTGTTTGAAGCATCATGTAACCACGACACCAATCACTTTCTAAGGGAATTAAACTAAATAGTTCACCATAAATAATTTGATCTTTAACTAAATAAGGGTAATCACAACGGACTTGCGAACCCGGTATTAAATCCTCAAAAACTTTATTGGAAATTTCTTGAAACCCCTGCGCCAACTCAATGGGATAATACATACTACAAATATATTCATTAATTAATTCATTTAATTTATGAATATTATTAGTATCATAAAAACCAGTAACCGCTTCCTGTACGGCTCCCGATAGCTCATTACCTTTAATCCGCCTCAAGAATATGGGAAGCTCTGGCCGCTCTTGGTGAATTTTTACACACAAGTCCAAGCCACTCACACCATTGCAGTCTTCTGACTCCGTTAAAAAAATAGCCCCAAGTTCTACATTAGAAGCCAGAATTTCATGAATATCATTTGAGGAATCTTTTAAGCCAACAGAGTTATCCCCCGTGCTGACTTTCAAACCGACAAGATTATTTTCAATACAAACGTCTTTCAGTACCGTAAGTGCGACGGTTTCAAATTCATGTATCAACACCTTACTGACAATTTTTGTGGTTTCGCTCATTATTTCCTCTTACTTAAGTAGCCTCTGCAAAGTACGACATATACAAATTAACAGACAGACAGTGAGCAAAGTATAAACCATAGTAGGATATTGCAATAATTTTTACTTTTAAAAAAAGGATGCACCCTACTCTCATTTGTACGCATAAACTTCACAAGTTTACCTTTACCGATTAGATTGCTCTTCTATACTCAAACACACGCGCCTTTAATAATGACTAAGCAAGCTGTACATTTTTAATTCGCGTCAAATGTAGTTGGAATACCATACTATCAATCGAGTATTTTATATGGCCTTATCTCACCGATTTTACGATGAAAGAAAAATCATCCTAACCACCTGGTCAGGAGAAATCTCAGACTCAGAGCTAATTCGGTTTTATATGAGCACCTATAATAATAGCCACTGGAGCCCTGGCTTTAACGAGATAATTGACTTAAGAGATGCACAGCTAGAAACCATTTCAAATGACACTCTGATACAGCTAAGTGAGTTAACCACTAACTGCTTAAAAGGTGCTGAGCTAAAGCTTGCGATAATATCTCCATCAGAGTTGTCATCCCATATTGCTCGGATTTACGAAGCCTTTACACACATCCCCAACGAGTCAACGATAGTCGTCCACCATTTAAATGAAGCATTAGACTGGCTAGAATAAACTTCAAGCTAAAACTCACTCCCATCTAATTTGTAAGCCCCAACACTTTATATATTCCATGAATACTGGATATACAATCCATAAGTTCAGCTTATTATTAACTTTTCGAACGAAATAGCGTAGTATATGGGCGCGTAAAAACGAGCGTGGTCTACACTATAGATCTTAAGAACATCGCACCTTGAGTATGTATATTAAGGCAGACCACCTATTGACATAAATGACTGCATTGCAACCAATAAGTTGCAAACCCAAGTCAATATCGTTGCATCCAAACACCGACTGACAAGGATTAAATAGTGCTAGAAGCTTATCGCGCACCTCTGGGCGTGGGTGAAGCTGCTTATGTAAGAGCATTTTTTTTGTCAGCCATTATTAAAACTGTGAGTGAGAGATTTGTATGAGTTTGTATTCAGAATACTTAGAAGAAATTGAGGTTCGTAAAAACGACCTTGGTCTTAACCCAAAACCGATTGATACTGCTGATCTTTTATCAGAAATCATTGCCCAGATTAAAGATACTGGCAATGCAGCTCGCGCAGCTTCACTTGATTTCTTCATCTACAATACGATACCTGGTACTACAAGTGCTGCAGGCGTTAAAGCAGCGTTCTTGAAAGACATCGCTCTTGGTAAAGAGACTGTTGCAGAAATCACTCCTGAGTTCGCTCTTGAGCAGCTTTCTCACATGAAAGG
>CAJWBJ010000159.1 GCA_913020495.1 uncultured Oleiphilus sp.
ATAAATATATTGGGTAATGACATTGATGTTGATAGCAACAACTTAACCATCACAGATGCGCATGCCATCAGCTCTGGCGGCATCGTTTCAATCAACAGAGACCAAACCTTAACCTTTGTTCCAAACGATGATTTCAATGGCGATGTAGCCCTGTCTTATACAGTAAGTGATAATCATGGGGGTATGTCGACAGCATCTGTCAGCATAGCCGTTCACCCGACAAATGACTTGCCTGTTTTAGTCAATCATCACGCAAGCACGGATCAAGCAACGGACCTTACCGTTGATGCCTTGCTTGGCGCCTATGATATTGATGGCAATACATTAAAAATTATTGAGTCATCCGCATTGAATGGCGCAGTAACTTTGATAGGTAACGGATTTATAACCTATCACCCTGAGGCTGATTTCAGTGGCGAAGACACAATAAAATACACCGTATCAGATGGTCAGCAAGGTATTTCAAGTGCGTTTATTACCGTCAACGTTAATGAGGGAAACAAAACATCAACAATTTCACTAAGCTGGGAGATACCGACCCAAAGAAGGAATGGCACACCACTTTACAGATCCGACATCAAAGGGTATCAAATTGCTTACGGCACAAAGCCTAGCCTTTTGGATGGTTCTATATTTGTTAACAATGTTGAGATAGTAAATTATATTTTGGAGGGCGTTAAACAAGGTGTTTATTATTTTGCGATTGCAACAGTCACTCAAGATGACACTCAGGGAGCTTTCTCAGAACAAATAGCCGTTACTATTCTCTAAAATAAGAAAAATTTTCGTCATTCCAACTAAAACAAAACTGGAATGACGAATCGTTACATCATTGATTGCAGGTAGTTCGGTAAACCAAGCTTATCAATCAAGCCTAATTGTTTTTCTAACCAGTAAGCATGATCTTCTTCTGTGTCTTCAAGCTGTCGTACTAACATCGCCCGTGTTTCGTAGTCCTGCTCCGTTTCACACAAGGCAATTGCTGCCTTTAAATTCTTGACCACAGAGTATTCAAGATCTAAATCACTTTTAAGCATTTCAGGCACTGTCGTGCCGATATTTAACGCATCACGCTTTGCTAAATTAGGTGTACCTTCAAGAAATAGAATCCGCTTGATCATTTGGTCTGCATGGCCCGTTTCATCTTCCATTTCATGCCCGATACGCTCATAGAGTTTTGATAAACCCCAGTCGTCATACATTCTGGAATGGATAAAATATTGATCCATAGCTGCAAGCTCTCCAGCCAGCAGACTATTTAAAACATCAATAACACTTTGCTTACCTTTCATGCCCCTTCTCCTCAATAATTAGAACTCAATCGATTAATCGTGCATCATCGACTGCAAGTAATTCTGAGTACCCACTTTAGTAATCAAGTCCAACTGGGTTTCAATCCAATCCAAATGTTCTTCTTCTGAATCTAGAATTCCGCCAAGTAGATCCCGGCTAACATAGTCTGACACCGACTCACAATAAGCAATGGAGGCTCTTAAATCGCTTAAGGTTGTCATTTCGAGTTTTAAGTCACATTCGAGCATTTCTTGAGTATTTTCACCTATGAGTAACTTACCTAATTTCTGCAAATTAGGTATACCTTCTAAAAATAGTACACGCTCAACAATTTTGTCTGCATGTTTCATATCTTTGATGGATTTTTTATATTCATAGCAATCAAGCTCGGCCAATCCCCAATTTTTAAACATGCGAGCATGCAAAAAATATTGGTTAATCGCAATCAGCTCATTACCTAAACAATTATTGAGCAGTTCGATAACTTTTTTATCACCTTGCATAAGCCTGTCCCCCTTAACTTAAAGGTCAATATATGTAAGAGAGAGTGTAGACGATACAAGGTCAAAAAGAGAGGTGTTCTTCTTTATAAAAAGAATGACAGTAGATTCAGAAAAGAGATATTCAAACTAACGTATTAGCATTTAACCTCATACGCTAGCTGGGTATTTGTGCTTAATTGTAATTGAGTCATTGTCGTTGAGATGAGATCTTTCGCATATGAAGTACATTGGCCACAACAGCTACCAAGCCCTAAAGACTGGCGAATCTCACTAAAGCTAGCAGCTCCGCCAAAAATTTCATCTTCAATATTTTTATCCGTAATCCCTTTGCAGATACACACCAACATAAAAGAAACCTCAAATACACAATATTTATACTAAAGAATTAATCGACATGAGCATACTAACCTTAATAGGAATTATTTGCAAATAGAAACAATAACCACTAACAAGCTTGACTTATAAATGAGAATGATTATTATTTGCATCAATAACCAACACAACAAGGGATGTTTATGTGCACATCAAATGAAATGTCTGCCAATGAACCAAGTTTATTCACAAACAAAAAGAAGATCCGCAAGAAACTTTGGCAGCTACATATAAACTTTCATTGCAGCATTATAGGGACCTGTCTAACCCTTGAAGAATTACGCTTCATTGCTAAAAAACACTTGCCTGCTACGACCAGTGCGACTTCAGATCATGAATTACATAGCGCTTTTGTTTGTTTAGCAAAAGAGCCAGACGATGTCATTCGGCATTGCCAAAAACGTTTAGATAAAAAACATAGTGCTATTATTAAACAATGCGCTCGCTTTAAGACCGACTCATGTCTCTTGTCACTTTGGAAATTAGCGTTAACTAGCGGGAATATCGCAGGAACATACTGGGCAATTGTGACACACCCGCACTCTAGTGAATCCCTGCTTGAGCAAGTTTTTGGTGAAGTTCACATGCTTTCTCATCTCTCTGGTGCAAGTACCCGAACTGATATAAAGCTGTTAGGAAAATTACGTTATGAAAAAACATTAGCTGAAACGTCGCTGTCACAGAATACTGACACTTTTAACAAAAGACTGAACAAAAAACAAAATGAAATTGATCGTTTAAAAATACTACAAAACAAATTAGAACAAGACAGCGTTGAAATAGACCAATTAACAAAACGCATCCATGATCTGGAAACCTGCCGTAAACGCCAACAATTACAAAAAACAATTGAAGGCCTGTCTGAACGACTCTATACCACGACATCACAACTAGGCTCATTCAAAAGAAAGTATTTGGAACTTGAAATACAGCTAAAGAATGAGCAAAAGCGCACTGCTTTTTTAGAACAGGAAGCCGCTGATAGCTTAAAAGAACGAGATATGGCTGAAGTTGTTTTACAAAAACTATTGAGTAGTAATTGCCAACAAAATTGTGGCGTATCCAATAAACAAAGCTGTCCGATTAACAACCTTGAAGGAAAAAATATTCTTTACGTAGGTGGTCGAGCAAGCCAATGCCCTTATTTCAAAACACTTGTAGAGCAAAGTAATGGTTCCTTTCTTTACCATGATGGAGGCAAAGAAGATGGCCGACTCAAACTCAACGGTGCACTATCTCAGGCAGACGTGATCGTCTGCCCTACTGACTACATTAGTCATGATGCCTACAAACGAATCAAACGTCATTGCGACCGGCAAAGTAAGCAACTCGTTATGATCGCTCACGCCAGTTTGTCTTCTTTCACAAGTGGCCTTAATGAAATTTCTACTATCGATTTACACACACTGTAAAACAACAATTAACAAGGTGAATATAAGATGACAGCCATGAATGAATTATCTGAAGCGAACAGCCCGCTTGATACTTCACCCAGAATTATTCAAATGCGCTTAGGATGTTTAATTCGTCGGTACATGCAAACGAGAACAAAAGAACTTGCTAAAGCGGTTGTTAGGCAACTTGAAATATTACTTAGACATCCAGACTGTATCGGCTACCCAGATAATCGCTGTGGATATAAAAAAATGTTGGTGCACTGGCGAGTGATTGCTGGCTAGGTTAAAAAAGAACATCATAAAATAGACCTTTCATTGCCAAACATTACTTGAAACCACAAAAAAACTTGTTCAGATGAGTCTGCAGACAATTACTTTAGTTAATTAAATTACTTTCAGTTTTATGTCTCGAAAACTTATTTTTATAGATCGCATCCTTATGCCATTTTACAGGCTTTTAAGTCCCGCTTATTCCAAAAAGCATATAACTGTGATGCCAATAACAGTTTTGAATATAATTTGAGTGTATAAATGCTGATGCACTTTTGAACAAAAATAAAATTTAAGGAATTTCCATGGAAAACACAGCTCCAAACGCAGTGAATGATGTGCGTACAGTAAATGCCGGTTTCAATGGCCAAAGCACGATCTACTACAATGCCTATTACGATACTCGACTACTGTCTAATGATACTGATGCAGAAAGTGATGCCATGAGCATTACTTCAGTCGATGGCCAAGCCTTAGTCGACGGCAGTGTGACAGTGACCGGTAGTAATGGCGGTGTGTTCACCATAAGTGCTGACGGAACGGTACACCTTGATGCGTCAACAGATTTTGAAGCCGTCCCGGATGGCCAGACTGTAGATACATCTATTGATTATACTGTTGATGATGGAAATGGTGGTACAGACGTAGCCACTTATACTGTCACAGTTCAAGGCGATTACATGGGTAGCTAATACCTAATACCCAATATGAAGATTTGAATAACTCATATTTTCATATTGGGCCGATTAATGAATCTTACCTTTACTTATCCAAAAAAAATATGAATAAGTAAAGGTACTTTTATGTCTGTTATTGGAAAAAATAATGAGCACTAACTTGAACAGCAATATTGTTCAAGCTGCAGTAGCTAAAGCCAAACGCGCGATGTATTTCGTATTGGGATTTAGTTTTGTGGTGAACCTGTTACTTTTGACCTCCCCATTATTTATGCTGCAAGTCTATGACCGAGTGTTAATGTCTCGCAGTGGCTCCACGCTTGTAGCACTAATTATAGTGGCTGCATTTGCATTAATACTATTGGGTATAATGGAAACTGTACGTAGCTGGATGCTGAACAGAATTGCCGTTCAATTTAACCTTGACCTAGGCCAGCAAGCATTTTCTGAAAGAATGGCGCGCGGTACATCTGGCAGCCCAATTTATGATTTAAACACGGTACGCTCATTTATTAATGCGCCTTTTATTCTGGCCTTATTTGATGCGCCATGGATGCCCTTTTACTTGGCTATCGTATACTTTTTACACCCTATGTTAGGTCATATTGGACTCATAGGTGCCGTCACTTTATTCATCCTCGCATTGATAAATGATAAAACAACCCGAAATAGCTCAGACAAATCAAACCAGAGTTTTGGTTCAGCCTCCCGCTTTGTTGAACATAGTAGTCGTAATAAAGATGCGATTCTAGGTATGGGGATGCTGTCAGTTTTGTCTCAAAAATGGACTCAATTACAGGATGCAGGCTTAGGCTATGGCCAAATAGCGGCTGACAGAAACTCTTTAATTGGGGCTATCGCAAAATCAGTTCGACAAATGATTCAGGTTGCAGTGCTGGGAATGGGGGCTTATCTCACTATTCAAGATTTAAGCACTGCGGGTGTGATGATTGCCGCATCAATTATTATAGCCAGAGCCCTCGCCCCAATTGAAGCATCCATTCAGGGTTGGCGCAGTTTATCAAAAGCAAAACAAAGCTATGCATCACTAGTGTGCTTTATGGATCAATATCAAGCGCCCGGCCAAGCGACGCAATTGCCAGAGATCAAGGGTCATATTTCAATGCAAAATGTAGTCGCTTTAAGCCCAAACCTAGAACCCCCTCGACGTTCGATCATCAAAAACTTATCTATTTCAATACAGCCGGGGGAAACAATTGGGGTCACAGGCCCAAGTGGTTCAGGGAAAAGCTCTTTTGCAAAATTGGCTTTAGGGATTCTCTCGCCTATTAGTGGCACTGTAAGAATAGACAATGCAGAAATGATTCCAGAAGTACGAGATCAGTTTTCAAAACACATTGGCTATCTGCCACAAGATGTCGAATTATTTGACGGCACGGTTGCTGAGAATATTGCACGTTTCAGAATGGATGGCGACGAAGCCGTTATTGGTGCAGCAAAAAGAGCAAGCGCACATGACTTGATACTATCATTACCTAGCGGCTACGAAACGGTTGTAGGCCCTAGTGGCGAGAATCTGTCAGGTGGCCAAAGACAACGAATCGGTTTAGCAAGGGCCCTGTATGGCTCACCAAAAATTGTAGTATTAGATGAACCTACTTCGAATTTAGATAACGATGGTTTAATCGCATTGTCATCAGCCCTTATTCGCTTAAAAGCGAGTCGAACAACGGTTATATTAATCGCTCATCAATACGAGCTTTTTCTAAAACTCGACAAAGTCGCCTTTATCAAAGCTGGTCAGCTCGAAATGTTTGGCCCAACCAAAGACGTATTAGCTGCTTTAAAACCACAAGCGGTGAAACGGCAACAAAAACCTGCAACGAAAATAACAATTCCCCAGATAAAACCAATGGAGTCGTGATATGCAAATTCTATTAGCACCACCAGCACGACATAATTTATCAAAATTAAAATTCGTGGGCTTGTTTACCGTTATTTTTGGGCTAATTGGCAGCTTAACCTGGGCTGCTACCACACCATTAGATAGTGCGGTTGTCGCACTCGGAAAAGTAAATGTTCATACAAACACTAAACAGATTCAACACTTGGAAGGCGGTATTGTAGAGTCTATTTTAGTTAAAGAGGGAGATTTAGTAAGTACTGGACAGCTGCTTTTATCTCTAGACGATACATTTGCGAATACCACTTTAAAGCGTTTGAAAGCGCAACGTCAGGAGCTGATGATTCAGGAGGCTGTACTCATTGCTCAGAGAGATGCAAAAAAAACTCCAACTTTCCCTAAAGAAACTCTAAATGCACCTGCAGGAACATGGCTTTTTAAACAAAAAGAAAGTGCTTTGAATAATTTTAATATCATTTATTCAAGCATTCAAAACCAAGTGGCTATTCTTAAAAATGAGTCGATTCAACTTGAAGAACAGATCAACGGAAATATTAATTCCAGCTCCGCAAAACGAGAAGAACGGACATACCTAGAAGATGAAATTTCTTCATGGAAAACACTAATAGATCAAAAAATGGCTAATAAAATGCGTTTTTTGGAATTACAGCGCGCATCGGCAGAATTAAAGGGAGATATCGCA
>CAJWBJ010000160.1 GCA_913020495.1 uncultured Oleiphilus sp.
AAAAATGTAAGGGAAGCGATTAACATTTGCGGGAACTACTCAATAGTACGCAAGCAACATTGAAAAATTGGAAATAAAAATATTATGAATAAAACAATTATTAAATCAGCAGCGGCATCAATTCTTTTAACGGGCATGGCAGCAGGTATTGCACATGCCGACACTTTTAATGCTTCGTTAACCCTAGTAGAGCCAATCTCATTAACTGAAACAACTCAAATGAATTTAGGTTCGATTCTAGCGAATGATACGGATACTTGTACGGTCGCAGCAGCCGGTGCACGAAGTGGTACAGGTTGTTTTGGTTCGGGTACCGGTACTCTGGCAGCGATTGATGTTTCAGGAACCGCGGGTCTACAGGTAGATATCGCGCTAACAGATGGCGCTTCAGCCGCTTCAGAATTATCGTTTGCACCAAGTATGTTAGATAACGGTGCCGGTGCAACCACATTAACAGGCGTGACACTTTTAGCATCGCATACTCTTTCATTAGGCGGAACAGTGACGGTTTCAAATGGCGCATTAGCCGTGACTAACTCAGTAAGTTCTGTTGATTATCAAATTGATGTGACATACCAGTAAGCATGCTGGACGTTAGAAAATTATTTAGAAATACTTTTATATTAAGAATACAAACAAACATTGAATTTAAAAAATTGGAAATAAAGATTATGACTAAGACATTCTTCAAAACAGCAGCAACGTCACTTTTATTATCTGGTATGGCTGTAGGTATGGCACAAGCGGATACTTTTAATGCAGCATTAAGCATGGTTGAACCTATTTCACTCACTGAAACGACGCAAATGAATTTAGGTACAATTTTAGCGAATGATACGGATACTTGTACGGTCGCAGCAGCCGGTGCACGAAGTGGTACAGGTTGTTTTGGTTCGGGCGCCGGTACTTTAGCGGCAATTGATGTTTCTGGTACAAGTGGTTTACAAGTTGATATTGCACTGACTGACGGCGCGTCGGCTGCATCTGAATTAACTTTTGCACCAAGCATTTTAGATAATGGAACGGGTGCGACCACATTAACAGGTGTGACATTACAGGCTTCGCATTCTTTGTCTTTAGGCGGAACAGTGACGGTTGCAAATGGTGCATTAGCCTTAACGAATACGGTGACTTCAGTTGATTATCAGATTGATGTGACTTATCAGTAAGCGGTATCTTCATCGTTACTAGTATATGAGCATAAGTGCTTAATATAATTTGAAAAGGCGTATCTGTTTAGATACGCCTTTTTTGCTTTTATTCCTTTCTTAATTCTTGCATCATAGCGTCTAAAAATAATCACTCATCCATTCACTAATTGATTGCTTTGCAATGACAACAGTTTGATTAAACAATGTCGTCATTCCGGTGTGCTTTTCAGCCAGAATGATTTTGACTTGAACCGTGCAAAACTCTCTATTTACTAAAATAAATCTAATTATTATGAACGTATTTAAAAGTCTTATTGGTTTTCTTGTTTTCTGTATTCTTTCTTCAGTTGTTTCTGCTGGTTTAGTTTTAAATCCCCAACGAATTGTGGTGCTTGATAGAGAGCGTGCAACCAGTTTAGAACTTTTAAATACCAGTGACGAACCGGCAAGGTATCAAATTTATTTTGAACATAAAAAAATGTTGGAAGATGGCAGTATTGTAGACATCAATAAGGCTGATGATAATGCGATTCATGCCGGTGATATGATTCGTTATTCACCGCGTCGAGTTGATATAGATAGCAAGGGTTCGCAAACAATTCGTTTGGCTATTCGCCGACCTAAAGATTTACCCGATGGCGAATATATTTCGCATTTGGCATTAAAGCAGATTCCCAATAAACAGGCGCCAGCATTAAATGCGCAGCAAGATAGTTCGTCTGCTGAGAAAGAACTAATGCTCAAAGTACAACCGATTTTAAAAATTGCAATTCCAGTCATCGTCCGTAAAGGTGAATTGCACGCATCTGCATCAGTGTCTGATATTTCAAATATTCAGGTAAATGAAACCAGTTCGTATGTTCAATTTACGCTTCACCGTGAAGGTAATCGTTCATTATATGGCGATGTCGAAATTTATGAATTAGAGGGCGAGGAAAATATAGGCAATCGTGTTGGTTATGCGAAAGGCATTGCTTTATATGACCCGACCTTGTCTCGGTTGGTTAGAATTCAGGTCGATCAATCTGTATTAGCGCTAGGTAAGAAATTATTGGTTCGTTTCGACGAGAAAGGAAAATATGGTGGTAAGAATTTAGTTGAGCAGGTCTTTACTGTTCAAAAATAAAGAAATATCTGACCGTGACTTTCAGACGTATTGCCCTCGGTAAAAGCGAAACGATACAGACCAACACTTTCTATTTGTTGTGTTGGCTGTTTGCTCTGCTTTCTTTATGGCGACCAGCTCAAGCCTTAGAGTTTGTTGAACTCAATGAGGACAATTTACTCGTTGTTGAGCTTGGTGTTGAAAACCTTGAGCTGATTGAAACGCTGTTTATTTTTCAGCAACCTGAAGCAACACTGATTCCCCTGCAGGGCTTGGTGGATACGCTCGACTTTCCTTTAAATATTGATGTTGCAGCACGAACTGTTGATGGATGGTTTATCGAAGAGAGTAATACCTTTTCTCTTGATATCAAATCAAAAACCTTATTTATACGTGGCCAGAAGCAAGACTGGCCAAGCGGTTATTCCTATGCAGCCGATGACTTTGACCTATATTTTGATTATCGATTGTTGGAGCAATGGCTTCGTCTTCACCTTCATTTAAATATTTCCCAATTAAGCTTACTTATTTCATCTGATGTTGAATTGCCGGTTGTTGTTCAGCAAAAACGTCGTAAAATTCAGGAAAAGCTCAATAAAGAAAAACAAACCTCATTGCCAGAAAACTATCTTACAAATAAATACCAGTACTTGGGCGACCCACTCTTTGATATTGAGGTCAGTGATGACCTTCAACATAACCGCGGACACTTTGAACAGTTCACGGGCGCTGTTATTCAGGGAAGAA
The DNA here is from genome assembly GCA_913020495.1 of uncultured Oleiphilus sp. Lineage (GTDB taxonomy): Bacteria > Pseudomonadota > Gammaproteobacteria > Pseudomonadales > Oleiphilaceae > PZPK01. Next base: position 3,004 of record CAJWBJ010000160.1, read on the forward strand.
TGGACTTGTTTAAGCATTCTATGCAATCGAGTTATATTTATGCTGATGGCGAAGATGATGTGAGATTGACCTTTTCCAGATCTTCGGCGGGTCCAGATACTGATATGTGGCTGGGGTTGAAAGAATATGAACTTGGTGATATTTCAAGCAATTCCAATAGTTTGCTCTATGGGTCAATTAAAGGGCGGGGCGTAAATTTATCTCGTGAAAACAGTACAGGTTTAGATCAAGTTGATGCGGTTATTTTAGAAGGTGATGCGCCACCAGGCTGGGAGGTTGAACTTTATCGAAATGGGTCACTCGTCGCGTTTACTGATGCGGGAGCAAATGGTCGATATATATTTTCGGAGGTTCCAACCTTTGTGGGTCAGAATATTTTCGATATTCGGATCTATGGTCCCCAAGGTCAGTATCGAACCCGGAAAGAACAAATTAATATCGGGCCGGGTATGATCAAGGAAAACGAGTGGGGTTATCGTATTTATGCTTTAGAGAATAATACCCGTTTAATTCCGCTTGGGAATGATGAGTCAAGCCTTGAACCTGAGTCTGACTTTTTTATGGGGGAAGTCACCTATGGCTTGAATGACTACATTACGCTGCAAACCAGTGTGATTGAATTAACCCCTAAAGAAAGTTCGGATGCTCACTATTACGGTTCTATTGATGCTTTTTCTTCTTTGGCTGGTGCATTTCTTCATTTGAAATGGGTGGACGATACGGAAAGCGGGAATGCTTATGCGGCGATTGCCAAAGGCAAGTGGGGGAGCGTTAATTTTAATTTCGACCTATTAAAATTCAACGGTTTAGTCAGTGATGAAAATCCCGATAATTTAAAAAGGGCAGATGTGAAGATTGGTATTAATGGTGTCACACGCAAGCTGTTCGATTTACCAATGACCTATGATTTTGAAATTAAAGACACTGAGTTTCGTGGTAACTTAAGCCGTCAAACCTCTTATATTAACCGTATGAGTTTTAACCTTCTTTCAGCCAATATCGCCCATGATCTCCGCTATACCACGACCAGTGATGAAGGTATTGATGATTTACTGAATGCTAACTTGAGTGTCAATAAACGGATGAATCAATGGCGTTTTAAAGCGGATGTTGATTATGCCTTAGCGCCGACCGGGAGAATCAATGGCTTAGGTTCGAGTGCGAGCTGGATGCATTCATCTCGATTTATGTATCAGGCACAAATCAATTATGCATTTTCAGAAAATGATGAATTGAATATGAACAATACTTTCACCTGGAATTTCGATCACTTGGCTTTATCTCTGGATGCAGGCTTTACTAATAATGGTAACCAGTCTGTTGGTTTGAGTCTCAATACAGCAATTGGGTATGACCAGCGTCGTGAGCAATTTTTAATGAGTAAAGACTCTATTTCTTCAAGTGGTACGGCAACGGTCAAAGTCTATTTAGATAAAAATAATGATAGTGTGTTTAATGCTGGAGACGAAGCTGTTGAGGGGGTGACGTTTAAGGGGCGTGCTGCATGGAAGAAACTAGCGACTGACTCAAATGGCATTACCACTTTGAGCGGCATCCCTCCAAAAGAGCTTCAACTAATTGAAATAGATGAGGGCTCATTAGGCGATCCGTTTCTACGAATTCAAAATGCGACCCGACATGTTTATACGCATGCGGGAGCTTCGAACTATTTAGAATTTGCTGTCTCAGAAACCTTTGAAATCGAAGGGGCCATTGAGATTGTTCGTCAAGGAAACTCAAGTATTCGCAGTGGTATCCCTGTGCAGTTGTTTAATACGAATGGAAAGGTGGTGGCAGAGTCGTCAACCGAATTTGATGGCGTCTTTATTGTTGAAAGAGTGATTCCAGGCGAGTACCAATTAAAAATTGCTGAGTCTTTCTTAAAGCGACATCGTTTGTTGATGTCATCACCTGTTCACGTCGTTGCACAGGGTGGAGAAGGAGTCGTTTATTTGGATCAAATTACTTTGGTTCCCAATCATTAAATTCTTGACTGTCTACAAATGTAAAGTTTTGTCACATTGGTTGTAGAATTAATAATCGCACTTATACTTGTTGATGACTTGCGATCATCTAGGGATAAGCGCTATGCAAAGAGAAAGAATAAGAAGTATCTTATTGCTTGCCTTGCTGTGTATGAGTTCTGCTTGCTGGAGTGCAAGCTTTACAGCCAAGGTAAAGTTGAAGTTGGTTAGTCCTGCTAATGTTACACAAGATAAAGCCATTGAATTTGGTGCCCTGAACATCACCAATGGTAAGGAGTGCCATCTGGCGGCGGCTACCGGAAAATTATCAGGCGATGCTTGTCATGCATCCTCTGTTGAAAAACCTGTCATCAATATTAGTGGTGATAAAGATCTGTCTGTGCGCGTGAACGTTTCAAAAACAGAAGCCGACTCAGGTATTGTTTTTGCCCCCACGCTTTTTAATGGGCAGAATAACCATGCCAGTTTCGTACTGGATGATGAAACCCATCAAGTTAATCTGGGTGGAAGTCTCTTGGTGGTTGATGCAGAAAAGGTGCAAGATTCTGAGCTACAGTTTGGGGTAGAAGTTATTTATCCTTAGGCTTCAGTTATTAATTGTATGCTGTATTAATATACAGTATATTCGATTTCATGAAACTTTACCTTGCTGAAAAACCAAGCCTTGGGCGCGCCATTGCAGAAGCGTTACCTAAACCACACCGAAAAGGCGATGGCTGTATTTGGGTTGGTGAGGGGGATGTTGTTAGTTGGTGCATCGGGCACTTATTGGAGCAGGCAGAGCCGGAAGCTTACGATAAACGTTTTAAAAAATGGCAGCTAGAAGATTTGCCAATACTGCCAGACAACCAAGCTAGTGGTTGGAAGTTACTTGCCAAAAGCAAAACTCGAAAACAGTTTTCCATCCTGAAAAAGCTCATTAAGCAAGCCTCTCAAATTGTCCATTGTGGTGACCCTGACCGTGAAGGTCAGCTCCTTGTTGATGAGGTCATTAATCATGTCGGTGTTTCAAAACAGGTTCAGCAGAGTTTACAGCGTTGCTTAATTAACGACTTGAACCTACCGGCAGTTAAGCAGTCTTTAATCAGTCTAAAGCCAAACCATGAGTTTGCAGCGTTATCAATATCAGCTTTAGCGCGTTCAAGGGCCGACTGGTTGTATGGTATTAATCTAACTCGCACTTACACTCTGCAAGCCCAAAAAGTCGCCTTCAAAGGCGTCGTTTCGATTGGACGAGTTCAAACACCTTTGCTCGGGTTAGTGGTTCGAAGAGATCAGGAAATTGATGATTTTGTTTCGAAACCTTTTTATGAAGTATTGGCGCATATTATTGTTCCTGAGCAATCGTCGTTTAAGGCCAAATGGCAACCTAGTGAAGCATGCTCTGCTTATCAAGATGATGATGGCCGAGTATTAAATAAAGCGTTGGCAGAAAATGTTATTTCTCGAATTAACGGACAGGATGCTGTCGTAAAAAATATTGAACATAAAGTAAAAACACAAGCGCCGCCCTTACCGTATAGCTTATCTATTTTACAAATCGACGCAGCAAAACGTTTTGGTTTGAGTGCCAAGAAAGTATTGGATGTTTGTCAGGCGTTATATGAAACGCATAAATTAATCACCTACCCCCGTTCTGATAATCGCTATTTACCCGCGGCCCACTTTAAGCAGGCGAAGCAGGTTATTACTGCTATTTCAAATAATACCGATTTCAGTGACTTTTGTACTAACGCTGATACTAACATTAAAAGTAAAGCCTGGAATGATGCTAAAACAGGCGCGCATCATGCAATTATTCCAACTGAAAATAAAGTTAGAGCTGAGCGCTTAAGCCGTGTTGAACAGCAAGTATATGCCTTGATTTCTCAGCAATATCTCTGTCAGTTTTTCCCTCATTGGAAATACTCAGATGGCCGGATTGATCTCGAAATTGCGGGAGGTTTATTTGTTTGTAAAGCGCGACATACCATTGAT
>CAJWBJ010000161.1 GCA_913020495.1 uncultured Oleiphilus sp.
TTTGTCCGATTGAAGCAATGCATTGATAGTAGATGACTTACCAGAACCGGTTGCACCTGTTATTAATATATTAACTTCATTTAAGTTTGACATACCTGCGAACTCCATAATAAATCCCTTATATTCTTATTCCGAAAATGACACAAAAGAACATAATTCTTTTGTAATATCTTAACTAACACGCCTATTAACCTAAAGCTTCAAGCTTTCTACTCTCTTTAAATGAGTACATTAAATATGACATTGGAGTCAACCAATCTTGTGTCAATGAATCATAACTCATAATTATTATCCCTTTGTGAATTTTCTTCTTTTTTGATGACTAAGTAACACTTAGGTCACTGCGTTACTTAAATGATGGTTGGAAACTATGAAAATACTCTCTTCTTTTGTTGATTCAAATTGCTTAAATAGTTCAGTTTCGTCAGTTAATCTACTTCACGTAGCAAACAAGTTATTGAGCCAGAAAGCCACACTTTCTTCAGAATGACGGCTTGAATCATATACAACCTGGTAAGGGTTTCGCTTTTTGGGTACTTTAAGTACGACCTTACTCATTCTATCGGTTGATAAATGCTGATTAAAGTCAATGTCCTTACCGTCGCTTGCATCACTCAGTTTTTTGCACATTTGTATATCGTATTCACCCAAAGGTAATACATACCTATCCATTTCTATTTTTACTATATCCTTCCATTGATCTCGTGATATACCTGCATCCTGTTGATTAAGAAGCGCGGGGGATCTAACGAATATGCCATCATGCTTCTCATAAAAATCCATAATACACTGTTTCTGTTTTTTCACATTTAATTCCGGCCATGTGAAGATGCGATCAACCTGTATATCCAATGCGAGCGAACTCAAAATTAAAACTTGTCGATAACTTTCTGACCTGACATCTCTTACGCGCGCAATGGCCTGTGCAGATTCATTTTCACGTATTTGCTTTAATATAGTATTGGGTATTTCTTTATTAAAATAACGAGCCGCGCCTTTACCTTTATTTATATCAACTCCAGCCCCTGTATTGTAAGCAGCAAACCGCCCCTTAAGAAACCCATAATCGAGTAAATATTGTTTATTTGAACTTTTATACAGCCTCTTAAAGAGACTTTCACTTTGCAGTAGCACCTCATCATTAGGCGGTTCATTTCTTCCTAGAATAATAACGTGATGGTTTTTATAAAAATCTATCCCTCTTAAGGCATTAAAGTGAATGATTTTCAAATGTCCCCAGTTATTAAGTTTCTTAAGTTCTAAGTAAAAATATTCATTTTTACTTTTACTTTTATTTTTACTTGTATTTAAGGTTTTATAGGTAACTAATAAAGTATCCTCTTTGTACACAGCATAATTAGAATCTACGGTACGACCAATGACCTTAACAACATCGTCTATGAGTTCTTTTGCATCATCCGAATCCGTTAACGAGAATTGACTAAAAACCCGACTATTGCACTGAGTCACACATAACTTTCGTTGTGCTGCAATTTGCACAAACTCAGGTTTACTAAAAAATTCACTTTTACGATAATCAGGCTTAGACTTAGGCACTTGCAATAAAACATTAGAGATACTTTCTGACGCGCCACCATCAATACATAAAATAGGCGTTTCTAATAAAAATTTAGTGTAACGACTTTTCTCAACTTGTTGATTAAGCGGGTCATTAAAATAATACGGACGATCATCTACAAATAACGTCGTAAATACATAACGAGATAAATAAAGTTTGTTATTAATACAACTAAAAAATGAATAGTCATTTTTATGTTCTAAAATGCTATCTAATACGCACGCTAAGCGATAGCTACTTTTATTACTCTTAAAGTAGCTATGTGCAGTAGAAGCCCACTCTTTATCCTCTACAGGGTTAATCTTTGAGATACTATTTTCTGCGGATTTGTTATATTTTTCGATAAATACCTTAAGGCACTTATGCTCATTATTAACACTATCAATAGCGCTACTAAGGGCTTCTTCACTTGTTTCTGAGCTAGGTCGTTTACCAATAAAAAATCTCACCCACAAGTCATAAAGCCCATAGTTATCTTTTGGTCTACCTTCAATAGCATGAGACAGCCCGCGACATCCCTCAGTAGTAAGGACATCTTTTAAGGCTCTAGCATCATAAGCCTGATGCCCTGTAATCACATTGTAAAAGCATTCGTCAATAACAACTACAGTAGGTTTACTCTCAGATTTAGGTAATGGGAAGTTTAAATACTGGTGCGGAAGAATCAATACATCAAACTCCTCTCTAAACTGTGCAATATATCGACATCTAGTAATATTTGAACACTTCCCACCCTCTCCATCATTACAGAATGCTTTCATCATTGAAGGTACAACACCTTCAAATGGCTGCACCTGTTCATATTTTTCACAAAACCCATCAACAGCTCGCCCTTTACGTACACTAATGTTTAAGTCTGGAAATATCTCGCTCATATTAGTTGCAAGCTCATCGGCTAATTTGTGCGTAGGGATATATAAATGTACCAGTAGCCTTCTACCTGCTCGCTTCATTTCATTTGCAGCATTAAATACAGCTCGCGTTTTCCCTAAGCCAGGCGTGGCAACAATAGTTTTATGGAAGTTATCTAAAGATTCTTTTTCAGCTGTCCTTACTTTAAAGAACTTTAAAACCTCTTCATTTAGTAAATTACTTGCCTCATCTATCGGTAAAGCAGGCACCTCTTTATGAGCAGGTCGAACAAGTGAATCGAGCTCATAATAAATGCCTCCATGCGCCCGAGAGGAAATAATAGGACTACCCTCATTCATATAAAAAATAGCACACTGAAGACCACTAGAATAATTGATTCCTTCCACTGGATCGGCCAACTGGCAACCGTTATATTTCCTAGGGTGCTTTAACGCCTCTTCAACCGTTACTTTACCGTAATGTTCAAACTGTAAAACAAATGTAGCATCTAACCGCGTACTCACTCCACTACGCTTAACCTTCCACTCTAGCTTATTATGATTAAGCTCAAAGATTAACTGTCTGCGCTTAATCTCTACTTCATTTGCAGAACTATCATCTTTATTATCCAAATAATTTAGATACTCCTGTTCTTTGATTATTTTAAATTTACCGGCTTCAACCTCTCGTAGAGCTTTAATTTTCGTCGTGTGCTTTTTATTAGTAATCTTAGTTATTGCTCTAGCAGACAATTCAGTTAAAACACCGCAATCTAGAGTCCCTCCTTTTGCGTTATGCCAAAAGGCAGCCAAAGGCTTAATAGAAATTCCATCCCCAACAATAGCTGGCCCACACAAATCAAGCTGTGGAGGGGAATGTAGCGCACGATCAATATAAGTACAAGATCGTAAATTCCCACTTGCTCCAATATCTACCCAGCCATGACCCGCTTGCTCCATGTGAGCAAAGAGATTTTTAATAAACGAGGGAATTAACAACGGAGTACTGCTTGGAAAGTAAATTCGATACCCATTCTTTTCCAACCCAACAATACGTGATGAACTAGAGCCGACACTAAAACATAAAACATCATTAAAACCAGGAATTAACCCGCACAATAGGTCATAAAGCTTACTTGGATTAATAATATCGCCCTGTGCAGGCGCATCAATATCCAATATAACTAAGCCGTTACCTTCATTATAATCATGTTTTATAAACATATTAGATCGAGTAATAGCCGGAATTTTAATTTTTGAACCAGGCAAGTTTAACGATTTTTCATCATATTCAGTTTCCTGTGCAAATTCAATAAATTTAGTTCCAGACAAGCATTTAACATTTCCACCATAAACCAACTTATCAAACACACCAGAAGTTAAAGCGTTAAACTCATTTGCTTTGGATAAATAATCGGGTAATTCAGTAAATGGAATAGAAATATAAGATGCATACGAGTTAAAAAGTGGATTAGAATATTTAACCTGAATACAATTACTTTCATCTCTAAAATAGATTTTACTTAGCGGTGTTTTTGATGTATACCAAGTAAAGTTTATTACAATACTATTAGCGTCCATAATAAATAAATTGTCCTGTTTCATGCAAAGCACGGTATCTTCGCGTATTATAAAATATTAAATTAATTAGGGAGGGTATACCCTAACTATTTTAAGATTACTTATGATTTACCCCTCCTGATCATCATACTCCAAAACAAAACATCAAGTCACGTTTATCTGTGGATATAGGGTTAAATAATTTCCTGTACTAATCCTAACCATGAAAATAAAATATAAAATTCTAACTAATTACCTATACTTCATTAAAAACTACTCTTCCTTACCTTAAGTAAACATACACTTGCAATATCACCAAAATATACATTTAATTTAAGAAATAAGCACATTAACTCACTATAGATAGGTGATTCGATAAATATAAAAATTGAAAGGAATGTAGTAATTGCATTTACACCCTAGCGTATCAAATAAGTTATTCCGCATAAAGATATCTAGAACTACTCCTCCCTATCTATAAATATACCCAATGAACTCTCCATCCGAATTACATGCAACGCCTTATGACACCAATTCTGAAGAATTTGAAATTCAATTTATTGATGGCGACCTCTATCAATTGTTTGCTGCCTGCCAGATTAATCAATGTAATATTGAACTCTGGCTTGGATCGATTGAGTGCTTATCTGGAAATGCACAGATTGAACTTTATTACCGCTGTTCAATACTAGGCGATACTCCGTCTACGGCTTTAGATAAATTACAAACATCAGGCTCTATCCATTCGCAATCCTTAGTTGAGTATACGAATGACCTCTTAGAAGAAACCGGTGTACTGGCATCAATACCGGATCACTTACAGCCTTTCTTTGATTGCAATGAATATGCCCGTCATCTTGAAATCAGTGGCGTAATTGATGAATTCAGCTACCGTGAAAAAACCTATACCGTTGCTTATTTCACTGACTAAAGGCTCCTTCAGTTACCGACTCCATACCAGGCTCCGTGAGGGTTTTATATGATAATATACTTTTTAAAATCTTCAGAACAGCCTATTTTTACCCCGTGTGTATTCAACAATAAGCAATCATATTCTTCTTGAATATCATTTTCGCTAAAACCACGAATTCAAAAATATTTCATACCTATATAACCCTAGTGACATAAGTAGTTTATGTCTTGATAGCGTCGCTAATACAGCGCGTTATTCAAGACAACCTCTCTGCCTGCCTTTCATGCCTCAGCCTCCTTTTGGACGCTGGGGCTTTTTTATGTCTGGCATAAATCTAACCCAACGAGGAAACGTTATGAATACTAATAGTAACCCCATTACCACTCCGCTTCAGTCCGGTGGTTATATTTCCGAAGATTTACCGTTGATCACTTATGCTAACAATACCTTTCAAACCGACAGCCCGATGTCGCTTGATCAGTTATGCCGTTCAGTCGCATTAATCTTCGAGCAACGCTTTAAACGAGAAACGGTACTCACTACCCCAGCGTTAACCAGTGCGTATTTAGTCGCAAAGTTAGCGAATTATGAACGCGAGGTATTTAGCTGCATTTACCTGGATAACCAACATGGCATTATTGCTTACGAAGAGCTGTTCTACGGCACGATAGATGGCGCTTCAGTCTATCCTAGAGAGATCGTTAAATCGTGCCTTAAACACAACTCAGCAGCGGTTATCTTTGCTCACAATCACCCTTCTGGAACGCTTGACCCGAGCCAGGCCGATAAAGCAATTACTGAAAGGCTAAAGACCGCTTTAGCCACTGTCGATATTCGTGTTTTAGATCATGTCATTGTGGGCGGCTCTGCCACTACGTCGTTTGCTGAAAAGGGGCTGATCTAATGAAAACACTACACTTAACGCTAGCGACTCCAAAACTCCCTAATCCACTCCCTCACAAAGTCAGCTTGTTTTGTGTCTCTGTCAGTGAAATCAATCATCTTAACTATTATCACGATGTATTGGTGGTGGCGAGCAATATACGGGAAGCGAGAAGGCTGGGTGTTGATGCCTGCGAATCGAAAGGGCTAATTAATCGTGAGTCGATACGCAATACGCTGGTGTATAAAACAGAAAAAGAGGTATTTCAATATGCTTAATTTCAAACTACCTGACAGCCAAGATCAAGAGCTTTGGCTATTGCTAAGTAAGCAGCCTGATCGATTCTTAATTCGCTTCAATGTCTATGAGCAGGAAATTGATCTGTGTGGCATTTACGCAGGCTCACACTCGCTATTGTCTTTATTCAGCGAGGAAGCAACGCAAGCGATTGAGCAACAGATCTACGCTACGTTAAAGCAAATTGATGAAGAAGACCGAGTGATAGCGCAAGCAGCTTAAGCATCCTCCTTTAAATCTCAACAGAAAATAACAGAAAGAACACAGTCAATAAATAAACAAATCAATCAAACCCGTATTGATCACTTCTGATGAATACCCTTAATTAAGGAAATTACCATGAACACTCAACAAGAAAACACCACAACTGCGCGTGCAACTCACTCAGCTAACCAAGCTAACCCGGCTACCGCACAAGAAACAGCCTTAGCGCAATACACGCCTGAGCAGTTAGCCTTAGCTAATATCAACAACCAAAAGGAGCTACCGAGCTTACAAAA
>CAJWBJ010000162.1 GCA_913020495.1 uncultured Oleiphilus sp.
GCTTCACCTTTAACTGCTATGGCAGCAGGCGGACACGGACCAGCAGGTTGTGGACTGGGTACCGAAGTGATTTTCAAGCAAGCTAATGAGTGGCATGAACACGTATTAGCTGCAACGACAAACGGAACATCTGGAAACCAGACATTTGGTATGACATCAGGCACTTTAGGTTGTGCTGATGCTGGAGGCCCTTTAGCTTCAGGCGTAGATTTGTTTATTAATGACAATCTTGAGCAAATTGCAGCTGAAAGCTCTGCTGGTGAAGGTGAAACAATTGCTGCACTTTCAGAACTAATCGGTGTTGCTGCAGAAGACGAAGCAACATTCAAACTGGCACTTCAATCTAATTTCGATCAAATTTTCACATCATCAGCAACAACTTCAAACGAAGTTTATACAGCTTTAATTGATATGATGACTAAAGACGTAACATTAGCAAAATACTTAGGCTAAATATTTAACGCTCTTGTAAAGGCACGGTTTATTTTTAATAATAACCGTGCCTTTTTTATTTCAACGAACATTATTTTTCTAATTATTTTAATTCAATAAAAATAATTCAGTACCAAGCAGACTACCCCAAAAAATGAAAATCAATTCCTTTATACCAGTTTTTTTGTGCCTGATTATTTCGTTCATTTCAACCAAAGCGATTTCAACAGAACTAAATTCAACAAGTCAAAAACTTGATCAACTTTCAAAGCATTCTCAATGGCATGATCTACTTCACTATCACAAAATTGGATTATTTGCTTCGTATGAAAGTCAGGCTGATGACCCAAAATTCTTTTTATCAGAAGAGGGAAAATCTGACCCCTACGCTGAACTTCAAGCAACAATATCCGCATTCCTCCAAGAGCCAAATAAAGAAGCAGACTCTATCCAATGTGAATTCCCTGCCCGTCTAAACTGGCTTAAAAGTAAACTTGGTAACGATTTTTTCCCCAAACACGAATGCAAAGAATTTGATGACTGGTTCAATAAAATTGATGCAAAAGCATTGACACTTATTTTTCCTGCGGCCTATCTAAATAGCCCATCATCCATGTTTGGCCATACACTGATTCGAATAGACCGCGCTTCAGGTAAAAACCCGTTGTTAGATTACAGTGTAAACTATGCTGCAAATGCCGACCCTGATGACAATGAACTCGTTTTTAGCTACAAAGGTTTATCTGGTGGCTACCCTGGTGTATTTACTATTCTTCCGTATTATCAGAAGGTAAAAGAATATAGTTTTCTTGAATCACGGGATGTTTGGGAGTATGAATTAAAGCTCAACAAAGAAGAAGTAGATCAATTTATACGCCATACTTGGGAGATCCGTAATACGTACTTTGATTACTATTTTTTTGATGAAAACTGCTCTTACCACTTATTAACTATTCTGGATGCAGCTAGTCCACGCTTAAATTTTTCCGATCAATTTAAACTTACTGCAATACCTGCTGATACCGTTAGAGCAATTTCTGAAGCTGACTTAATTGGAACAGCTAATTTTCGCCCCTCCACCTTAAGCTTAATGAAAGAGATGCTAAATCAAGCGAATCAAGAAATTCGCGAAACAGCCAAATCGTTAGTTGAGACATCAAATGATATCAACGAACGAACAGAGAAACTTTCAGACATTGAAAAAGCACAAGCTTTAGAACTCGCATATCAATACAGTCGCTATTTAAGTGTTCGTAAAAAAAATCAAACTAAAGCTCTGAGTCAACGTTCCGTTCAACTTCTATCTGCCCGGAGTAAAATTTCCGACAAAAATGCATACAAGCCATTCCCTGAACCTGTTTTCAGAGACGATCAAGGACATTTTTCAAAACGCCTTGAAACACGCTTTGGATTAAATGATTCAAATCTAGGCAACAATAAATATACACAAATTGGTTTACGAATGTCTTACCATGATTTGCTTGACCCAATCCCTGGATATATAAAAGGGGCCAAACTTGAAATGTTCAACCTGCAAATACGCCACCACGTCGAAACAGATCAAACGCGTATTCAAAGCGTTCACTTAATTGATATAGCATCATTTAGCCCCAGAAATAACTTCGTCACTCCCACATCCTGGCATGTCGCTACAGGACTAAAGCGACCCAATAGTGCACCGCAAGAGCTTTCCCCCTTCCTCACTGGTGGAGCTGGCTATAGCTACCAATGGAAACAACAACTGTTTTACTCATTGTTTAGCAGCGAGTTAAATGTAGATAGCGACATTAATAAAGGATTTCGTCTTGCTTCAGGCCCTCGCATTGGCTGGCTGACACAGCATCATAACTGGAGCGCTGGTATTGAAATAAATTACATGCACGATATTTATGGTTCCGAATTTAAGGAACACAACATAAATTTTGGACTTTCATACAACCTAAGTAAAAATTGGCAATTACGCCTTGAATCTGAATATCAGCAATATTTCACCCAAGAAAATAATTCTAAGCATTATGACCGCCTAAATTCTATTTCGTTTATGCATTATTTTTAATCATTAGCGCACATGTAATATTCTTATCACGCCTACTAGTTTAAACTTCCATGCTAGCGAAAACTAACAACTTCCTGTAAGCTGCACGCCTTTTTTGCCTCTTATTCCAGTAAATTAATTACTGAATATAATAGCTTCCTCTCTAAATTGAGTATTTTTATGAATTTTGCTTCACTAGGTTTATCCGAACCAGTTCTAAAGTCTATTTTGGAACAAGGCTATGAAAAAGCATCACCTATTCAGGAGCAAGCAATTCCTGTCATCCTTGAAGGTCAAGATGTGATGGCAGCGGCTCAAACAGGAACAGGTAAAACAGCAGGATTCACACTGCCAATTTTAGACCTACTTTCAACAGGACCTCGGCCACAGCCTAACCAGGTTCGCACACTGATTCTTACCCCGACAAGAGAGCTAGCAGCCCAAGTTGGTGAGAGTGTTGCTCTGTATGGCAAGCACCTTCCACTTCGTTCAGCAGTCGTTTTTGGTGGCGTCAAAATCAACCCTCAAATGATGAAACTTCGTAAAGGTCTAGACATTCTTGTCGCCACACCAGGAAGACTGCTCGATTTGTATAATCAAAAAGCTGTTAGGTTTGATCACCTAGAGATATTAGTTCTTGATGAGGCCGATCGAATGCTGGACATGGGTTTTGTAAGAGATATTAGAAAAATCATTCAAATGTTACCCACTAAACGTCAAAACCTATTATTTTCTGCAACGTTCTCTAATGACATCCGGAAGCTAGCTCAAGAGTTTGTAAATAATCCTGCTGAAATTTCTGTCAGTCCAAGAAACACAACCGCTAAAACAGTTGAGCAATGGGTATACCCTGTCGACAAGAAGAAAAAATCAGCATTATTAGCGCAGTTAATTCATGAAAATAATTGGCAACAGGTCTTGGTTTTCAGCAGAACAAAACACGGCGCGAATCGTTTAACACGTTTTTTAGAAGCTGAAGGTATCAAGGCTGCTGCAATTCATGGCAATAAGAGTCAAGGTGCACGAACACGCGCACTGGCAGAATTTAAAGATGGGTCAATACGTATTTTAGTCGCTACTGATATCGCCGCACGAGGGTTAGATATTGATCAGCTGCCACAAGTAGTTAATTTTGATTTACCAAATGTTGCTGAAGATTATGTACATAGAATTGGTCGTACAGGCCGAGCAGGAGCGACAGGCCAAGCAGTTTCATTAGTATGCGCTGATGAATATAGCGACCTGTCAGGCATTGAAAGATTAATAAAAGAAGTCATACAACGTAAATTTATAGAAGGATTCAAGCCGGTAAATATCTTGCCAGAATCTCGTCTTGACATGCGTCCGATTAAAGCAAAAAAATCTAAAAAACCCAAGCAAAATCACAAAGATGGACAGCGTTCAAGCGAAAATTCCAGAGGGCATAAACCCAACGAAAAAAACAACCAACATATTTGGAAAAAATAACTGAGCTATAGATCATAAATTTAGTTCAATAGTTTAAATCAAAAAAGGCCACATCTACGTGTGGCCTTTTTTGTATATGATGATGTAGTTTTTATTGAAGGCGCACTAAAGTTCTTTACTCAACATAACACCTTCTGAAGAAAAGGCAGAAACACGATATCTTGTTATACCACCGCCATTTGTATGATCTTCACTCCATAACACTAAAAATTTATTTTCACTTACATTTTCAATATCTATAAGCTTATCATCACCTTCAGTACCAAACTGAAAAAGCGTGTTCACTGATGAGTCAGAGTTACCAGAAGGTAAAATGGATATAAAAGCATCATTCCCTGATGAACCTTTTTTAACATTACCCTCAAATTCCCCTTGTGTATAACCCCCTATAACGAGATTATCCTCATTAGTTAGCATTTCAATATCAACAGAGAAATCATTATCACTCGTACTAACACGCTTTGTAGCCTGGAACCTACCCTCTGCATCATAGGATAATAAATTGACATCACGACTTAAGCTTGGAGTTGGATTACCACTAGGCAAGATGGATGAGCTATCTACTAACGAAAAAAATATGCTGTCATTTTGGTCAAACCTTATTGCACTACCATGATCTTTAGTTGTAGAAGAAATGAAAGCCTCAGCAACACCTTCAACATCCCGCCCATTATCTGCAGTAGAAATCTTTCTTAAAAATACATCTTCGTCTGTATTTATTGTTTCTGCTAATAATACAACATCATTTCGACCTATATCCAATGCTAATACGCTATCATCATCAGCTGTCCCTATAAAACGAGGCGAGTCCCAGATCGCTTTGTTTTCAATAAAATCTATTTTATATACAAAGCCATCTTTTTTTCCATTATTAACTTCAAAACTTGGAACTCCATCAAATTCCAACCCGTTTGATGTTCCAAAAACATATACACCACCTTTTCCATCAAAAGTGGCCCCTGTTGCTATATCATCACCTTCACTTCCATATTGTTTAATGGATTGTTGTATATAAAAACCTGAACTATCTCGCGAGTACACAGCAACAACAAAATCACCAAGACCTCTATGGACATCATCAGAGAATTTTCCATCAACATTTGCGATAATGGTGATCAAACTTGTTGCATTCGATATATAGGAGCCTATTGCAACCGGTTTAACACGAAGGCCTTGCTTAGCCAATAAAAGAGCGCCCGTAGCTGAATCAGATAATTTAAGACTTGTTCCATCACGCTTTCGCGCAATCACAACAGACTGCTCTTCATCAAAACTTGAGAGTCCCTCAATTAAAACTGATACAACCCCTAAGGAATTGATATTAAGAGCAAGCGCTTTTTCTCCATCTGCGCTAGAGGCTACTATTTCATGATCTTTAGCCAAAGGCCATTCATTAATGGTTATCTCATAAGGATCAATGCTTAGCTGCCCATCAATATCTGTAACGATAGATATAACATCATCAGTAAGTAAATTTGCATCATCTTGATTTTCTAGAAGAGAAACAGTATAAGAAGCCTCAAGATCACCAGCAGGTATAACCACAACTCCATTTTCCGGAGTCAGTAAATAATCATCTGACGATGCAGTCGTATTTACATCATCAATTGAAACATTGATTGATAAAGGATGTAAGTAAGGTCGAGCTAAAGATAAAGAAGCAATAATTTTATCTCCTTCATTACGAATTACTTTCTTGGTTTGATAGCTAGGCAAGGGCTCATTATCTTTAATTTCAATCGTTGTCAGCCCAAGCTCATTCTGAACATAACCGCCTTTTCTCTCATAAAATTCAAAACTTAGCTGTTCACTTCCTTCAATATTAGAGTCGTCTAATACATCAAGATAAATAACACATAAATCTTGGCCAGCTTCAAAAACAACAGAACGCTCTTCGTCTACGTAATCAACTCCTGGCCGAGCCAATCCTAAATTCGACTTATGCTTCTCCGGTAATTGTTCATTATAACGTGAGGAGAAGCGATAAAAGAACTCAACTCTTTCTAATATTCGAGCTTCAAGGGCAATTGCAAATACGTACGGATAAACGGTCATGCCATTAGGAAGTGTTTTCTTTTCAAACAAGTTATCATCAATACTGCTACAAATAAATGTGTTCCCACTTTCCCTGCTAAGGAGTAAGCTATTGGCAGCGGAAGCATCCACACGACCTTCAAATGGGGTTAATTCAGCTGAAACCACACTGACACCACTTACGTCAAGATCAAATTCATACGATTGGAGCTTTACGTTTTTGCCATCTGTCAATTCAATTTGGTATGAATAGGTTCCACGCGGAATGTCTTCAATATCAACACCCTTTTCTGTTCTGTGAATACCTTTTACTTTAAATAGAGGTTTAGCCCCATCAAGATTCTCTATTGTTAGTTCAACGGGATTAAACACAAAATCTGTATCATCTTCATCAGGGTTTTCAGGATTCTGTATATAACGATAGCGGTATACTCCATCGCCGCCTGTTGCACCTAGCTCAAATTCAAGTTCTGCATCATAATACAATTTACTGGGAGCAGAGCCGATTATAGCCAAACTTTCTGGTTCAACCTTATTACCAGTACTTAGCTCATGACCACAACTACTTAATAAAAGAACCATAAA
>CAJWBJ010000163.1 GCA_913020495.1 uncultured Oleiphilus sp.
GCAATTGCCAGAGAGCAAAAGTAAGTAACTTAAAGTCAAGTCCCACTCACTTTCAGTGGGACTTTTTAGACATTTTACTTGGCATACAAAACACACCATGTAGGTCGGAATTTATTCCGACAATTGTTGCGATTGAGCCTTTGTCGGAATAAATTCCGACCTACAAAAGAATAAAAGGAGTACACCCATGCCAATTCAACTTGACGATATTCTAGCACTGGCTAAAGAAGCCGCATTAGAAGCAGGCAAACTCATTGCAGACAAACGACAATCAGGGGACATCCACCAACAATACAAAGACAAACAAGAACTCGTCACCTCAGCCGATATCGCTGCCGACAAGTTAATTATCCAAAAAATCAAAACCCATTACCCTGACCACCGGATTTTATCGGAAGAAACCTATACTGATAAATCCCAAGCGAAAGACCTGAATAAACCTATTTGGATTATTGATCCTATTGATGGCACGGTAAATTATGCTCACGGTCACTTTATGGTTGCCGTATCCATTGCTTTTGCTGTTGAGGGTGAAGTTAAAGTAGCTATGGTTCACAACCCATTCTTAGATGAAACCTACTCAAGCATTATTGGGCAAGGTAGTTTTCTAAATGGTGAAAAACTTGACGTCAGCCATCAGAAATCACTGCGAAAGGCCGTCATTGCAACAGGGTTTCCATATGATAAAAGTACCGTTCCTGAAATAATGAAACGCACAGAAAAAGTGCTTATGCACTGTCAGGATATTCGTCGCTTAGGCTCTGCGGCGATGGATATCTGCTGGGTTGCAAATGGTCGATTAGACGGCTATTTTGAGTCTCTTAGCCCTTGGGATTTTGCGGCTGCCCGTCTCATTGCGCTTGAGGCAGGCGCAACTTGTGGGCATTTTACTCCAGTACCCGATGATATACCGTCATGTATTCATTGCGATAATTTGCTCATTAGCACACCAGAAATCTATCAAGAGTTAGACGACCTATTAGAGGCATAGGAAACAACGCTGTTTAGCAAATCGGCTGCTTAAAAAAGCCCTCACGACATATTACGTCAAAGATCTCTACTGGAATAGGCCTACTGCAAGTAAAGGCCAATGTGCTGCCCACCCCGCGGTTGGCCCTATTTTAAAATCAGTACGGACGTACTGATGAATACGCCCCTCTACATTAAGCACTAGCAAGTTAGCACCTGCATGCCCCGGCATTCGTAATTTTTTCTTTTCTCGAATTTCACCATCACGTAACACCTGACGTAATTCGGTCTCAAGACGCTCAAAAAAATGTGCCGCTCGTTGACGTAAACGTGGCTTTTCGCCCGTTAAAGCTGAACCAACCAAAATACAGCACATTCCAGGATTTTTATCTGCAAAAGCAAGTACCAGCGTTAGAATTCGTTGCAGCCGGTCAACACTCCCATCCACTTCCTGATTGATTCGTTTGATACGTGTAAAAACGACTTCTTCTATAAACTCGAGTAAACCCTCAAACATTTTCCCTTTACTAGGAAAGTGCCGATATAAAGCAGCCTCTGTGACACCCACTTCTTTTGCAAGCTTCGCCGTCGTAATTCGCTCACCCGGATTTGCTTCTAACATCGACGCTAAAACTTCTAGAATTTGCTGACGGCGATGGGGTTTAGATTGCTTTTTATCAGTCATTTTTTTAACCATACACTTAATGTAATTAAAGAATTAAACCATCAATAGGTGACGATGCTGAAGCATATAACTTTCTTGGCATGCGACCAGCTAACCATGCTTCCCGGCCACTTTCAACAGCCAAACGCATTGCATTTGCCATTCTAATCGGATCTTTGGCTGCAGCAATAGCCGTATTCATTAGTACGCCTTCACAACCTAACTCCATTGCAATCGATGCATCAGAAGCCGTCCCCACACCCGCATCAACGAGAATAGGTACCTTGGCATTTTCAAGAATCATTTTAATATTGTAAGGGTTTCTTATTCCTAAACCTGACCCGATAGGTGCACCTAAAGGCATGACAGCCACGCAACCCATTTCTTCCAAGCGCTGAGCAATAAGTGGGTCATCGGTTGTATAAACCATCACTTTAAAGCCATCTTTTATTAGCTCTTCGGCAGCAACCAGAGTCTCAGTCACATTGGGATAAAGTGTTTTCTGATCACCAAGCACTTCAAGCTTTACAAGATCATGGCCGCCTAATAGTTCTCGCGCTAATTTACAGGTTCTTACGGCGTCTTTTGCGGTATAACAACCTGCCGTATTTGGCAAAATAGTATATTTGTCCGGAGAGATCACATCCAGCAAATTGGGTTCATCAGCATTCTGTCCGATGTTAGTCCGTCTAACGGCAACCGTAACAATTTCTGCGCCACTCATTTCTATTGCAGCTTTTGTTTCAGCTAAATCTTTATACTTTCCAGTACCCACCAAAAGTCGGGACTTGTAAGTTTTTCCCGCCACAATTAGAGGCTTATCTTCAGGCGTACTATTTGAAACTATATCTGTCATGTATCGACTCACTTAACTTGAAAAATTTGAGTATTTATTAGATATCTTTGCACAACAACCGTTCGACTAAACAATACCGTGCAAAACTCTCTATTAATCTATCTTTTCCTAACCTCCACCAATCGCCTGAACTACCTCTATCTGATCTCCAGCACTTAAGGAATATTCTGCATGCTCGCTACGAGCAACGATTTCTTCATTGACCTCAATAGCATAACGCTTTCCTTCAAGGGCCAACTTAGTAATTAAATCCATTAATGTTGCTTCATCGGCAAACTCAACCAGCTCACCATTTACCTGTATTTGCATGATTTCTGCCACTATCAATTTATAAAAATAATCGGCTATTAATATCAACTACTGGCTAGTCTGTATGATAAAGCCCAAAAAACAAAACCAGCCAACCAAGTATAAAAGCGAGCCCACCCAAGGGCGTAATAACTCCCAACATTTTCACACCTGATATTGCCAAGGCATAAAGACTACCACAAAATAAAACCAAGCCAATAAGGAATAAGTTTCCTGCTAACTTAAACCACTTGATTTGTAAGTGAGTACCCGATATTAAATGCAACAATAAGCCAAGAAAAATTAACGCTAATGCATGAAACATTTGATATTGAACAGCGGTATCAAAAGCCGCCATCATGTCTGTAGAAATTAAGCCCTTGAGTGCATGTGCACCAAAAGCTCCCAAGACAACTGACAGTAAGGAAAACAACACACCAAGCAAAAGATAAAATCGGGTAATTTTTTTCATAAGCAGGCTTTTGAGCAATCACACTCAGTTCGTTCACCTGTTTTCAGGTTTACGGCAGTCAGCGCCCCTCCCCAAACACACCCTGTGTCCAAAGCTTGAAACTGTGCATTGTTAGTTTCTCCGGTCAGCGCAGCCCAGTGCCCAAAAAGAATAGTTGTTCGGTCGTTTCTTGTTTCATGAAACCATGGCTTATAACCTTCAGGCGCTGAATCAAGGGTTTCTTTAGCAGAAAAATCCAAAGCCCCATCTGAACGGATAAAGCGCATGCGCGTAAAGTAATTGGTAATCACTCGTAAACGCGTCATCCGGGTTAAATCTTGCGACCAATTATCAGGTTCGTTCCCATACATAAACTCAAAAAATTCAAAGCTATTTTCGCCTTTCAAAACATCTGTCACTTCCTGGCTTAAGTTAAATGCTTCTTGGATTGACCACATGGCAGGGATACCCGCATGCACCATCACTAAATCATTTTCAGCATCCCAAACCATAAGCGGTTGCTGCTTCAACCATTGCATTAACTCTAAACAATCAGGTGCCTCTAATACTTGAGACAAGGTATCTTTTCGCTTGGGTAAGTTTTGACAGGCATGTATCGCTAGCAAGTGCAGGTCATGGTTCCCAAGTACAATTCGCGCTGAAGAACCCAAGCCTTTAATAAAGCGCAAGCATTCAAGTGAATCAGGACCTCGGTTAACGATGTCTCCAGCAAACCAAAGCTCATCCTTCTGAGAGTCAAATGATAGCCGTTTCAGCAAGCATTTAAGCGACTGAAAACAGCCTTGAACATCTCCGATAGCATATCTCGCCACAACTATTCCTTTTCCTTTTGAACTTTGCCCTGTATCCCTTCAAAAGACTGCTCACATTCATAAACAAGCGGGTCTGTTAAATCATTTAACTGGAAGGCTTCTAGTCGCTCCTGACAAGCGCCACATTTTCCACACGCCCGCTCTCTGCCGTTATAGCACGTCCATGTTTTTGAGTAATCCAGCCCCTTCACAATACCCAAGCGAAGGATTTCTGTTTTATCAATTGACTGAAAAGGCGCCAATACATCAATGCTTTCATAGTTTGCTACTTTTGAAACAGCATCCATTTTTTCAATAAACTCAGGACGACAATCAGGATAAATGGCATGATCTCCTCCATGAGCACCATAATAAACAGCTTCAGCTTTAATGGAGACGGCATAAGCGATAGCCAATGAAAGCATCACCATATTACGATTAGGCACGACTGTGGATTTCATACTTTGCTCTTCGTAATGCCCTTCGGGTATTTCAATATCATCGGTTAATGATGACCCTAACAGCAACTGATGAATGGCCGTGATATCAACAATTTTATGCGGCAGACCTAAGTCATCACATACTTTTTGTGCATAGTGCAGTTCTTTCGAATGCTTTTGTCCGTAGTTAAAAGACAGTGCATACACTTGTTTATTTTGAGCTAAAGCCTCATGAAGCAAAGTATATGAGTCCATACCGCCAGAATAAATCACCACGACTTTTTCAGTCATTCATTTTCACTCCATCATTAACAAAAAAGTAAGGGCATTTTACGCATTCTTAGGGTCCAACAACAACTATTGAACGCCGGGAACAAACCAAAGCAGGCCATTTATTGATCATTTAATAAGCAAGGTCTACATTAATAACAAAGATATTGGAATGACACACAAATAAAGCGCCATTTATTGTGACGCTTTTAATGAGCACCGACACCATGACATCATTCATTTTAGTGTTACTTTGTATATTTGGTTTATTCTGCAGCCTATTTTTTGGCCTTGCTCAGTTCAGAGATAAACGACCTGAAGCTAATGAGAATCAGTTAAGCATGCAATTTTTTAGCGGTATTACACTCACTGCCAGCGCTATTGTTTGGGCGGCTTCTGCTTGGAATGTTTCAGAGTGGCACTCATTCGAAAAAGACCTTTTATTAATAGAACAATTACCAAGTAGTGCTGCAGGTATTCCGCTTCCACCTTTTGACGCGCAAAATTCGCATCAAGTGAAAACATTCCTGCCATTCCCCGAAATTTCCAGCACACCACTAAGCATTAAATATCCTAGCTTAGAAGAGTATGAGCATGCGCGACAATGGTTGAGCAGACAACTACTTGAGTCAGAAGCCTTTAATTCTCAATCTTTCGAAACAAAGACATTAAATTTAAACGAGTTACCTTACAACAACATTATTCGTAAACTTATTGAATCACAGCCTGAATTATTTGCAGTGACTTACTACCAGAATAATATTCATAATGTAGGGCAAGCGACACATAACATGGTGCCCATTGTTTTTTTCCCCGAGATTATTCTCGGTAAAATTATGTATACACCCTACCAAGGCGAGAATGCGGCAGTCTTAGCTAAACTGGTTAAATCACATATTTTATTTGCTAAAAATGTGTTTTATAGCACTAAACCCTCTTCTTAAGTTTGTACTTAGCGACCTTAATCTTTAATATTACAAATCGTAATAGTATTTAACTCGTCCGGCGCTTTCTATATGTCATTTAAACCCCCTGTATTTATCGATTTTGAAGCTTCCAGCCTTGATCTGGTCTCCAGCTATCCGATTGAAGTTGGCATCTGTTTATCTGATGGAAAGGTAATGAGCTGGTTAATCAAGCCTCATATATTATGGCGAGACTGGTCGGAAAAAGCCGCTAGAGTGCACGGAATTTCAAAAGAAGAGCTACAAACTGACGGACTGGAAATAAGTCAGGTCACCTCAGAATTAAACAAAATTCTCAACGGGCCAGTCTATTGCGACGCTTGGGCATTCGACAGCTTCTGGTCACACCGTTTATTTAAAGCAAGTCCAACCAAACCAAACTTCGAACTAGACTCAATCACCTCAATTTTGAAGCCCGAAGAAATAGACCAATGGCAAGATATTCGAGCCGGCGCTATAGACGACCTAAAGCTCGTAAGGCATCGTGCAGCCAATGATGCCCTGATTCTTCATGAAACGTGGAAGCGCCTTGCTTCACTTAAATAAGTGTAACCCAAACAAGAGAACTACATCCTGCATTAAATTAACAGGAATGCTAGAATCCAGCACTCGCATAACAGGCGTCTAATTCAAACGCCAACTAATCCGCTTACAATGATCTATCAAAGAGCCTAAAAATCGATGAAATTAAGCCCTTCCATTTTATTATGTTTATCGACATTATTTATCTCCGCTTGTGACCCTAGATTCAAAACCACTACCGAAATATGCTCAACGAATCAGAATGAAGTTGTC
>CAJWBJ010000164.1 GCA_913020495.1 uncultured Oleiphilus sp.
GATTAACTATTTATGTCTCACCATGAGTTTGATACTGGCTAATGAAAGCTTCGATATATATGTCTGCTTTTTAATTGCAATCTGTCACTATATAAGTTGATCAATCAAAGTTTGTGCAATTTGTTTATTTCGAATATTAAGTGAGTGATCAAAACCTATATTACGCATCCAGCCGCCACCAAAAGACAAGCACATAATAGAATAAGCGACCTGTAAACGTTTTTCTTGCGGGGCATTTGGAATGTGTTGTTTGAGTTCCTGGTCAAGCCCAAGATGGAATGAGTCATATAAGGTTTTCACAGCATGACAAACCTTTTCTTCGTACAAACTTACCGCGAGTAGTGCTGCGACTAATTTCGTAGCGGGCAATGCGTTGAATTCTTCACTAAAAATATAATCCAATGCACCGTGAAAACGATCTTGGCTTTCAAATTTATCGATTGTATCAAATATGGATAGCGTAAATTTTTCAATTATGCGCTCCACAGCAGCATCGATTAGATCATCTCGATTACCAACATAATGACGTATCATTCGTCGTGCGAGCCCCGCTTCTTCAGCGATATTATCAAGGGTCGTTCCCTGAAGACCTTTTTGTTCAAGGCATCGCTCAAAGGCGTCAAGAATTTCACTGACTCGTTCTGTTTTTAAGCTTTTTCGGCCCATCGTAATCTGTCACTTTAAGGTTGGTGATTGAATGTATGTTGTTACGAAGTTAAGAGTATAGCAATATAAATTCTCTTTGGTGGGAATTTATATTGCATAAGGATGGGAATCACTTTATATTCCCAGTAATGGGAATAAACAAATTTAAAGGTGAATCGCATGTTTAATAAAAATGAATTTTCTATCTCTGGTCCAAAACCGCAAGGGTTAAATATTCATCGCGATGAAGCAGGGGTTCCGCATATATCTGCTAATGATATCAACGGTGCGCTTTGGGGAAGTGGTTATGCACATGCCGTTGACCGAGGAACACAACTGATGATGATGCGCATATTAGGGCAGGGGCGGTTATGCGAGTTACTATCAGATACGGAAGAATCTTTTGAAATTGATCATTTCTTTCGACGTGCTAATTGGCATAACAATATTGATAAAGAAGTAGAAAAGTTGGATGAAGCTTCACGGGCATTATGTCAATCGTATTGTGATGGCATTAATGCAGGTTTTTCAGCAAAGAAAGTCTATGCCATGAAGTTGATGGGCTATCAGCCCGAACCTTGGGTGATTCGTGACTCAATCCTTGTATCTCGTATGGCAAGTTACCTAACGCTAGCGCAATCACAAACCGAGGTGGAGCGCTTTTTTATCGAGCTTGTTCAAGCCGGTGTTCCTACTGAAAAGCTTGCGGAATTATTCCCAATTGATGATAAGAATCTTGACAGGGAAATGATTGAAAGCATCCAACTTCAAGAGAGGCTTGTTTCAAATGAAGTAATTTGGAACAAAGCTTTGCCACGAATGATGGCATCAAATAACTGGGTGGTTTCAGGTAAAAAAACCGCTTCAGGCAAACCTATTATGGCAAACGACCCACATCTCGAAGTAAACCGCCTTCCAAATGTCTGGTGCGAACAAAGCTTGAAATGGGAAGAGGGTTTTATTATTGGCATGGGGATGCCAGGTTTGCCTGGTGTGGTGATTGGTCGAACCAAACACTTAGCGTGGGGAGCGACTTATACTTTCATGGATACTGTTGATAGCTGGGTTGAAGATTGTAAAGATGGAAAGCATCGTAGAGGTAAAAGCTGGAAAAAATTTACTGAGCGAACAGAAATAATTAAGCGCAAAAAACATGTGAATGAGACGGTTTCATTTTATGAAAACTCTCATGGTGTATTAGATGGAAACCCTCACCAAGAAGGAAAATATCTATCGACGAAGTGGGTTGCCGCTGATTCAGGCGCTCGCTCATTAATGGCAAGTTTAAAAATGTCGACGGCTGAAACCGCTGAACAGGCCATGGAGTATCTCGGCGGAATTGAATCTGCATGGAACTGGGTAATCTCTGACTCTAATAGCAACATAGCTTACCAAATGTCGGGGTTGATGCCTAAGCGTCATAAAAATTGGAGTGGCTTCACTCCAGCGCCTGGCTGGGATTCTGATTATGACTGGAAAGGGATGGTGAAGTTGGAAGATTTACCACGATCTTATAATCCTAAAGAAGGTTATATCGTTACTGCAAATCAAGACTTAAATCACCTGGGTACCGTCAATCCTATTAATATGCCAATGGGGGATTACCGCGCAAGCCGTATCGAAGAAGTGCTTGCCGCAAGCGAGCAGCACAGCGTTGAATCTACCAAAGCACTTCAATTTGATGTTCACTCAAATCAAGCCAAAATATTTTTAGATATTTTACTGCCATTATTAGAAAAAAATACTGAGGCAGATGATGCATACCAAATACTTAAAAGTTGGGATCTTGGGTATGGTTTTGAATCAAAAGGTGCGCCTTTATTTGAACTTTTCTATGACGCTTTGAGAGGAGAAGTATTTGGTGAGGCTGGTTTGGGTGAGGATGTAGTACGGCACTTGGTTGATCAAACGGGTGTATTTATTGATTTCTATCAGAATTTTGATCGTTCAATTTTAAATGAAAACTCAGCATGGTATGAAAATAAAACACAAAACCAAGCCTTTCTTGCCGCTTTTGAAAAAGCAAAAAATGTACACTGTCATGTGCTTTGGAAAGATGTGAATAAAGTGACTTTTACAAATATGCTTTTTCAGGGAAAGCTACCAGAGTTTATGGGCTTTGACTCAAAATCTATCCCGCTTTTAGGTGGTCGTGCAACGCCGCATCAAGGGCAGATTTATAGCAGTGCGGGACGAAAAACAAGCTTTTCACCATCCGTTCGTCTAATTGCAGATATGAGTGAGCCTGTATTGCATACTTGTTTAGCAGGCGGGCCATCAGATAATCGCTTTTCCCGTTGGTATAAGTCCGGTTTAAAAAATTGGCTGGATGGGGACTTTAAAATCCTGAAGCCATAAGGCTTCAGAAAAATTACGGTTTGGTGCGCGAATGCGCACCAGTTATCTAATAATTATTTAGCTGGTTACTTCAACTTCCAATAGATCCAAAGCCAATGCTTCAGCCACCTTAATACCATCAATTGCGGCAGATAAAATGCCGCCTGCATAACCAGCGCCTTCCCCTGCGGGATAGAGCCCCTGAGTGTTAATGCTTTTAAATTCCTTATCGCGCTTAATACAAATTGGTGAAGAGGTTCGTGTCTCAACGCCGGTTAGCAGTGCATCATCCATTGCAAAGCCTTTTATCTTTTTGTTAAAAGCAGGTATCGCTTCACGGATGGCCTTCACTGCAAAGTCTGGCAATGCTTTTGATAAATCACCAAAACAAATACCCGGTTGGTAGGAAGGGCTTACACTAGCCTGATCAGTGGAGGGTATGTCACGTAAAAAATCACCGACTAATTGTGCTGGTGCGCTATAGTTCCTGCCACCTAGATCATAGGCTTGTTTTTCCAGTTTTCGTTGTAAATCAATACCCGCTAAAACATGCTCAGGGTAGTCTTTTTCTGGTTCTATACCGACGACTATGGCTGCATTTGCGTTGCGTTCATTACGTGAATACTGCGACATGCCATTTGTGACGACACAGCCTTCTTCTGAGGTAGCTGCTACAACAGTGCCACCTGGGCACATGCAAAAACTATAAACACTACGACCATCTTTGCAGTGGTGTACTAATTTATAGTCTGCAGCGCCTAGAATCGGGTTACCTGCTTCATTACCAAATCGAGCAGCATCAATGACAGATTGAGGGTGTTCGATACGAAAGCCGATAGAAAAAGGCTTCGGCTCAATATAGATGCCCTGATCAAGCAGCATTTGAAAACTATCTCTGGCGCTGTGTCCAATGGCTAATATAACGTGTCGGCTATGAAAAGTTTCACCGTTGCTTAATGTTAAGCCTGTAATTCTACCTTGATTGTCTGCTTGAGAATCAACCATGGTTTCGCGATGAATCATTGCTACTTTTTGGTTAAAACGAACTTCCCCGCCTAGGCGAGTAATTTCAGCTCGCATGTTCTCAACCATCTTTACTAGCTTGAATGTGCCAATGTGAGGCTTGCTGATATAAAGGATTTCTTCAGGTGCGCCAGCTTTGACAAATTCATTTAGGACTTTACGACCCAAGTGGCGCTTATCTTTAACCTGACTATATAGTTTTCCATCAGAGAACGTTCCTGCGCCGCCTTCGCCAAATTGAACATTTGATTCAGTATTTAATTTTCCTTCTCGCCATAAACCCCAAGTGTCTTTGGTGCGTTGGCGAACGTCTTGGCCTCGTTCTAAAATAATGGGTTTCAGTCCCATTTGGGCTAAAACTAAAGCAGCTAACATCCCGCAAGGGCCAAAGCCAATTATAATAGGACGCTGTTGTTCGTTTTCAGGAAAGCTTGAGTCAGCTTGAGCGACAAAATGATAGCGAGTGTCTGGGCTAGGTCGAACAGTATTGTTTTTGGTGAAAGCGCTGAGTACGCGTGCTTCAACCTCCTTCTCCACTGTCACGTCTAATTGATATATTAGATAGATATTTGATTTTTTACGGGCATCGTAACTGCGTTTAAAAATTGTAAAATCTAATAATTCATTAGCGGTAATGGCTAACTTTCTGATAATTTCTGAGCGAAGCTCGTCACTATTATGGTGCAGAGGGAGTTTTAGTTCATTGATTCTTAGCATGTAAGTAGGCTTTTTAGTGATATTCGAGAAGTATAATTTGCGAACATTTTAGCATGAATCGTGCAGTTTGTTTTTTCAAAAACAAACTAACTATTGTGTCAACTTAATTAAGCCATTTTTCATATCAGCTTGAGCAATTGTGTGTTCATCTGCTTGAGGTTGTGTCATCCAATTCAGAACGTCGTAATAGCGACGAATATTCTGAACATAAATAACAGGCTCATTTCCACGGGCGTAACCATAGCGGGTCTGTTTGTAGTATTTTTTCTTTTGTAGCAGGGGGAGAAACTCTTTTACATCAAGCCATTTATCAGGATCTTTACCGCCTTTTTCTGTCAGTATTCGGGCGTCTTCCAAGTGACCGTAACCAACATTGTAGGAGGCTAGTGCAAACCAGGTTCTATCTGGTTCAGCGATACGTTCAGGGATACGCTTCTTTATTTTTGCAAAATAGCGCGTGCCGCCTTTTATACTTGCTTCAGGGTCTAGACGATTTTTTATGCCCATTTCCTTTGCGGTTACCCGAGTCAGCATCATAAGGCCGCGAACGCCAGTCGGGGATGTTGCATGAGCTCGCCAGTGCGATTCCTGATAACCCATCGATGCCATCAGTCGCCAGTCTAGCCCGTGCTCTTCACTATTTGATTTAAATTCCTCATCGTACTTTGGCAAACGACTATTTATATGCTTGATAAAGGTTCGTGCACCGACATAGTTAAGTTGTCCAAGATGACCAAAATAACGTTCTTTAAGGTTTAAAAGCGTGCCGTCTTCTTCAATGCGTTTAAAAAAAATATTAGCGCGGTTTATTAATGTTTGATCAGTACTTTTGGGGAAGTACCACGAAATTTTTTGTACATCACCTATTTCAAAAGCCTGTTTGACGCGGGGGTAATAAGCTTGATGAATATCTAATTCAGCGGAAGTGATAATGGCGTAATCTATTTCTTTGTCTTGAACCATTTTCATTAAATCGATGGTTTCAACATCCAAAGCTTGCCACTGGAGTTCGGGTGTTTTTTGTTTCAGCGTATCGAGTTCATCAGCATGGTAACTATCACTCACAACTGCAATGCGTTTACCAAGAATATCTTTAATACTTCTAGGACGAGTGCTTCCATAACGATAAACCACAATCGGTGTCGCTTCCATATAGGGGAGGGAGTATTTAAATCGGTCGGCGCGATTTTGGCTGGCAACCATGCCTGCAGCGGCAATATTTGTATACTCATTGTCGAGTGCAGATAAGATCTGGGAGCGAGTTGTTGCTATTTTAAGATCTAATTTGAGGCCTAACTCGTCAGCAAATAACTTAGCTAAATCATACTCGAAACCCATGGGGCCTTCTCTGCCTTCATAGTAAATAGCAGGGGCATTGCGGGTAATGACGTGTAATGTTTTATGTTTAGCAATTTTTTCAAAGGTGCTGGGCTTTTCACAAGCGCTAAGTAAAGCACTTAAGGCGAGTGTAAAAGTAATGCGAATATCACAAGCATTAATAATGTTTTTTATCTGTTGAATCAAGCAAATACCTTTTATGTCAGATCAACGGTTAAAACAGGATGAGCCTGTAAAACACCTTCTTATGGTTCCAGCTAGCTTGATAATAGTCAACTATGTAAGCATTAAACATTGTATCAATATGTGACTTAGTGACAGAGTTAGCGATACCTATTAACAGCGAGGGTTCTTTCGCGTAGAATACGCGCTCGTCAATTTCTTCAATGACCCTTCAACGAGGTATTCCCTGATTATGTTGGAACTCC
>CAJWBJ010000165.1 GCA_913020495.1 uncultured Oleiphilus sp.
CACATAAACTTATTTTCGTGGATTTGAGTAGTATCCCCCTTAAGCGGAGGGTTATGTTGTACCTCCGCTGTTTTTTTGGGTGACTCAAGTCCAATCATTTTATCCTTGTTAAGCGTTAGTTTTTCAGCCGCTACGGACTTAGACACGTAGCGGCTTTTTTTTGTCTTTTTTATTGTATTCCTATTCAGGATACCCTGTGATGTCCCGAATGCTTTTATATAAAGGCTGCAATTGCTTATACATTTTCAAATAGACTTCATTATATAAACGATCATAAAGTTTGACATTTTCTGGAATAGGTTTAAATGTTTTACCGACCCTTGTCATATTTTTAACCGCATCATCAAAGCTTGCATAGACGCCGACACCCACAGCCACATCAATCGCAGCACCTAGACCAGAAGTCTCGAAGGTATGCGGCCTTTCAGCTTCCATATTAAAAATATCAGCCGTCAGCTGCATCGCCGCATCACTTTGTGAACCACCACCTGAAACTCTCAATTTAGTGATTTTTACACCATTTTTCTTTTCAAGACTCTCTTTGCCTTCTTTCAAACCATAAGCAAGCCCTTCCAGAATCGAACGATAAATATGTGACCGAGTGTGGACGTCACCAAACCCGATAATACCGCCTTTTGCTTCCGGACCGGGCTCCCTTATCCCTGGAGACCAATAAGGTTGAAGCATTAATCCCATGGAACCTGCCGGTACACTATTCACTAATTCATCAAATAACTGCTCTGCATCAATGCCACGCTCTTTCGCTATTTGACGCTCACGCTCTCCAAACTCTTCTTTAAACCAACTCACCATCCAAAAGCCACGAAAGATCATAATCTCTGATGAGAAAGCACCTGATATAGCGGAGGGAAAAGCCGGTAAATATTTTATGGGCTCAATATGTTTTTGATTAGTGGTATTAATTGTCGCCGTTGTACCATAACTCATACAGGCAATTTCAGGGCTTGTACCACCTGAGCCTAAAATTTCACAAGCCTTGTCTGACGCCGAAGCAATCACAGGCAAACCTTCTGGAAGCCCCGTATGTTTTGCCGCTTCGGCTGTAATTTCACCCAAGCGCTCACCTGGCATCACTAAGTCGGGTAACATAGACCGCTTAAGTGAAGGTAAGATTTTAAAACGCCAATCAGACTCTTTTGCCCATTTTAATTTTTTATAATCAAAAGGAATATAGCCTACTTGGCCCGCGACAGAGTCTTTATAGTTACCGGTCAATTTATAGGTTAAGAACCCTGAAAGCAGTAAATATTTATGCGTCCTCTGCCAGACATCCGGCTGGTTCTGTTCTATCCAGATTGCTTGTGATTTTTCCCGAAAACGATGAATAACATCTTCAACTCCGGCCAATTTGAAAAGCCATTTCCACAGGCCAGGCACATCACCTTTTACCTCCGCTCGACGCTGATCTAACCAGATAATGGCCGGTCGTAATGGATCACCATTTTTATCTACATTTACCACTGTGCCACGTTGGGTCGTTAATGATGACGCAATAATTTTCGAGCGATCAATATCAACACAAGCCCACAATTTATCGCATGCTTTGGAAAGTGACTCCCAATAGTACTCCGGGTGCTGTTCAGCCCAACCTGGCTGCTCAGAGAAATAAGCTTCCAGCTCTTGTTTACCTTTACCAATCAAATTCCCTTTGGTATCGAACAAAAGAGCACGAATACTTTGAGTGCCGTTATCAATGGTGAAAATATACTGCTCAGCCATGGTGCTATCTCTCACTAGTCCACTTGGGTTAAATCTACTTTTATTGGTCAAGTAATAAGCTTATTCAGGTAATGAATAATGCCTCTTGATGATGTTCTGGTACCGCTTGCGTTCAGCTTGCCACTTGACATCATCCCAAGCTAAATACTGCTGACAGATATCTCTAATACCACTAAATACCTCTTCTGCACCGTCATCCAGTAATAAACCAATACGTGTTCGGCGTAGCAATAAGTCATCCAGATGCTGAACAGTCTCAGACTGACAACTCCAAATAATTTCAGCCCATAGCGTATCGGTCGTCGATATTTTTTCCAGCCCGTTTTCCAACTCTCTTGCGTGTGATACAAGTGTGTGAGCATGAGCACCATAACGCCCTAATAAGCGCTTTTTCAGCTCGCTACTTAACTCAACAAATCCCGAACTTAAAGTAGAAGGTTTAAAATGGCTTGTTTTCTTAAAGTCAGTTGAGATTTCAGGCAAATAAGGGGCTGCTTTTTGAAGAACATCCATCGCTATCAATCGGTAAGTTGTTAATTTACCACCAGCGACACTGATTAGACCTTGATCATCCCATACGGCATGTTCGCGCTTTTCATCAGAAGGTTTATTCGGCGTGTTTGAATCGACAGCTTTGTCTTGATTCTTACTCACAACCGGACGTACCCCTGACCAAGTTGCCCGAATATCACCCTTCAATAAGTTAGCTTCAGGAAACTGCAAATTTGCCGCATCAAGCAAGTAGTCTATTTCTTCGCGTGTAATAGAAGATTCTTCATTTGAATTCTGCTGATGGTCCAAATCAGTGGTACCAATAACCGTAACGCCTTCCCATGGAAACACAAAGACAGGGCGCTTATCTTTCGCATGAAAAAAACTAACGGTAAATGCGCTCGGCAGACGCCAGAAAGGTACAACCAAATGACTGCCCCGAAGTGGACGTATGACTTTTTTCTGGCCTAGAGTCTGACGTAATTCATCTGTCCAGGTACCACTCGCATTAATAACAACTTTTGCTGACACCTCGAATTGTTCGCCACTTATTTGATCTTCCAGCTTCAAACCACTTACTTTTTCAATGCCTTTTGTTTCAGTCTTTAAGGTGTCGACAGCCTTCAAATAATTAACGGCAGTGCCACCATCGGTATTACCTTCATGCAAAACACGCATAACTAAACGTGCATCATCAGTCACAGCATCAGAAAATTGCGTTGCGCCTTTTAATTGGCTGGTGTTCATACCCGGCACAAAGAAATCCCGAATACCTTTACTGAAGTATTTCCGGTAACGATGCCCAGCCATAAAGTCATAAATAGCGAGTAACTTGTCGAAAATCCATGGACCAGGAAACATCCCTTTATAATGCCCCATCATGAAAGGCAGTGGATTTACCAAGCCGGGTAATTCGTTCATGAGATTTTGGCGTTCTTTTACTGAATCATTGGCTAAGCCTAATTGACCGCTACCCAAATACCGTAAGCCACCATGCACCATTTTTGATGAGCGTGAAGACGTCCCCCACGCAAAGTCTCGTTGCTCTACCAGTAATACTTTTAAACCCAAACTAGTTGCTTCACGGTAAATACCAGCACCAGTAATGCCACCACCGACAATCAACATATCCCACTGGCTATCGGTCTGTTTGAGCTGGTTCACTACCTGTGAGCGCCATAAAGGGCTCCAGATTGCTTCCTGACTACTCATTAGAATCGTCCTGAGCTCTTTCATTTACCTGAGTATCATCAACTAACAACGTCCCGGGATTCAAAATTCCTTTTTCATCCATGGTCTGACATAAGGTACGAATCAAATGCATTCCTAACTCGCCCTTTTCAGTCGGTAAATAAGGCGCGTGGTCTTTTCCGACACCATGTTGATGGCTGATAGTGCCTCGGTTATTTACGATAATTTCAGAGGTACTATGCTTTAGCTTATTCCAGCGCTCTAAGGTTTTCTTGCAACTTGTACCTGCACGATAAACATAAGTCGTGTAAATGCTACAGCCCTGCCCATAGAAGTGTGACAAGTGTGTGAAGACGTGAACTTTCTCATCTTCAGAACTTAAACCGCTACGAATATTTCCTTCAATCAAACCTAATAAGTTATCAACGTTATCCCAATCTGTTGCAGTTTCAAGCGTATCCACAGCATACCCTTTCTCCCAGAGAGCTTCTCGGAGATAAGGCATCGTAAAACGTTTTTCCGCCCATTTCTTACCTAAATATGTTCCGGTATAAACCCCTTTATATGGGCTAATCGTTTTCTTCATTAAACTATGCGCAGCACTACATTGCGCTTTATTGCCCGTCACACCCAAGGTCATCATGCACTTGCCTTCAGAAGCACCACGAACACTCAAATACTTTTCCAATAAAGCAATTTGGCCGGGATGACCTGCGAGAGATAATTGCGTCACAGTTTCAATGGCATTACTTAAGCGCAGCATAGAAAGCTGAACTTTAGATTGAACCAGCTCTTTCGCTGCATTTTTGGCCTGATCCCATGACGGGAAAAAGATCACATAGAAATCTTCTTTATCCGCGATTTTTGTCACACGCACTTTAACTTCTGAGATAATTCCCATGCGCCCTTCTGAGCCCAGGAACATTTCCCGAACATCAGGGCCTCCAGCCGATGCAGGAAAAGTAGCAATATCTAAACGGCCTTTTGTTGTTTCAACACTACCGCCAGCAAACATTTGTTCAATACGACCATAACGAAGTGACTGCTGTCCACTTGAGCGGCTTGCCACCCATCCACCTATCGTCGCAAGTTCAAAGCTTTGAGGGTAATGCCCTAACGTATATCCTTTAGCACGCAATTGCGACTCAACCAAAGGACCCGGTGTACCTGCACCAAAAGTGGCAATCTGGCTTTCGGTTTCCAGTTCAAGCAAGCGATTCATCCGCGCCATTGAAACCGTTAAGATGGGACGATCAGATTCAAAAGGATTGATATGGCCCGCAACACTCGTTCCGCCACCATAAGGAATCAAGATAATATTTTTGTCATGGCAAAAGTTAACGAGACTTGCGACTTGATCTTTTGTCTCTGGAAAAGCGACACCGTCAGGAAAAAAATCAAAATCGCCACTTCGCATGGCTAACCAATCAGGTAAACTTTGCCCACGAGAATGACGCACCCGTTGCTCGGCATCGGTGGTAATGAGAGGGTGTTCTGGTAGTCGGCTTTCCGGTACTTTTGCCAATACGTCCTTTAAGTCAGCATCAGCTAGCGGTACAGATTCACCCACTAAACTTTTTAAGAATTCACCACCTGATGGTGGAAGGTCCATTTTATTTGCTTCATCACCCCAACCATTCCAACGACGCATACTAATACCCACCTTTAATAACTGTTATATATCTCAACGGACTCATGTGTTTGTAACTTAAAACCTGATTAAATTAAGAGCCGCCCTAAAATGTCACTAAAAACATGACAATTACTTTCTTTGATTGGGGAATATCATATAGAATTCATTCAACATTTCATTGACATTTTCAGACATTCCTTTAGGCAAATTGAGTCATTATAGACTATGAAACACTTGGGCTTTGCTTCTATTCCGGCTGTACAACAATACTTACGTTATGCAGAAAACCAAGGTATTGAAACCGCTGAGGCTATTGCTGAAGCAGGTATTGCACCAAACGTTATCAACAACGAAAATGGTCGAATCAAAGGTGAACAGTTTCAGGCGCTGATCAAAGCACTCATCCAAAAATCTAACGATCCATTGATGGGACTCCACAGCAGCCAACATGTTCAACCTGGCTCATACAGTGTGCTTGGGTATATATTAATGAGCTGCGCGACAATTGGTGAAGCATTACAGCGTATTGCCCGCTTTGAACGCTTGGTTGGTGATATGGGGGTCACGACGACAAAAGCCCAAGGTAAATTTATCTATATTCAGTGGCATTGTGCTTATCTTGATACCGCAGTCAGACAACAAATGATAGATAACGTGCTTTCCTCATGGACTAACTATGCTCGTTGGCTTGCCAACCAAGACACCTCCCCTCACAAGGTCATGCTTGAACACCCACGGCCTAAACCGGAAGACATTGATCAATACGAATTATTTTTCAAGTGCCCTGTCGAGTTTGAAGCAAAGCAAAATACCATTGTGCTTCATCAGAGTATTTTGAATGAACCACTTCGTCAGCCCGATAAGCTTTTACTCAAAACACTGGAAAGCCATGCTGAAAGCCAAATATCCAAATTGGACGAAAATGATCTTTCATTCTCAATCAGAGTCAGCAATACCATAAGAACTCAATTAAATATGGGCGTTGCACGAAAAGAGTTAGTGGCGGAGGAGCTAAACCTGACTGCCCGAACACTTCAACGCAAACTTGTTAGCGAAGGAACGTCCTACCAAGAACTCCTTAACCAGATTCGTTTAGAGCGTGCAACAGATATGCTGAATAATACGCAACTGGCAATTCAGGACATTGCATTTAACTTGGGGTTTACCGATGGAAGGTCATTTCACCGAAGTTTCAAAAGCTGGACAGGACAAACACCCGGGGACTTTAGGGGGAAAAATTGTAAAT
>CAJWBJ010000166.1 GCA_913020495.1 uncultured Oleiphilus sp.
AGAGGATAATTCCAAGGCGCTATTACCAAAACTACGCCAAGTGGCTCACGTTTGATATATCGAGTAAAGCCAGGCTTTTCTTTAAGTTCAATGGAACCCAAAGATTCATCAGCGATCGAGACCATATAATTAGAACGATCCGCAAAACTAGCCACCTCACCTTCTGCATAACGAATTGGCCGACCCATTTGCCAACACAACTCTTCTGAAATTTGTGCTTTATTTTCAACAAAAGCCTCAACGGCACGACTACAAAATACTTTTCTATCTGACAAAGGCAAATTTTTCCAGTCTCGCTGAGCTTCACTTGCAACTGTTAATGCAGATTTAATTTGTTCCATATCACTCTGTGTACGCTCTACATAGAGAGAGCCGTCTATAGGTGAGTATGTTTTTTGAATTGTCATCATTTAGATTTACCAATTTTTAGGAGTCATTATCTATTTACCGATTGGTTTTTTTGGTTTGCTAACCTTTCTAAATATAGCTTTATTCTTATTTATGGCCATTATTGTTGCTGAATTTCAGACAAAAAAATAGCCTCTTAAGGGAGGCTAAGATTCTAATACAAAGGACTATTCGTAAAAAAAATCATCGACGACAAAAATTAAAGTATGCGGATTATAAAGATTCATGTTATCCCAATGTATTTGAAAAGGTCGCTATAGAACCAGAGCAAATTAGTTTGCTAGCATTGATAGTAGCTTAGACTTAAGCCCCAGATACACTCCGTATGATCTTACTGAAAAATAGTATAAATACCTTAAACTGAAATCACCTAAATACAATAAAAAAACCTTATCAACTTCCTTTCGGCTAATCCCAATTTCTGAATGAAACTGGCATAAAACATCATGAATTAGAGACGCGTAATAAGTAATAGGTTTACCCGTGTTTACAATTGTGCGTCCATCAGGAGTGCCTACCAGGAATAGGTCGAATATATTCCATTTTGGCGTACACCCATCCCACGCGTAACCTGTACCATTTGATCCCTTAACAACGACGTCTCCGTTTTCACTTATTTGCAGCCATTCATTTGTAAAGTTAATTTGGATCGAAGTATTCTTAAACGTTAAATCTTCACACGTTATAAATTTATATATCCCTTGCCTTTTCTTAGCTGGCACAACTTGCATATTTTTCCTTGTGATGTTAATTCACTAATTTATTAAGTTTGCCCATAAACAGATTAGCTGTAATGATCGGAACTCCAGTATCACAAACTTAGTATCGCTGGGTGCTGGACTGTCTATTCCACTCTCTAAGCTTACTAAGTTTTTCTTTTATTTTTACTTCTAAACCACGATTAACCGGCTGATAAAACTCAGTCGCGTGAAGTGCTTCAGGCAGATAGCTTTCACCTGCTGCAAAGGCTTCTGGTTCATCATGAGCATATCGGTAACTCAACCCCATGCCTTGCTCTTTCATTAATTGAGTCGGTGCATTGCGCAGATGGTTTGGTACATCATAATCTTGTCCGTCTCTAACCTTTCGACGACAGTCATTGAATGCGCTATAGACAGCATTACTCTTAGGTGCAACAGCAAGGTAGAGAATTGCCTGAGCAATAGTTAACTCACCTTCCGGGCTCCCTAAACGTTCTTGCACATCCCAAGCGCTTAGTGCAATTTGAAGAGCGCGTGGGTCAGCGTTTCCGATATCTTCACTTGCCATTCTCACAACCCGCCTAGCGACATATAAGGGATCGCATCCACCATCTATCATCCTGATAAACCAATAAAGTGCGGCATCAGGATCGGACCCTCTGACTGATTTATGCAAGGCAGAAATTTGTTCGTAGAAGATATCGCCGCCTTTATCAAAGCGTTTTAATGAACTTTGCAATACATCTTCAATATCTTTTCGGGTAATCGTTCTTATTGATCCTTCTTGATCAGCAAGATCTACTGCTAATTCTAGAAAATTAAGCGATTTTCGGGCATCGCCATCAGCGGCCTTGCAAAGAATATCTAATAAACTTTCATCAACATGCAGACTGATATCAGGAAAACCATATTTATGTTTGAGCGCTTGTTGTAATACTAATTTAATTTCACTATCTTCTAATTTTTTTAACACATAAACACGTGCTCGTGATAGTAAAGCATTGTTCAATTCAAATGATGGGTTTTCAGTCGTTGCACCAATAAAAACGACCGTGCCATCTTCAACATAGGGTAAGAATGCATCCTGTTGGGATTTATTAAATCGATGCACTTCATCGACAAAAAGAATCGTGTCACGGCCTGTTTGAGCTCTACGCATTTTTGCTTGATCGACTGCAGATCGAATATCTTTCACACCACTTAATACTGCAGAAATCGCAGTAAAATACACATCAAAATGGTTCGCAATTAAGTTTGCAAAGGTTGTTTTACCAACACCGGGCGGCCCCCATAAAACCATTGAATGCAAAGCACCTTTTTTTAAAGCCGTTGAGAGTGGTCTTCCTTCTCCAACCAAGTGTCTTTGGCCAATATACTCACTTATATTTTCAGGCCGAACGCGTGCAGCAAGAGGTGCATACGATGGATTCTGTTCAAATAAAGAATCCATAATTTAAGGGTCAACAACTTCTGTTGAGTCAGCAGAAACAAAAGGTACATCTCGAATAATGTCTGTACCTTCGGGTAAATTTGGCTTAAAGGTATCCTTCGGAAATTTTAGGTTAATCTCACTATATACAAACCTGAGTGCACTGACTTGTCCAAGCGCATCTGTTAAATGCATTTCTTTAAGATATGACCCTTCAAAACGTATCTTTAGACGCTCAAACAAGCTCTCTTTTACTTTTGGTATAAGTAAAAATTGAGAAGTTTTCTCATCGAATTCTCTTAACTGAACCTCAAATAAATCGCCAATACGTTCAACGTCACCGCTAAATAAGATAGCAGGCGTATTTTGAGATTGATCGCTAACTTTTTGAATGGTCGCTTGCTCTAGATCGGGATCATAAACGGTGACGTTTTTCCCATCAGAATATACGACTTGCTCTAAAGGCTCTTTAGTATGCCAATAAAATAAACCGGGTCGTTGAGCTTTAAGCTCACCTCTTGATTCTTGTACACGTCGCTGCTTTTGATCAACAGATTCTTGCACAAAAGAGCCTGAAAACGTTTCAATTTTTTTAAGCCTAGCGACCAATTTATCTAAACTTTCTGTTGATGTTTGATCAGGGGCTGCTGAAAGCATCAAAGGAAAGAGAATAAAACAAATAAAAATATTTAACTTAAATGTAAACTTATTAAAATCGAGTGACATATATCATCCAAAAGACTGAAAACAATATTAATTAAGAACCATACCATATCTTTGGTTAGTGGAAACGATAAAAAACTTTATTAAACAAATACTAATCTGTACTATTTATTTTTTTACTTTTATTGGAATAGCGTAATGGGCAGAGCCTACCAAAACCGAAAAGAATCCATGGCAAAAACGGCTGATGCGAAAGCAAAGGTTTATAGTAAATACGGTCGTGAAATTTATGTTTGTGCCAAAGCAGGCGGTACTGATCCTGCCGGTAATTTATCACTACGTAGTATGATTGACCGAGCAAAAAAAGACCAAGTCCCAACTCATGTCATCGACAAAGCTTTAGACAAAGCAAAAGGTGGGGGTGGCGAAGATTTCTTTACTGCGCGCTATGAAGGTTTCGGCCCAGGAAGCTGTATGGTTATTGTAGATTGTTTAACTGACAACCCAAACCGTACCTTTGGTGATGTACGCCAATGCTTTACCAAAACAAAATGCAAGATCGGAACCCAGGGTGCTGTTAGCCACATGTTCGATCATAGTGCTATTTTCATGTTTAAACATGACGATGAAGATGCTGTACTTGAAGCTCTCATGGAAGCAGATGTTGATGTTGCCGACATTGAAAACGAAGATGGAAAAATCACAGTCTTTGCACCACATACTGATTACTTCAAAGCTAAACAAGCTTTAAATGAAGCAT
The DNA here is from genome assembly GCA_913020495.1 of uncultured Oleiphilus sp. Classification (GTDB taxonomy): domain Bacteria; phylum Pseudomonadota; class Gammaproteobacteria; order Pseudomonadales; family Oleiphilaceae; genus PZPK01. The sequence continues at coordinate 3,962 of CAJWBJ010000166.1, forward strand.
TTGGTGCAAATGCAGACACTAAAAATGGTGAAATTGATTTTGATGTTGATGAGATTCAATTTGTTCCTCAAAATACAGCGCCAGTCACTGGAGATGATTTAGTATTATTTGATACCTTTATTGATATGCTAAATGACTTGGACGACGTACAGAATATCTATCATAACGCCGAATTTTAAAGCTCCAAACCCAGTAGGATCTTAGTAGTTTCGAACCTGCTGACTAGTAAATATAAATAGTTTTCTATTTATATTTACTTATCTTTTTTTGCACAGTCTCTTTGATACGACCAGTTTCTCTCAACCATTCAATCGAACTCTTCATACACTCTTCTGTACTTCTTGGCTGAATACCAAAGGTAGTATTTGTATCACTGCAGTCATAAAACCCATACCGATCAATTACTTCAAAAACCAAATCCCGAGTAAATAAAGGCCTAACACCAAACAGCTTTGAAATAAATTCAACTATAGATGCAAATATCAGTGTCACTCCTCGTGGCATAGGGAGATGCATTGGTTTAATTCCTGTCATTTTCTTTAACAGTTTTCCAATATCCTTAACCAGCATATTGTCACCACCCAAGACATAACGCTTTCTATTCTCGCCTTTTTCTAAAGCTGCGACATGCGCAGCAGCAACATCACGAACATCGACTAAATTCAATCCACCACGATAGGTTTGCCCTACCCCATTCAACCAGTCCATGACTAGTTGGTTAGAAGGGGTAACACGGTAATCATAAGCACCTAAAACAAGTGCTGGGCAGAGCACAATTAACTCGATATCATAATCACGAGACAATTGCTGTGCGACCTTTTCACTCTTAGTTTTAGCGATATAATAGGGATTCTGAGCGTCATCATTCCAATCGTCACCATTACGCATTTGGTTTGGATTATCAGAGAAGCCTATAGAGGCAACTGAACTGGTATAAACAACTCGTTTAATGCCAGCTTGCTTAGCTGCTTCAAAAACATTTTTACTGCCAATAACTGCAGGTTCAACAATTTCTTCTGGTGTTTCTGCAATTGTTTTATAAACGGCCGCCAAATGAATTATCCGGTCACATCCTAAGGCCGCAGGTGCGAGAGTATCTAGTTTCATGACGTCGCCATAAGCATATTCAATGTCCAAGCCCTCCAACCCCTTTAGGTTAGAACCTTCTCGAACAAAGGCTTTTACAACATAACCTTTATCGATCAATTCACGAACAACATTACAACCGATATGCCCATTGGCACCAGTTACTAGAACTTTCATATTATTTTCACCCTGATATTTATTTTAATTATTTACAGCCACAGTCCGAGTCATTTTTACCTAGGCAATCTTTTGTATAATCAGAATAACGTTCTTCAACCGGAAGGAATGACCGAGACCGCTCATCATAAGCTTTTATATTCCCTTCTCCGATATCATAAGTCCAAGCATGCAATTGAACCTTGTTTGTTGCATATCGTGCAGCAACATAGGGATGAGTTTTAAGATGCTGCAACTGTAAAAGAACGTTTTCTTCAATAAGCATCGTTAGTTTTTCTTCGGGACTTAAATTTGGTGCTTTTTCTTCAACAATAAAATGAGCCGCTTTTGCATAACTTAGCCATTGACTAACATGAGGTAGATCTTCAACTTTTTCAGGGTTGAGTACAGCCGTTAAAGCACCGCAATCAGAATGACCACAAATAATAATATGCTTTACTTTCAGAACAGCCACAGCATATTCAATTGTTGCAGTTATCCCGCCAGTATAATTACTATGTGGAGGTACAATGTTACCAGCGTTACGGCATATAAAAAGTTCGCCAGGCTCTGTTTGAACTAGTAGGCTTGGGTCAATACGAGAGTCTGAGCATGTTATAAACAACGCTTCAGGGTCTTGCCTTTTGGCTAGTTTTTTAAATAGCTCTTCTTTTTGCGGATAAACGTCTGACTTAAAGCGAACAATTCCACTTGTAATTTTTGGCATCATTGAATCCATTGAAATAAAGAAAACAAAATAATAGCTTTATGCCTAATAAGATGGAAGTCATTACTCGTGAATTTAAGAATTTGTAAGTTTGTATTGCTTTATCAGCCTGCTAGACTAAATTTAGATATACGACTTGCAAACAATGCAGTTTATTAAATATATCTTAGTGATGAACTAACCATCACAATCTTTAATTTACAATCAATTCAAGGAATTTCCATGAAAAAACTATTACTATGTGCTGTAATCGCTGCTTCACCTTTAACTGCTATGGCAGCAGGCGGACACGGACCAGCAGGTTGTGGACTGGGTACCGAAGTGATTTTCAA
>CAJWBJ010000167.1 GCA_913020495.1 uncultured Oleiphilus sp.
GAAAACCGCAGAAATAAAAATAACAAATGCGGGGCGAATTGATTATTTTGAACGCTTGGCTTTTTAGCGGCCTAAAAGCTGATTTGAATATTGTTTTTAACTAATAAGAACTTCAAAAGTTGCGATGGTTAAAAGCTAGATATTGATTTCAAGAATTCCGCTCTTTGTGTTTAAAGTATTCCGTTTGCAAGCGTTAGTTTACTAACGCCCTAGGTACAGACAAGGATACATAATAACAAAAAAATATAGGTCTGCTCTTTTGAGCATGAAAAGGTCAATCACCGGAGAGTGTTGGTCTTTTCATGCAAAGTCATTTTCCTTCTCTATTTATTTCCTACTTAGAGGCCATCTTAAGTCAATCTATTACACTGCAATAGTTTTCAGTCTACTTACAGGGTAAACTGCCCGCTCTATATGCTATGCAGTCTTGTTAATGCATTTGCTTTACGCTTATTAAATTAATCAATGCCGATAAATAATCATGCCTGAGCTAATACCTAATATTATTCCACGAGACCAACACCCAATTTCTCGAAATTTGATCAGCCCATCCGCCTTAAAAGTCATGCATAGATTGCATAGCAAAGGTTACGAGGCTTTTCTTGTTGGTGGTGGCGTAAGAGATATTTTGTTAGGTAAACAACCAAAGGATTTTGATATTTCAACCAATGCTCATCCTGAGCAGGTTCATGCGCTCTTTAAGAACTCTCGCTTAATTGGTCGACGTTTTAAGCTTGTCCATATTCTTTTTGGTAGAGAGATGATTGAAGTCGCTACTTTTCGTGGTCAAGCAGATGAGCAAAGCAATAAATCCGAAACAAAGCAATCAGAACACGGCATGCTGTTAAGAGACAATGTGTACGGTACCATTGAAGAAGATGCTGTTCGTAGGGACTTTACAGTCAACGCTCTTTATTACAGCGCTCAAGATTTCTGTGTCTATGATTTCCTCAATAGCCACAATGATATCAAGGCAAAGCAAGTACGCATGATTGGTGACCCTGAAACACGTTACCGGGAAGACCCTGTCAGAATGCTTAGAGCTTTACGTTTTGCAGCGAAACTTAATTTTGAGATTGAACCCAATACCAGCGCACCAATACTTAGTATGGCTCCGCTATTAGGCAATATTCCTGCGGCTCGTTTATTTGATGAAATGCTCAAACTTTTTATGTCTGGCCATGCTGTCGAGATTTTTGAAAACCTATTACATTACAAATTATTCGACGCCCTCTTTCCTCAAATTAGCCACACTCTTAACTCGAACAAGCAAGCTGCTTATTACAAACGCTTTATTTTAGAGGGTTTGCGAAATACAGATAATAGAATTAGAGCTGAAAAACCTGTCACCCCCGCATTCCTGTATGCCACGTTGATCTGGCCAGAAGTCAACCGTCAGTGGCAGCAATTAAAATCTGAAGGTGTTCCTGACTTCCCTGCATTACAACAAGCAAGCCAAAGCGCACTTCAAAAGCAATTAGCACACATCTCAATCCCAAAACGCTTTACCCTGATGATGAAAGAAATTTGGGAATACCAGATTCGACTGACTAAAATACAAGGTCGCCGTCCATTTCAGTTAATTGAACAGCCTCGATTTCGAGCCGCTTATGATTTCTTATTATTAAGAGAGCAGGCCGGTGAAAATGTAAATGGACTAGGACAATGGTGGACCAAGTTTCAGGTAAAAAACCCTGCACCGGTGCATAAAAAAGCCCCTAGACGCTTTAAAAATAGTAAACCACGCCCCCAGCAACACAATAAATGAGCAATAGTGAACTTACTACTACCGAAGTTTTAATCGGGCTTGGAAGTAATCTAAATAACCCAAGACAGCAAGTTCTCAATGCAATTCAAGCGATTGAGGCAATTGATGGCGTTAACTTTCTTTCTCGATCATCACTTTATGAAAGCTCCCCTCAAGGGCCTCAAGATCAAGAAAATTTCTTCAATGCGGTTGTGTTAGTAAGTACAAACATGCAGGCAGAAGTACTATTAAATAGATTACAGGAAATTGAAAATGAATTTGGACGTGTAAAAACTCGGCATTGGGGTGAACGTATTATTGATTTGGACATCCTTTTTTATGGGAGATATAAAATTCATAGCGACTTGCCAGACCTTAATATTCCTCATCTTCAGGCTCTCACCCGAGATTTTGTAATTATTCCCACACTAGAAATTGCACCTGAATGGACTTTACCAAATGGCTCTTTTCTAAAAGATTATCAAGAAGCTTGTTTAAATCATCAACTTACTAAAATAAGCAGGTAAGCACACACCAGATTAGTTCTGCTTGTTTCCTAATTTACAAGTCGCTATTCTAAGCCTTTTTAAAGCAAAGGCCTCTTGGGTTAAAGCGCTTAATCCTCCCTCTTTTAAACAAGGAACTAATAATGAGCATTACGACTTTAAGTTTGAAAAAATTAAAAGAACAGGGGCAAAAGTTCTCTTGTGTAACCGCTTATGACGCGACCTTCTCCGCAGTAGCCAGTCAAGCCGGCATTGATGTGCTATTAATTGGTGACTCATTAGGTATGGTGCTTCAAGGTCAAGATAGTACTTTACCCGTCTCAATGAACGATATGATCTATCATACTCAGTGTGTTAAACAGGGCGCAACCGGTCCATTGATCATGGCAGATATGCCCTTTAACTCCATTAACACTTTAGAAAATGCACTAAATAATGCAAGTCTTTTGATGCAGGCTGGCGCACACATCGTTAAGTTGGAAGGGGGAGAGTGGCTAGCCGAATATATTTCAGCATTAAGTGACCGTGGTATCCCTGTTTGCGCTCATCTTGGTTTAACCCCTCAGTCAGTTAATAAATTAGGTGGCTATCGTGTGCAAGGAAAAGAAGCAGACAAAGCCAATAGCATGATTAATGCCGCCAAGCTGCTAGAACAAGCCGGTGCAGATATAATTTTACTGGAGTGTGTCCCCACATCCCTAGCTGAGCTCATCACTAAAAAAGTTAAAATACCCGTTATTGGAATCGGTGCAGGCAACGTTACAGACGGGCAGGTACTTGTGATGCATGATTTATTAGGTATTAGTAGTGGCCATAAACCAAAATTCGTTAAAAACTTCATGACTGAAGCAAACTCAATACAAGAAGCTTTTTCACAGTACAATACAGACGTTAAAAGTGGTGATTTCCCCTCTGAAGACTTTAGCTTCTCAGGCTAATATGCTTTATATAATCTAAAATTAATAAGGACATCCCATGCAAACCATAAATGATACGGCAGAACTGCGACAAGTCATTCAGCGCTATAAGCAAGCAGGCAAAACCATTGCCTTTGTACCTACGATGGGTAACTTGCATGAAGGTCATTTATCCTTAGTTGATAAAGCTAAAGAACAATCAGATATCGTTGTAGCCAGTATTTTTGTTAACCCAATGCAATTTGGCGAAAATGAAGATTTAGATGCCTACCCCAGAACACTTGAAGCTGATTCAATTGGTTTAGTTGAACATGGTTGTGACATTCTTTTTTCACCCTCTGCAAAAGAAGTTTATCCCAATGGTACCCAGGCTGAAACGCGCGTTGATGTCCCTTCACTCGTTGAACATCATTGCGGCGAAAGTCGTCCTGGTCATTTCATTGGTGTAGCGACCGTCGTCACTAAATTATTTAATATGGTTCAGCCAGACACCGCTATTTTTGGAGAGAAAGACTTTCAGCAACTTGCTGTTATTCGAAAAATGACCCTAGACTTATGCATGCCTATTCGTATTATAGGCGTACCTATTTCACGCGAACCTTCAGGTTTGGCCAGAAGTTCAAGAAATGGTTATTTAAGTACGGAAGAAAAAACGACAGCTGCAAGAATTTATCAAACACTGCTGCAATGTAAAAAATCATTGGAAAACGGTAATAAAGATTTTGAACGCTTGAGCAAAAAAGCCATTGAGAGCCTTGAATCATTAGGCTTCAAAAAAGACTATTTCAACATTGCTAACCCCAACACTTTGGAAAACGCTACACTAAATGATAATGAGTACGTCATATTAGTAGCTGCCTGGCTCGGAAGTACCCGTTTAATTGATAATATCGGCGTTAAACTTTAATTTAGAATTTATGGACAACAGATACAATGAGACTGGATGATTCCCCTATACATCAAGAGTTAAAAGCTCACGCCCTTGAAATACAAAATAAACCTATGCGTGAGATGTTCCGAGATGACTCAAAACGCTTCGAGCACTTCTCTGTGCAAGGGCCTCATATATTCCTGGACTATTCTAAAAACCTGATCAACAAAAGTACACTCAAGCTACTCAAAAATGCAGCCGAGAATGCACAATTAAAAAAGCAAATACAGGCCTTATTCAGTGGGGGGGCTTTCGAAGGCCGTCTACTTAATCACACTGAAAATCGGTCAGTTTTACATACTGCGCTTCGTCAACCTCTAGACTCATGCCTTATGCTAAACGGGCAAGATATTATGAAGGAGGTTAAGCTATGCCGTGAAAAGATGGCTGACTTCCTTGGTAAAATTCATGATGGACAGGTGCTAGGTTATACAGGTAAGCCTATTCGTACATTAGTCAGTATTGGTATTGGTGGTTCTTTTTTAGGTCCAAAAGTTGTTACTGAAGCTCTTAAACCCTATGCTCAAGAAGGTTATCAATGTCACTATCTTGCAAATATAGATGGCACTGACTTTGCCCAAATACTTGAAAAAATTGACCCTGAAACAACACTATTTTTGTTGCAATCAAAGTCTTTCAGCACACTCGAAACACTAGAAAATGCCAAAGAAGTCAAGAAGTGGTTACTATGTCATGGCGTCAATCAGTCTCAAATTAGCCAACATTTCATCGCCGTCACCGCTAACAATTCAGCCGCTATTGAATTTGGTATTGATGAAGCCCATATATTTCCAATGTGGGACTGGGTAGGTGGCCGTTACTCCCTTTGGTCTGCTATTGGTTTGCCAATCGCCTTTCTGTTAGGAATGAAAAATTTTGATGCTCTCTTAGGGGGAGCGCACGAGATGGATCAACACTTTTTAAATACTGATTTTGATCAAAACCTACCTGTGATAATGGCTTTTCTGGGTGTCTGGTATCAAACCTATTTGGGTGCAGATTCTCATGCCATTTTACCTTATGATCAATATCTTCAATATTTTCCTGACCACCTTCAACAACTTGATATGGAAAGTAACGGTAAACATGTTGATCGTGACGGTAAAAACTTAAGCTACCACAGTGGCCCCGTTATCTGGGGTGGCATCGGCTGTAATGGGCAACATGCCTACCATCAACTTTTACACCAAGGCACTCGTTTAATCCCTTCTGATTTTATTATTCCACTACAAAGCCATCATGATATAGGCAACCATCATAAACATCTCTTTGCAAACTGCTTAAGTCAGTCTCAGGCACTAATGCAAGGTAAAACATATGAAGAAGCTTTAGCAGAGTTACTTTCAGCTGGAACAAGTAGCCAAAACGCCGAGCTACTCGCCCCTCATAAAGTCATTGAAGGCAATAGACCAAGTAATACTCTCATACTTGATAAAACCACACCTGCCAGTGTTGGTGCTTTAATTGCTTTATATGAGCATAAGGTGTTTGTTCAAAGTGCTCTTTGGAATATAAATGCCTTTGATCAATGGGGAGTAGAGTTAGGAAAGCATCTTAGTTCGGATTTATACAAAGCACTTGAAAGTAATGATTCAAAATACAGCTTTGACTCATCAACAGAAGGCTTACTCAATAAGTTCAAACATGTAGATGATCAAAAATTTTAAATCATCTATAAAATAGCTTTTAACGCCATCAATTTTAAGTCTTAAGAGAAATACAATTCCCAGCCCAGGAGAAATCAACTCGCCAGATCTTTTGAGAGTTCTCCTGCGTCATTATTTCCCATAAACCCTTATAAGTTTTCCCTGTCTTTCCATCAATGATATCTGGAACAAGCTCCGCCATTGGCCATAAGACAAAAGCATTATAGTAGAGTTCAGGTCGAGG
>CAJWBJ010000168.1 GCA_913020495.1 uncultured Oleiphilus sp.
GATAAGGGCTTCTTTTTAATGATCGAAGCAGGCCAAATTGACTGGGCAGCCCACTATAACGATACCGGCACCATGCTACATGAGATGCTTAGAATAAATGAAACCCTAGATTACGTTCTGGACTGGGCAGAAGGTCGTGACGATACCGTTGTTATTGTCACTGCTGATCACGAAACAGGCGGCTTCGGTTTCAGCTACTCTGCAAATGACCTGCCTCACGGACGCGACCTACCCGGAGACGTGTTTGAAGATCAACAGTTCAAGCCTGCTTTCAATTTTGGTGACGAATCAACGCTAGACAAACTTTACGCGCAAAAATCCAGCTATGCTGATATTTTCTACGGTCAATTTGATTCACTGGCAAAAGATCAACAAACACCGGCAAACCTTGCCAAGATTGTCAATGAAGAAACAGAGTTTGATATTACCGAAGAACAAGCATCGCGCATTCTTGCCACAGAAAACAACCGTTATTACACCGAAGGGCATAAATACCTAAGCTCTAAAGTGGTCCCAAAAATGGATAGCAACGGTGCGTTTTTCGTCTACCAAACTGACGACAATCGTCAAAATTTGTTAGCACGAGAAGTTGCAGAAGGACAAAACGTTGTTTGGGCAACCGGCACTCATACCAGCACCCCGGTTTTGGTTTTTACACAGGGTCCAGCTAGCGCGATAGCGCCATTTAAACAGGTTCTGCACCACACTCAAGTTGGGCAGAAAGCAATCGATGCATTAGGAAACTAATCTCAAAATAAGCACCTTAGCCAAAACATATCCGATAGCACATATCGGGTATGTCTTGCTTTCGTGTACAGCCCTCGCTAAGGCGTTAACTGCTTTGATGTCGTCATAACGCCAAAGCCCTCGACATTAACTAAACACTAAACCTTTATTGATATGTTCATTAATATCAATATCATAACTGCCGTTAATTAACACATCTTTGATTAAGTGTTCTTTATCCTGACCCTGCTGGTTTTCATCGCCTAAATTGATAATTCGGCTTTTACATTCTTGTTTATTTGAATCTAATTGCATTAAGACCTTCGGTAAGCGCCGATTTTTATGGTTGGTGGAAATAACAATACCGACCTCACCATTACGAAGTTCTACAATGCTGCCTGGTGGGTATAGCCCGATACATTGAATAAACTGCAAAACCAAGTTGTCATCATAGTGTTTTCCGCGCAGGGAGTATAAATGGCGCATGGCATCTAGAGACGATTTAGGCGAACTACCGGCATGCCCTGTCGTAAAGTTATCATAGAGGTCAACGATCGCGATAATACGGGTATAAAATGAAATACCTACTTCTTTAAGCCCTCGAGGATATCCACTGCCATCCAAATGTTCATGATGACAGTGCGCGACATCTGTTGCCCCGTTAAACAATGAACGGTTTGACATTAGAATGTTACGCCCAAGAAGTGGGTGTTTTTTAAACTCCGCGTCTTCTTGCTCATTTAAGTGATCACCTTTTTTCAAAATTTCAGGCGGGATTTTCATTTTACCAATATCATGCAGCAGACCACATAAACCAATATCCTTAAGCTCCTCTTCTTCTAATTGCAGGTAACGCCCAAAAGCCACAGAGACAATAGCGACATTTAAACTGTGATCAGCGACATGGCTATCAACATTACGAATTTTACCTAACCACATCAAAGCATCAGGGTTGCGTAACATACTCTCAACACATTCAGCGACCGTCTGCTTGGCCTTATCCGCATCAAAGGCATTACCTAAGCGGACCTCGTCCAATACACTTTTTGTTAAACTATGGGCCTGTTTATACACGCCACTCGCTGCAGCATGCTCATCTTCAACTGAGACTTTATGAATATACCGTTTATGCCTTTGTTGTGTTGATATCGTACGTTCTTCCGGGGGCACGTAGACTTGCTGAACAGCATCGACATACACTGACTTGCAAAACTCTTGCACAAGATTAATATGCTCAACGGTTTCAATAACGAAGCCTTGCATGAGAAACGGCGTGTCTAGCCACGGCCGATCCAGCTCACTGACAAACATACCAATTTCGAGGGCCTCGACAGGTATCAGCTTCTTATTGCTTTCTTGTGAAAGGTAACCTTTTCGAACCACATGTTTTTTCATGCTTAGTATTTCATTCCCCATTGCCTACCTTTGTATTTTAGTTATTTTCAGCAATTTATCTAAAAATTTTTTGTAAATAAAGCACACGATTTCAGTCTAATCATCCATACTCATGAAAGCAGCTTAACAAACCCGTAGCCATTATTTAGGAGTCTCATCATTTCAAGTATGGAATCGACTAATTCAGAAGTTAACCGCTTGATTGACGAAGCAGCCCTATCAGGGGAAACGGCACTGTTCCTGAATTATCTCGGTCTCAAACGTCTGCCTGAAAAACTGTTCGAACTAACTCAGCTAACCAACTTAAGCCTCTCGGGAAATGAACTCGAAGCCCTACCCGATGATATTAGTCGCCTAACAAACTTAAGGATCTTAGACCTTGCGGGGAATCTACTCACGCAACTACCTGTGGCGATAGGCCATCTAAGCCAGTTGCAACATTTAGATTTAGCCTATAACCAGCTGAAGCACTTACCTCAGACCTTCAAACAACTAACACGCCTAGAATACTTAGATAGCAGCTCTAACCAACTAGGCCAGTTACCAGAAAACTTAAACTTATGCGCCCAACTCAACACACTTCGACTAGGTGAAAATGAGTTACACCAAGTACCAGAAACAATAGGAACATTGCACAAGCTGAGAGTTTTAGACTTAAGTTTTAACAACCTGGAAGACCTGCCTCTTAACATTAAAAATTTAAAACAACTCAATGAATTACAATTAAATGGTAATTTACTCGATACCCCATTTCACGTCCTTACAAACTTGGCTAATGAACCCGCCAAACTAATCGAGCATTTTATTACACTCAAGAATGCAAAACTAAAGAAAGAAAAAGAAGACCAAAAAATAGCACATGAAAAACAAATCTATGAGTTGGAAGTATCAAGAAGGTTAACTGAGCAACGCATGCTTATAACAACGCATCGATGGGATGATGAAATAGTAGGGGCACAATTTTCTATCCCTCTCCCAAGCTCCTTGTTGTCAGATATCACCCGCCAGTTAAGTATTTTAAACCAAAAAGCATCCATAATTAATTATCTAGCAAACTATTGCGGTGAGCCTAATCATAAAGAATCTCTGGCCTTAGTCGAGTCTTTAGAAAATATAAAAGCAGATATAAGTAATAATAAAAAAATAAATGAGGCCGCATTAAATTTAGTCAGCATGCAAAATAGGCTGACATGCTCTTACTTACAATTCATTCCAAAAAATGACCAACAACCAGCAGAACTAAAACTTCGCATTAACTGCTCAAGTAAAGTTAAACAGTGCATCTTCGCCCTATATTTATCTCTGAATGAAATATCCAGAGAACTATCTCATGAACTTGAAGAAAATGAAGAGTCAGCACTATTTGATGCCACACATGAACACACTCATATGATCTTGAATGCAGTGATAGGGCGTGGTGGAAATACCGGCAATACCAGCACTAGAATTTCAAAAGCAATTATACTTTTAGCCTCTTTAAACTCTGACTTTTTTACAATCAACTGAAAAGAGGGTTTCTTTAAGTACCCCAAAACAAATAAGCCAAATGTCATGATGGGGCTGCATAAAAGCCTGCTAGAGTCCGATAACGAGAAGGTTACTAAGCATGACCAATTAAATATGCCTTAGCGAGCACACCTAAGATTTTGAGCGAGAAGCAAAACCAAATAGTTTTCGAGTATCGCTAACTGAACCAAACTCAATGTAACGATAACTAAGCGCAGCAATACACAATAACACCAAGTAATAATGTATCACAATAGTTGGGGTAAATACCCAGCGAACTGTGCTAAACATGGCGACCATTAACACGCCATGCCAGATATAGAGAGAAAAACACATCATACCCAGCACACGTAAGGGCCAGTTGGAAAACACCCATTTAATCATACTATTCAGACGATAAAGTGACACCACCACCAGCATGAATGACAAGCTTAATACTAGACTTACATAGGCTGAGAATTCCGTTGCTATCTTTTTCATCGCAATCAAGTCCCAAATCACACAGCCAGCAAAGCCAATACCCAGTCCCAAAATAACAAACAAAATCGCATTCGATGCCCGAATAAAACCAAACTTATTGTTAACACAAACATAACAACAGAACATACCGATCACAAAGGCATCCATGCACCCCAAAATAGAGTCTTTGACTGGGTTTAGGTAGGGATTGCCTTTCAGTGCATATTCTTCATCCGCACCGATAATTCTAACAATCAGGGATAAAACTATGACAAGAATTAATGTCGTATGGTGCCCGAGCTTATGGATTGCCAAGATCACAAGGGGAAATAGTAAACTAAACCAGACTTCGATACCTAGAGACCATAAGACCCAATTAATTGGCGGAAAATACTGATCCACGGTAAAGATATTGGTAAACGTAAAGAGCATTAACAAGTGCTTAAAGAAGCTCGGATCTGTATAAGTCCGATGCATAAAAAAAGCACAGATCAAAATACTGAAGTAATATAGAGGCAACAGTCTTTTCGCACGACGAAAATAAAAGTCCATGACCGACTTACGGCTATTCATTTGCCTATTCTGGTTTATATATGGGTAATATAAAACGAAGCCAGATAGGAAAAAAAACAAACTGACACCGAGCCACCCATTGGAAAGTAGCGCATAAGGATAAACCTCTACCCCGAATATTGTTGTAGCCTCATACCCTGGTGGAGTGAATGCTGAAAACAAGTGATGGTAAATTACACCTAAAATAGCTAGGCCTCTGAGGCCATCAATAAATGCTAGTCGGTTAACAGAGGGATCACTATTTTTATTCATCGTTTTTTACGACCCATGGCGATTATTGTAATGTTTAAAATAAGGCGCTGATAGTAAATGAAGTTAAGCGCAATTAATGTGAATCCTTCCTACTAGTGACAATTTTTTAACAAGCTAATTAGCTTTACACGACGGAGACAATGCGCAGGGTCGACGTCTACCTCCAATAAATAAGGCTGCATCATGGATGCCTAAAGAAAACGTTGATAAATTGAATCCAGAATTCAGCGAATCATTTAAGTTTTATGATTTAAATCGAACCTTTCATCTACTCAATATTCCTGGATATTTAACTTCAGGTATATGAGCTTTTATAACGTTGGCCATATAGCAATGATGCCCACTAAATGAAACACACCGATCACTAAACATATCGCTGAACTCCAAACCCAAAAGGCTATGCTATTTTGTCGTATTTGAGGGTGATTAGTTACAAATGGAGCAACTAAGCCGCCAAAACCACGAATTAAATAGATAGCCGTAATTACTAACAAAGCCAATTTGAGAAAGGGTAATCTAGGTAAAAAGCCAGCGCCAGACCATGCATAAGCACCCCAAACAATTAAAACTGCGGCAATACCAAGCGTTATAACGATAGGTTTCATCGAGCCATTTTCAGCCATCAGCACCATTGATTCACCTGCCCCGAAAAAACGATACCAGCTTGGGCCACCCATGACGACTCCGAGATGTAAGACTGCCGCTAACAAACTAAATGAGCCAGCGATGATCAAAAGATCAAAATTCATGAAGGATCCTCATATTTGTAATGCTCCTAAGGTTTTTATAACCGGCCGCTGTGTAGCACGAAGCACGGTAACGGGAGTCTAGTCCTTTAAGCGATGGCCGATAAATTTAAGCTAACTCACTTTGGAGCTAACCCCATATCATCGAGCCGCATCAAGATTGCCGTTTTTTGTGTTCTTGCAACTTCTTGCCAATG
>CAJWBJ010000169.1 GCA_913020495.1 uncultured Oleiphilus sp.
TCCAGTCAGCCCCTTCGCCACCTGTGATGACATCATCACCGATTTCACCGATTAGGGTGTCATTACCTGCGCCACCATCAATGGTATCGTTGTAGCTTAGGCTAGCATCTTGTTGGTCTACATGATCAACATGCGTTAACATCACGCTTAATGCGCCCAACCCAGTAGTTGAGTAAGTGGTTCTATTAAAGGCGGAGTCGCCCATAATCACATCATCTTCAGAGCCGCCATCCAGCACATCATTTCCGGCACCACCGAAGAGTTTGTCCTGACCTGCGCCGCCAATCAGTATGTCTTGATAATTGCCAGACGAGAGATAGTCATTGCCTTCTCCGCCTTCTATGTAATCGATATCACCTTCGTCACTTCCGGCTTCGTTAATGACTTCACCAGTTTCAGCATTGATATGCGCATAAGGGCCATTACCAAAAAGGTAATCGTTTTCGGTGCCGCCGAATAAGTAGTCTGAACCGTGGCCTCCGACGAGTACATCTGCTCCTTCACCACCACTTAAGCGGTCATTGTCGCTATGGCCATTTAAGGTGTCATCTCCTGCGCCGCCGACAAGTCTGTCATTTCCGGTATTACCTTGTAGGGTGTCATTTTCTATGCCGCCAGTGAGTTCATCATCAGCGCTTCCACCCCAAAATTCCCACTGTCCAACTCGCGAGTCTTGATCAAATAGATTGAAATCAAATACTGAGGCGTCGTAAATCACTTTATCGGTCACTATGCCATTTTGCGAAGCTATACCAGGCTGCCAGTTGTTCACAGTGTTGCCACCTGCTAATACACTGTGACCATCGCCGATGGTGATATCTGTTGGTTCTGGTGTGGGAGTAGTGGTATCGATTGAGATGCCGAAGTTGTTGGTGCTTTTTTCAAAGTCCAGAATAGTGATGATGCCGTTTTGAGCACCATTGGGTACGGTGATAATCATGTCACCACTTTCACTTAACGCATATTGATTGCCGTAATCGTCTTCGTAAGAATTTACGCCAACGGTCGGTTGTGTTATTTGTGTAATAACATTACCGTTGATGTTTAGTCTGTCACCGGCGTCTATATCGCGAATGGTGTCATGGCCGTCGCCGTTTACGTAGTAGTAGGTGTCGTCACCTTCGCCTCCTTCTAGGAAGTCGTTGCCGGTTCCGCCGTAGAGGTGGTCGTCGCCTCCCCCTCCATATAAATAATCATTTTTGGAGCCACCTGAAATATCCTCATCACTATCTGATCCAAATATGTATTTCTTTGCATCTAAGCCCAAGTCGTCAATCGATGCATCACCAGTAGCAAGCATGGCGCCAGTCTGCTTGTCCCAATAGAATCGGTCTTCCGATAACTCTAATGCTTGAGTTTCAGAAATATCATCATTGTTTCTTTGAAGAATCAAATTAAAAAGATCAATACGATCTGACCAAAACTGCCCGCTAAAGACGCCAACATCATAATTTGTATTATTTTGAATACTTGAAGAGACAGAGGAACTATTTAACCCTTCAATAAAAAAGGGGGCATTGTTCAATATTGCGTATCTAACTAGCCGACCATCAAGCGTATCGGTTTCAATGAAGTTATAGAGTTCAACTCTTGAATTATCACTGGGCAACCTTATAAAATCTGACTCTACATTGTTTTGTATGACGTAGTTATTCAATTCAATAGTGTCTAGAATACTTCCATCAGAAGGTCTACCTAGTATTTCACCTAAATAACCGAATAACCCTTTATAAGTGTCACCAACATTATTTGCAGCAAACCCAAGGATTTCCGCAACCTTAGACTCTATAATAACTTCCCCTACCATATTCCCATCTTCATCTTTATAGGGTGTTGCACCAAGCAAGCGATTTAACATTGAATAAACAATTACTTTATTCGCCGGTTCAGGCTCATCATTCGCAAATAACCAATCATAACCTTCTGCTAAAAGACTACCGACAGAAGCAATCCCTTGAATAACAGCCTGTTTTTTATGGATCAGCTTTCCAATATCATCAATCGCTAATTCCAAAGCCCAAGTTGCAGCAACTGCGTCAGGACTATCTGGCTCAGCTCCAAGCAAAGTTGTTACAAAGTTATCAATCAACCAAGATTTTAAAGTATTCCACTCTTCATATGCTGCTGGATACACTTCTAACAAAGGAATAATTGCAACCATTGAAATTATTCTTGAAATTGCCTCAGCATTATTCGCATCATAATCGCCGCCATACAACCAACCGTTTGTATAATCACCGACAGCTTGAAGAATTGGAATGGCATCATTCAGGTCAAAATAATCATGGGTAACTTGAAGGTTTATTTGTAACCCATTATTAAAGGAATCTTCTATCGTATCCATAAAGTGTGCGGTACCAGTAAATACTGGTGCGGTATCTGCTCGTAGCTGATAATTTGAAACGTCGCCGCCAACATGATGAGAAAGCTTTGATACCATGTCGGAGGGATCGAAGTAATTGTGGATATTTGCGCCAGTTAAGCGAGTGTCATCATAAGGTAGTGGGTCATAGCCTAGCTCAAGACCTGATACTCCCCCCAGCGCATTGAAAGTTGTTAATGCAATTTTATCTGGTTCAACAATTGGAGTTTTTCCATTTGTATTATCGGCAAAGTCATAGGCTGCATACTGAGCGAGTGCGCCACCAAGGCTATGGCCAGTAAATGTAATTGACTGAATATCATTACTGGCATCTCCATCGGATTGTAATTTACTAAAAAATTCTATCACTTCAGGTTTGTTACTAAACCACTGCCCCCAACCAAAACTAGCTAAATCCTGATAACCATCCTGAGCATCACTGGTCTCTGTACCGGCAAAAGCTAAAATATAATTCCCCGTTTCATTTCCTGCGCCGTCAATCGATACATAGGCTCTTGCTTTAAACCCTGTGTCATGGTCGATCCAAACACCACCGCTGACACTTTTATATCCAAACAAGGTCAAATCACCGCCACCATTATCTACCGTATATGCACCGTTAGACGCGTAAAAAGCTGTTTTAAATTCCATATCTGTGATCATTATTATTCTCCCTGCTCTTCCATGAATTGACATGCATTAAATATTTTCAAAATTTGTCGGCGACCGCCTTTACCGCTTAGTTCTCCAGAGCCATAAGCCACCCTGCACCCATCATGAGACAACGCTCCGCCTCTTGCAGAAACTATTTCAAGTTTGTGTTCAGTTTTATCTGTCACCAAATATGTTTTATATTTTCTACTAGTGTGATGTTCAACATACATCCCTGAACGTGTAGGAAAAATCAACTTAGAAGTATTTTGCGCCCAGCCCCCAAAACAATGCTTTTTAGTTTTAGTTTTCCAGCCTTCCCTATAAAGCCACCATAGAGATGCACATCTAGTTCTCATCCTGTAACCAAAATAAGCATTCCTATCCGCCAAAAAATACGGTACGGAAACTTGACTAATATTTAACTCAAGTTGTTTTTTTTCCTTCCCCTCGCTATCAACTAGAATGACCTTGTTATCTGGATCAAGATCACCCTTCATTCGTTTATCAGTCCCTTTATACCTAGAGCCATTCCATTCAGTCTTCAAAAATCCATCACTAAATAACAAGGGTCTGTATCCATCTTCTGATGGTTTTTCAACAGAACGACATCTCAAAGCGCTATTAACTCCATTTTTTAACTTCTTAAACGACGTCACCTGTTCTATTGAATATAATGCTGGCTTGTTTAATATTTCTCGTTTATCAGCTGACTTAATAAATAAGGTATTACCATCAAAGCAATATGAATAAGAATTACTTCTCTCAACCAACCGAATAAACGAGCCATCGATAACGCTGACCTGATAAAGTCCGTTTTCGAAAATACCTTGTGCATTCTTAACTTGAGCATCCAGTACCACTTCATTATCTGAAACCCAATAAATACCACCATCACCATAAGACCAAACAAACTGGTCTGTTTTAATATGATCGAAGGTTTTGAAGTAAGCGGCCTCATTAACTTTGTCGGACGAGCAACCCTGCATGAATATTGCTAAAAGTAGTGCTGCCCAGATAAATCGATTTGAAAAAACTCTCATTTAATTCCCCTTATGAAAAGTTCATGTATTGAAAGATGCACTAAACAGAAAAGGTGTCAGATCTATTTTCCAAAATTAACCTCCTTTTCTTGGTCTACCTTGCCCAGGATTTTCAATCCTTCGCCCCATTCGTTGTTCAGTTTCATCAATAAATTTCCCTGTTTCGGTTAACTGACTTCGCTCTAGTGCATAACTAATTCTTCGATTTACTTTCTGTTCTGTTTGCGATTCTAAAAATTTACGAAACTTCAATTGCCGCTCTTCTTCTAATGCTGACAAACCCAGAAAGCATTCATCAAAATCCAGCTACGGTTTTTCATATGAACCCACCTTTCTTTTAAAACTTGACCAAGGCCATTCATCCGCTTCTTGAACCATCTTTGCTTTAACTGGGTTCAGCTCCATGTATCGACTACATTGCAGAAGGTAGGTGTCTGGCTCTATCAGGCTAGACTTATAACGACGCTCCCACAAAGCTCCTTACCGGCACTCAAGCCGATTTGTGTACCGCGTTTGTTTGCTGGATAATTTCTTCATCAACAAACGCAAATTCTCAGGTTGAGCTTTTGGATCAACAATTAAATGCGCATAGTTCGTCATCAAACAATAAGCATAGATTTAAACTCTTAATGCTTTTTTGGTTTCTGCTAGGGTACTCAAGTAATGCTTATAATCGTCATCACACACAAACACTGCTTTTCGGTCATGCCCACGCTGAACAATATGATGCGGACAGTTCGGTACATTTGTCTTTTCCCTCTTGGCATGACATACCTCCTTGTATGTTGTGCTTTCTAACTTCTTACTTAAAAGGTTTCAGCGTTATTTTCTATGGTCAAAAAATAGATCTGATACTAATGGCACTTGGCACTTTTGTATCGCGTCGGAATAAATTCCGACCTACACGGTTGAGCATTTGTTTAAATGCTAGTTTTACCTTTAAGTAAGTGCCATAAAAAATCTGATACCGCTTATTTTTTAAAAGTACCCTATATTCATATCAACCATATTTTTGTACGGCGTCATCAATGGCTATTGAGACAAACTGATTGAGGTTTTTCCCAATTTCTTTCGCAGCAACAGCTGCGGCGATATTACGCGCCTGACCAATACGAATATTAAAACTACCTTTTAATGGCTTTTCAGTGTCAACACCCTGCTTTTCACAAGTCTCAAGGTAGCTGTCTACCGCCTCTTTGAAGGAAGCCTCTATGCTTTTACAGTTTCTCCTTCGAAAGCCACCAGAGAGCGGATAAATTCAAGCTTTCCAAATAAACAATTATCCTCAACACTTGCTTCGAATGAGCCAAAATAACCTTTGTGTTTTAATAATTTCATCAAATTTGACCTCGCTGCATTAGGTGCTCTACCATCAATTTAAAATATTAACTTTAGTTCCAGAACCGTCCTTATGCACCATATATAGTCACACTACCTCTCCCCTAAACTCTCCTGCTTATACCGCAACAAAGGCGATAAGAAATATTCGAT
>CAJWBJ010000170.1 GCA_913020495.1 uncultured Oleiphilus sp.
GGATTTCCGCTTCCTTTAAGACAGCTTCAACCACTTCGGTAGAAAATCCAGTGACCTTTCCATTCACGGTATAATTATATGGAGGGAACTCTTCTGTTAAAACTTGGAGCTGATTAGCATAGGTCAGACTTGCAAATAACATTGATACCGTAAATAAAATCCAAGATTTCATGGCACCTCCTGATTTATATGGCAGCTGGTATAGAAAATACAAGGTGAGATAGTTAGGCTATTTTGTCTAGCTTTAGTTCGTATAAAAGACAGTATGTATACAATTAGTATAGGAGAAAATTCAAGTATGAATATCAATATGAGAGGGATATATAAAATTCTATCCGCGCTAAAGCATGAAAATCATTATTACTCTGCCATTTTTCTGATGCGCAGTGCTGCTCATGACGCAAACTGATGTCTTGAGTTCTTTAGCAAAAAGTCCGGTTTTAACTGATTTCTACTCAAGCAAACCACATCAACTTCGCGAGAAAAGAAGTTAGCTTTAGGTCTGAAGAAGGCAGATTGAAAACTAGAAGTTATCAAACTGTGCGTCAAAACCAAGCTTTTTAAAGAACTTTTTTTGTCACAAAGCAGGCATGTGACGGGTATAGGCTATATCTAATTCTAAGGACTTCTATGGGCCTTTTCCTGAATAAAAAAGTTAATATCAAATCGGGGGAAGACCAAACTACTGACGGAGAAAAAGGGTCGCTTTGCAGCTCATAGCCAGCGGTTTTTAGCGAACCTAAAAGGGGCCGCTTTTGCTCAAGAGCCTTGGTTAGTCATATTTAGTTGCAGGAAATTCTGGCCAATGACTGAAAGCGCTCACAACGGAGTTAAAGCTGTAGCTTTCAAAAAGAGCTTTGAAGAGGAATTGAACCATTTTTTGCCAAACCTAATGCTTAGATTTTGAGCAAAAGCAATCCCTTTCGATTTTGGTTATTGTGATCACGCAGGTAAAAAAGTGACCTAATTATTTGGTCTATTTTTGTTCGGTATTTAAGGCATAGCAAAAAATACACTCACCTTATTGAGTCTGCTCCCGTTATTTGGCAGCCATAAAATAACCAGTGTTTTTCAAATACTTCGTTTCCATATACGGACTTTAAGTCCATTCGGAATTATTCTAAAGTCGAGCCTACATTTACATTACAAAAAAACTGGAAGCCAACGCATGCCCCGCGAACGCGATACAACTATTCAATTTACGCGAAGTCCTAACACGCACTATAATACATCAAGATTGCAGGGCTCGAATCAAGAGCTGTGCCACTACTTTCACTTTAGGCACATGTCGCATACTCTTTGCACAAACGATATAAAACTTTCTCGGAGGAAGCTCAACTCCCATATCAATTTGCACTAATTCAGATTTCTCAAGCCCCATGGGTTTGCTAAGAATCATCGCTCCTATGCCCGCAGAAACCGCCACCTTTTGAGCCAAATAAGCGTCGCTTGAGAACACCGGTGTAAAATCAGGTATGATTCTTTCCAACATGGGTCTAGGTGGCACATGCTGGTATTTTCCAGACCACGTGACCCAATCAAGATCTGCCCAACTACATGGCTGGCACAAGGCCTCGACATATTCTTGGGAAGCAAAAACGCCTTGCTCGGTAATGATTTCGTGCAAACAAAACAACTCGGGCTCATTGGGAGCTTGCGCACGAAGGGCAATATCTGCAACACCTCGGGTTAAATCAACATGATCCACCGATGACAAGATTTCCAAACGAATACCTGGTTCTTGCGACTTCAGCATGAAAGCAAACGGAGCAAGCTGCTCTACAGCGACACCCGGTGGCGCCGCTATTTTTACCAGTCCACTGACCTCATTTTCACGATGCAGCGCTAGTCGACCGAATTCTGCGGCCCACTTGGCCATTTGCTCGGCCGCTGGTTTTAAGTGACGCGCAGCTTCAGTGGGTTCAGCACCGTGCTTTCCCCGAATGAATAATTGCTCTGATAAGGTTTGCTCCAAATTCTTAATCCGACGACTAATAGTCGGCTGTCCCACCCCGAGCGAACGTGCGGCGGCACTAAAGCTATTGTGTTCAATCACCGCCAAAAAGGTCTGCGCGTCTTCCCAAGACAATGAAGATTCATCCATCGCTTATTCAATCCCATTCGAGTTAGCTATCTATGCATTTTTGCATATGTTTATGCGCTTTTAACGAATACACATCACGTTATCGATAGTTAATACTAGATTTAGGCCTTTTGTTAATGATTCCAAGCCATGATCAAAAGCATGGTTAGTCCGATCATAACGAGAGTGTTTCTCTGTAGATCGGCGTTGTTAAATTCAATTCAGGAGTAAATCTTTATGAAAAAACGCTTATTACTACTAACGACAACCTTAGTTAGTTCACTTCTTTTTACAAATGTACAGGCCTCGGAAACGTTTCGAGTCTTGGCTAAAGGGTCCGATCTAAGCGGGCCAAACGGTCTCATGTTCGATTCTGATGACAATCTTTACGTAACCTCTATCGTCGGCAAAGAAATTGTTGTGATGGACCCAGACCAGTTCGGTGTTCTAGAACGAATTTCCCCTGAGAACGGCGTTGGTCCTGACGATGTTGCGTTTGGTCCGGACGGCGCGCTCTATTGGACATCGCCACTCGATGGCATTGTTGGTCGCATTGCCAAAGATGGCACGGTCACTACGCAGTTCATCGCCATTGGCGTTAATCCCATTACATTCTCGGATACCGGTCGACTATTTGTGGGGCTTAATCTGATTGGTGTAGGACTTTACGAGCTTGACCCAATGCTGCAAAACCCGCCACGCGCCCTTGCTACCGAGATAGGCTTTTTAAATGGCATGGACTGGGGCCCTGATGGAAAACTATATGCCCCAATGCCTGATAACGGTGAAGTTGTTCGCATTGATGTTGATACCAGTCCGGCTTTTATCGAATCAGCAGCAGGTGGCATGGTAAGGCCTGTTGCCGTTAAGTTTGATTCTCAAGATCAATTACATGCCATCGACAATATCACCGGTGAAATTTGGCAAATCAACCATCAAACCGGCAGCAAAGAACTCTATACCACGACCTCAGCGGGCATGGACAATCTTGCGTTTGATTCCTCTGACCGCTTATTCATTGCAAATTCAATTAAAGGGATTGTCGGGGAAGTCAGTAAAAATGGCGATGTTAGGGCGCTCAACCGAGGAGGTATGTCACAGCCAGGGGGCGTGGCTGTTCTGCCACGAAAAAACCGCTTAGGTGCGTCTGTGTTTGTCGCAGATGTTTACTCGCTTAGAGAATATAACAGTATCACGGGAAGAGAACTTAGTGTTCATGGTGATTCGTCTGGTATTTACTATCCGTTCACCGTATCTCCGCAAGGCAAAAACCTAATATTGACCTCATGGTTTGCCAACACCGTACAAATTTGGGATCCGAGAAATAAACAAGTTGTTCAAAATCACTTCAATTTTGTTACGCCAACGAACGCGATCAATTTTCAGGGAGACCTCATTGTCGCAGAACTCGGAGCGGCCGCTGGAGCAGCTAGAATCTTAAGAGTGAGAGACGGTGAAACGACGACCTTGGCCGACGTTAGCAACAGCATCTACCTACCAACCGGTCTAGCCGCAAACGATGACAACCTTTGGGTCAGTGATGCGGCCACTGGCATTGTCTGGAGGATTGCCGAGGCTGGTCAACTGATACCCGTCGCTAGCGGGCTTGCTTCACCCGAAGGGCTTGCGCTGGACAAGGAAGGTCATTTGCTCGTCGTTGAAGCGGGCGCTGATCGCCTTTCGCGTATCAATTTAGAAACCGGCGCAATCAGCATAGTTAAGGAAGGTCTTAAAACGGGCGATAGCGGAATTCCGGGAACCCCTCCGACCTATACTATGAATGGTGTCGCGGTCAGTAAATTTGGAAGAATTTTCATCACAGGTGACCGTGGCAATGTGATTCATTCATCCCAGTTTAAATTCCGTTCTTTTTAATATCAATTAGTGCAAACAGGTGGTTGAACTTTGGGGGGCATGGCCAAAGCCCCTTCTTTTTTAGGATGTTTGAGGCGCTTATATTATGTGCTAAAGCTACCACAACAATTTTATTTGTGAATATAACTCACAATAGAAGTTATATTAATGAGTTTTATTTAGTTATAGGTGTCAAGCATAATAGCTTTGATTTCTATTATTTTTGAAAGATATTTATTCTTATTTAAGGCCGTTACTTTTATCGATGTCACGTCAAGTTCAAGGGCTGATGTCGATCTTTTTTGTAACGCAGTGGGTTAAACAAGGCATAGAAAGGCAGTCTTATGAATATTCCAAAAAACGAAAATAATATTAAAAATTCTGGATTGGTACTTTATGCAAATCCTATTTGCCCTTATTCACAGCGTATTGTTCTTGCACTGAAAGCACTTAATCTAGCGTATGAATACCATGAAGTAGATTTTATTTTAAAACCGTCGTGGTTAGGACAGATAACGCCATTAAATAAGGTTCCGGTGCTTAAAACGGAGCACGGCTATTTATTTGAGTCGACAGCGATTCTGGAATATTTAAATGATATTTCGATAGAAAAATTGACACCTATAGATCCTTATAAACGAGCAAGAATGTATTCATGGAGAGAAATGATAGAGCTTCTTCATGAACTGACACTCAGGTATTTTTCTGAAGATAATGAAGCTGAGTTAATTAGAAAAGGGCACAATTTATCTGAAAAACTAATACAGTTTTTTGTGCCCGAAAATCATGAGCTGGTTAAACGGAATATCAGCCCAAGCATGATGGATATTTGCTTGATCCCTCTGTTCGTTATTCTAGATGTTTTGAATGACAACGGCCCAATTAGTTTTTTCAAAAATTCGTCATTACAAACACTAAAATCAGACCTGCTAAATAGTGACGAAGGCCTAGCTCAGTATGTTAACACGCGGGAAAACCGAGCTGCCCTTCTCGAATTTATACAAAGCTCTAATCATCAGTTTTGAAACAAAAAAATTATAAGCGACGAGTGGAGAGAGAGTTGTGGACATAAACGGGAACCTGGCTGAAAACATTTACCAATGTCTGGCAAAGAAAAATTACACTGCTTATTTTTATAAGGGGCAGGCAATTTCTTCAATAACCATTACTGAGCAATCTAAAAAACTTGCCCAACTACTAATGGAGTCTGGTGTCGAGAATAGACATCGTGTGCTTATTTTTCTAGATGATACACCGGATTTTATCACCACCTTTTTGGCCGTCATGCAAATTGGCGCGATACCTGTTCCGTTAAACCCTATGTCAAAACGTCAGTATATTGAACATTACCTTAAAGAC
>CAJWBJ010000171.1 GCA_913020495.1 uncultured Oleiphilus sp.
TCAAACTGAACCTCTACTGCCGGGTAATCCGACTGTAATGCTGATTCGCCACCCGCCCAAGTAGTCGCTTTTAAACCGTCTAATATTCCAGCCTCAGCAAGTAAGAAAGCGCCACTGCAGTTGCTTGTCACCCACTTAGCGTGCTTTGCTTGTGCTTGAATAAAAGAAATTAATTCACGGTTGGCAATTAAAGGACTCATATCATAAGTACTGGGAACGAGTAGCACATCCAGCTTCAAATTATCTCTTATTGAGTGTTCTACCTTGATGCTTAAACCTTCTTCAGTCGTAATAAAGCTTTGAGGTTTTGGTGAAATCAGCACCACTTCAAAATTAGAGAACCAGGCTTTTTTACTTGCGGCTCCAAATACTTCGATTGGCGATGTGACATCAGAGGTGAGCACGCCATCATAAACCAAAATTCCGATGGTGTGTTGTGCGGCCATTGTTGAATTTGAACATAATAAAATAAGCCAAAGTATATGAATTTTTTTTGGTAAGAACATTGAGCTCTCCAGAATGGTTAAAGGTTTGATTAACTATCCTCAGAAATATTATGCGAATCTAATTGGTGAATAAACTACACTTAAGTAAAATAAGAAGTGATAATTGTTCATTAATTGGTGTTTCATTTTTCTATAGGAAAGTTTACAAAAGATGGATAAATTAAGAGTGCTGCAATTTTTTTTAGCGGCAGCCGATCAAGGGAGTTTTATTTCCGTTGCTAAGCAGCAAGGCACATCGCCATCGACAATTAGTAAGGCTATTAGTCGCTTGGAGAGTGATTTAGCGCTTCAGCTTTTCTACCGGAATACGCGCAATCTGAAATTAACGCAAGCAGGCGAGGTGTATGCTGAAACTGTTCGACATGTGATAAACGAATTAAGTGCATGCGAACATAGTTTATCGAAAATAAATGATGCGCCCGAAGGCCATCTGAAAATTAGTGTGCCTGTCTCTTATGGTCGTTTGTATATTCGGCCATGGATGAAAGTATTTCATCGGTATTATCCAAAGATCAGTTTTGAGCTGACTTATAGTGATCAATACGTTGATATGATTGAACAGGGTATCGATGTCTGTATTCGAAGCGGCACCGTACAGGATAACCGTCTTGTTTCGCGTCGCTTAAGCCCGATTGATTTCGTTACTTGCGCTTCACCGGAATATTTGAAGCACTGTGGCCTTACTGATTCATGCTTTACAGATTCAAATAACGTCAGTCCGATTGATAAACCTAGTCAATTTGTAAATCATAAATGGATTCAATTTCGCTTTGGTCAGACGGGGAAAGTACTCCCTACAAAATACATGCATAAGGGGGCTGTGTGTGACTTTGAACCTGAAAAAAGCCTGGTGGTCGATGATGGCGAATCAATGGCTGAGCTTTGTGCTGATGGTTTTGGTTTGACGCAAATGCCTCATTTTATTGCTCGAAACTGGTTGAAATCTGGAGCGATTATTTCTGTTTCCCCCTCCGTTCAAATTGAAAGTTATGGTGTTTATGTTCTATACCCTAAAAGACACTATTTACCGAATAGAGTCAGGGTTTTTATTGATTTTTTAGTTGAGCAGCTAGCTGTACGTAAGGAGTTTACAGATAAAACCTGGGCAACTGATAAGGGAGTATTTGATAGTTAGAAGGGAGCCACCGTTTTCCAACGGTGGCTATGAGCAATTGATGCTTAACTTGTTAGTTGTTTTCTAGTGAAACCAAGAGCCAACAAGCCCATGCCTAATAGTGATAGTGGACCTGGCTCAGGTACTTCTGAGCCCGCTACAGCGCGTCCGTAGATAGAAATATGGCTCAAATCTGGTGTTTTGTTGCCGCCATTAGTCCAGCTAATGTCAAATGTTCCAGTGCCGCTCAATGGGTTGCTAGTAAAGACTTCTGCTTCGAACAAGTAGGCGCCGTAACTAGGCCCCGCCTTATCAACAAATACGAAATCCATTGTTAATGGAAGTCCGGGTGTACCGGTCGCATCCCATGAAAGAGTATATCCGCCAGACGTTGTACCTAGCCCTACACTAAACGTTACCCCTTGAATCTCCGTAGAAGAACCTGCTTCATTTTTGTCTAGAAATGTCCAGGTAGCGCCAGCAAAGCTACCGCCTAATGCATTAATAGTTGCTGAGCTATCATTACCTGATAAGTATTGAGCAGCATCAGCACTCAGGCCATTGTATGTCACATCGTCGACAGAAAAAGCATGAGCTCCAAATCCGGCTGTACTTAGTATTATTGATAATAATACCTTCGTTAAAAAAATATTTGATTTCATGGTGTTACCCTTGTTTTTTGTGGTTTTATTTTCAACTAGTGTCAATAATAAAATTATTTTTATGGTTATTACGCGATGTAACAAAAATTACATATTGTAACAAACTGATCATACATTAATATCTGTTAATATCGATAGTGTTGCTTAGTAGTTGTGTTTTAGTTCACAAATTTATGGGCAGAGTTTGTACGAATGGGTAGGACTAGTCTTTCGCATTTCAACATGGGTAACAAAATATGAGGTAGGGTAAAACGTTAATATGTTAAGTAAAGTGTTTGTAGTTTTGATAATGGCTTTAGATAGATTTGCTGTGTGTCTTGCTAAGAAGAGAGAATAGTTGTTTGCAGGAAGAGGTTAACTTTTACCTGTTGCTGAAGTCAAACTTCTTATTTGATTACTATATTGAAGGGGATGCTCAATCATCATAGGTATTTTTCTTTTGCCAGTCATCGTCATCCTTTAAAAAGTTATCCCACTCTTGACCCTCGCCAGATTTGCCTTGTTGTTTGTCTTGAGTCTTTTTGTTTTGTTGATCAGCAGTTTGTTCTAATGTTTTAATCTTAGCTCTAAAAAGCGTGGTTGCTTTAATTGCTTGAGGGCTTTTGTTGAGTGTTTTGAAAGCTTCGATTGCATTGTGATAGTTATGGATCGCTACTCTGGGTTTACCTGCTTTATTCGCTGCTTCAGCGCGTGCCGTAAATAAGTCTGCCTTGGACTGGCAAATAGAAAAATTGATGTGGTCTAAATATTTTTTAGTGCTATTGGCATCCAAGCGCTTGCGCTTATTTTGGTTCTGAATAAAACGTGAGAGTGATTCGAGTAGAACGCGAACATCTTTTGCTTTGGTTTCATTCTGAACGATAACAGGTTTGAATTTAGGGGCTTTCTCGCGAAGCTGTTTTAAAAAATCTTGTTCCTGCGTCATTTGTTGTTTTAGTCTTTCATCATTCTTTAAAGAGCTTAGTTCTTTGATAGTTTCAATGGAGCGTTCTGTGACCATCATCCTGAGTTCGTTATTTAAATACTGTGGCGGCAACTCATGTAAAAGTAGTTGCATTCGATTATGTCGTTCATTTAATGTATTGGTTTTACGTATTTTTTCTATGCGCGCTCGTTCTCGAGCTTGGCCAAGATAAACAAGGCTAACTAAAATACAGATTGCGCCAAAAATAGCGAAAGTAATGGTGGTTCCAGACATAGCTAAGATCTTAATAAATAAACAATTAGTGGAAAGTCTATATAAGTATAGACCACAGTTTTAAAATGTGTGGCTTTCGTTACAGAACTAAATAATAAAAAAATGGTTGTTTCTTGAACGCTTAAATTTGGGGTTTATATGATTTTAATGTAAAATCTTGCGCCTTTTCACACTCTTTCTCTTTTATGAGGCTTAGTTAAACGATGACAGAACGAATTCAAGCGGGTGGCCTTCAAGTCGCCAAAGAACTGTACAATTTTATCAATGACACAGCGATCCCTGGAACTGGTGTCGATCAAGCTTTATTTTGGAAAAATTTTGATGAACTTGTACATGATCTAGCGCCTAAAAATAAGGTCTTGCTTGCAAAGCGTGATGATATTCAAGCTAAAATTGATGCTTATCATAATGAAAACAAAATATTAGATGCTTCAGCGTACAAAACTTTCCTTCAAGAAATTGGTTATTTACTACCTGAAGGTGAAGCGTTCGAAGCAACGACACAGAATGTTGAACCTGAAATCGCTAAAATGGCTGGTCCTCAGTTAGTTGTGCCGGTAATGAATGCGCGTTTTGCTTTGAATGCAGCCAATGCACGTTGGGGCTCTTTGTATGATGCTTTGTATGGTACGAATGCCATCTCTTTTGAAGGTGCAGAAAAAGGCCCGGGTTACAACCCGGTTCGTGGCGATAAGGTCATCGCCTATGCTCGTGGTTTTCTTGATCAGGCTATTCCATTAGTTTCTGGTTCTCATACTGACAGCACTGCTTATTCGATTGTTGATGGTGCTATAGCGGTAAGCTTAAAAGATGGCTCAACGGTTGCTTTAAAAGACGCTGATAAACTGCAAGGTTATATTGGTGATATTGCTGCACCGACCGGCATTTTATTCGCGAATAATGGTCTGCGTTTCGAAATTCAGATTGATGCACAAAGCCCGATTGGTCAAACAGATCCTGCGGGTTTGAAAGATATTCTGATGGAAGCGGCATTGACCACCATTATGGATTGTGAAGACTCAGTGGCGGCGGTTGATGCTGAAGATAAGACACTGATTTACACCAACTGGTTAGGCTTAATGAAGGGTGATCTTGCTGAGTCAGTTAATAAAGGTGGTAAAACATTTACGCGTACAATGAACCCAGACCGTATTTATACTGCGCTTGATGGCTCAGAGCTGAAGTTGAAAGGTCGTTCAATGTTGTTCGTGCGTAATGTTGGTCATTTGATGACGAACCCTGCGATTTTATTAAAAGACGGTAGCGAAATTCCTGAAGGCATCATGGACGCGATGATCACTTCAATGATTGCTATCCATGATATTAAAGGCAATGCGCCTTTCCAGAATTCTACAACGGGTAGTGTCAACATCGTTAAGCCGAAAATGCACGGGCCTGAAGAAGTGGCATTTGCCAATGAGTTATTTGGTCGGGTTGAAAAGGCGCTTGGTCTACCTGAATTTACCGTAAAAATGGGAATTATGGATGAAGAACGCCGTACTACGGTAAACCTGAAAGAATGTATCCGTGCAGCAAAAGACCGTGTGGTATTTATTAATACTGGCTTTTTGGATCGTACTGGTGATGAAATTCATACTTCAATGGAAGCGGGTGTGATCATTCCTAAAACAATCATGAA
>CAJWBJ010000172.1 GCA_913020495.1 uncultured Oleiphilus sp.
CCAAAGATGAATGATTTACTTAAGCTGAAATATAAAACTGTAGTAGGAAACACTACTAATAAGTCACTGGTTTTGGTTAGATCTGTACGATTATTTTAATAATTAACGACTAAAACCCAAAAGCCACTTTATAAAAGTGGCTTTCAATATCAACGACTCAATTATAATTATGTTACTGATTTCTTTCTTCGGGTTACGCCAATGCCTGCTAAGCCTAGACCAAACAGAGCAAGTGAAGTTGGTTCTGGAACAGTGTTAGTATTTAAGGGGGTATATTCATATGTAAGTATGAAATCAATTTGCGTCTTCGTCGTGTCTAGAACCCCACTCCAAAAAGTCCCTGTATCAAATGTGTATTTTGCTATAAATTTTCCAAGGTCGAAGGTGCCATTACCTATTACATCTATTAGGTTCAAATTGACAATATTATCAGGCCCATCAAAAAAGAGTGTTGCTTCAGCACCAATATCGAAATCTTTTACCTGACTCTCGCCGTTGAAGCTAATTTCCACACTTCCAGTCGAGAACTTACCGTTGTTAGGAGCAAAAGACCCACTAAAAAGATCAACCTTGCCTGAAATATCATACTCCAAAATAGCTGAAGTGAGAGATCCCAAAGTACTGTCAAATTGCTGGAAGGTTGGTGTTTCATTGATGAATTTAGTCGTACTTTGACTTGATACATTTACGACTGAAGTAGTGTATTCTTGGGATGAATTAATCGTAATAACAGTTGCATGCGAAGCACTGTAACCAAAGATTAGAAAAGATAGTAAAAGAGCCTTTTGAATTATTTTTATCATTTTATTTATTCCTTTTTTGTAGAAACTGGCTTTTAATAATTACTTTGTCATTACAACACAAGGATGTTTTGGTGTTAAGTGTCATCAAACAACTGTTAATTATACATTCATATTTGGTAGATAGAATATGAAAGAGTACTTTTTGAATGTTCGTTGTATTGATTAGTAATTTTAACCGTCTCTTGTCTGCCTGTTTTGTGCGATCAATTAACAACTACTCCTTTGGTCTTACAAACGAAAAAGCAAGAGTCCATGGCCGACAATTGGTGTGATTACGAGAGCATCGCTCACAAAATGTATTGCAATTGAGGTTAGACCTATTTTTAGTTCAAACGAGTCAAGTAAACAGCGCCCAATGGTAGATGGCTATTTTAGAGGTTGCGTAAATGTCTACTTAGTGTGATTTGGAGTTGTTTGATTTCTGAAAAAATTCTCAGCGAAAGAGAGTACCGGAATAAACTTTTAAGCCACTTAATAGCGTTAAGTAAATGTTATTCGGTTCAGCGATACTGGGCGTTACTTATGCGGTTGTAACCGCTAAAATAAATCAAACTAATTTAAGTCGGATAAGAATACATGTTACTCAATTGCGATTTAGGCGAAAGCTATGGTTATTGGAAAATAGCGGCAGACCCTTTAGTCATGCCTTATATTGATATGGCCAACATAGCTTGCGGTTATCATGCTGGTGACCCACAAGTGATGCAAAAAACGGTTGCCTTAGCGAAACAGCATCAAGTCAAAATTGGGGCTCACCCTTCCTACCCGGACCGACAGGGTTTTGGGCGAAGATCCATGCAGTTAAATCCTGAAGAAATTGAAAACATCATTACCTATCAGCTTGGAGCGCTTTCTGGAATGTGTCAAAGTCAGGCTTGTGAGCTGGCTTATCTGAAACCTCATGGTGCTTTGTACCATGATATGATGAAAAATGATGAGGTGTTGTTTGCCATACTTTCAGCCTTACAGAAATTCAATCCGGAAATGCCTCTATTAATGATGGCAACAATGAATAATGATTTATTCAAGCTTAAAGCAGATGATTTCGGTGTTACGGTTATGTTTGAGGCATTTGCCGATAGAGCCTATGATGATCAGGGTTTTTTGGTGTCTCGAAGTATGGAAGGTGCGGTCCTCAAAACGCCAGACCAAATTTTGAACCGAGCCATTCAATTAAAAGAGCAGGGTAGTATTCAAAGTATTAGCGGTAAGACGATTACATTGGATGCCGAAACACTTTGTGTGCATGGCGATAATGAAGAGGCGGTAAAAATGATTCAAGCCCTAAAGCGATGCTTGCAAGATGAGAGATAATATTCATTGTGAATTAATTAGTGAAAGGAATTTACTGATTCACTTTGGCGAGCATATTTCAGAAAGCTTGCTCGATACGATTCAACAAGCCGAGCTTTGTGCCGCCAAGGTTTTTGGCCATCAATTAAAGGATCTTATCGCGTCTTATACGACCTTGCTAATTGAGTTTGACCCTTTATTGATTTCTCCATGGCAGGCACAAATTAAATATCAGAAAGCATGGGACAAGCATTGTCGCTTATTGCATTCACAGGCCTTTAAACCAAATAAGGCAGCTCGTGAGCAGGAAATGAGCTGTATTGAAATTCCTGTGTATTATCACCCGAGTGTTGCTTGGGATATTCTACCTATCGCCAAACAAAAAGGGCTGACTTGGCAGCAAATAGCCGAGCTCCATAGCCAGCGTCAATACCGGGTTTATGCGATGGGCTTTGCGCCTGGTTTTGCTTTTATGGGGCAAATAGACCCTTGCTTGGAAATGCCTCGTAAAACCAGTCCCAGAACAAATGTTCCTGCAGGTTCTGTTGCTATTTCTGACTTACAGACCGCTATCTACCCAAACGCAAGCCCGGGAGGGTGGCATATTATTGGTCGTAGCCCTTGTGAATTGTTTAACCCCGACAACTCCCCTGCAGCGCTATTGAAAACAGCAGACAGCGTACGGTTCAAGTCCGTCGATAAAGAACGGTTTATACAGTTAGGTGGCTGTTTGGATGATTTAAGAGTGTTTGATGATGAATGACGTGTTAGAGGTCACTAAGGCAAATTTTTTGGCACTGTTTATAGATAGGGGGCGCACTCAACAACAATCAATGGGTTTAACTCAATCGGGACCTATGGATGAATATGCATTTTTATGGGCGAACAAATTACTTGGAAATGAGCTAAATGCTGCTTGTATTGAAATTAGCTTTGGTAAGTTCTCTCTAAAAGCACGTCAACGTTGCCAAGTGGCAATTACCGGTGCCAATTTAAAGGTTCAATTAAACCAGCAGGCGCTACAAAACTGGGAAACCATTGGTCTTAAAGTGGGTGATGAGCTGGTGTTTGACAGCCCTCAAATGCAAGGAACTCGAGCATATTTAGCCATCAAAGGTGGCTTTGAATGTCCGAAACCTTTCAATTCTGCTTGTACGGTCAAACGTGAAAATCTCGGTGGTTTCGATCGGGGGGGCGCTCTGAAAGTGGGTGATAAATTATCGTCATGTATTCCTCAAGCACAGCACCAAATGGTGAACATAAGTGTCTATCCTGATTTAATCAGGTCTTACAATAACCAAGAAACAATTACCTGCCGATTTATTCCTGCTTGCCAATGGCCGTTATTTTCATGTCAGGAACAGCAGCGGTTTTTACAGCAAGAATATCGAATTAGTAGCGAAAGTGACCGAATGGGGTTTCGCTTGCAAGGTGAAAAAATAAACACCTTCAGTGAAGGTATTATTTCAGAAGGCATTGCGTTGGGGGCAATACAGATTCCTCCAGATGGCCAACCTATTGTATTGATGCGTGATCGCCAGACAATTGGAGGTTACCCTAAATTAGGCGTGGTGTTGTCGACAGATATAGAAAAAATCGGACAAGCGATGCCGGGGCAAAAGGTTCAGTTTCAAGTCGCTGATATTAAAACCGCTTATGAAGAGCGTGTGCAGCGCGAGCAATTCTTTGGCAATTAAGAGATAAACCCCGCTAAAACGATCAGCTAAAACCAAAATTCTATCAAATCATAATCGAAAATTTACTTCATGACGGCATGTAAACAAAACTGTTGAATGCTTTTGATTAATTTATTTTTCTGAGACTCTGTTGAGCTCGGTGTACTGGGCCCAACTGGACCTATAAGCGTTTCTGTTATGGTGCCAACCATGGCTGATGCAGAGATCCTTGCGTCCTGAGGGCGGAATTCATTTTGTTCGATGCCTTCAGCAATTAAAGTTTCAAATATATCAGCATAGGATTGTCGATATATCCGGCGCTCAATTTCAATAATAGGATCGACTGATTCTGATGTTAGTGCATAAGCTAATCTGTATCCGGCGATAGCGCGTTCCGCAAAAATAGCGATAGCATTTGTCAGCCGTTGTTCACAACTCATAGAGTTTTCTGGAAAAGCAGCCAGCTGTACCTGCTGGACTTCTTTTTCTGTTCCTAGCCGGAAGACCTCTGAGCACAAAATTGCTTTGGAGTCGAAGTATTTATAAACCGTGCCGGTTGCGACATCTGCTTCTTCAGCCAAGGCGCCAATGGTTAAAGCCTGAAAGCCTCGTACCGAAACGATCTTTATTGCTGATGATAGAAGCAAGGCATGTTGTGACTTTTTCCGAGCTTCTGTTTTGTCTGTGGGGCGGTATGACATGCCTATTATCCAATCCGTTAGATGAGTAGGCGAAGTTTAACGGATTGGCTTAAAATTGACCATAATTCAAAGTGTCGCCACTTCACAATGAGTGAATAAATGTCTACTAAATAATTGACTATATTTTCATCAGATGATCTACTTTACAATAAAATGAACTACGATTCATATTATTGGTGGAACTTGTAGAAGGTACAATATCATGTCAAATATATCCCCCTCAAAAGACACAATACAAAAAGATTTAGCTGACTTTAAGCCAAGTAATGCCTACTGGGCTGAAACGCATGAAATTGAAAATATGCCGAGTGCGCTAGAAAATTATAATTTATATGAGCAGGATCAGGCTTTAAAGGACTCTGTTCAAGAGAATGGCGGTCAGTGGGCGGAAGATGACTTGTTACGTCTAGGTGCTCTATGTGGCTCTGAAGAAATTATCACCTGGGGTGTGCAAGCGAATGAAAACAAACCCACATTACATACTCACAAACGTAACGGTGAGCGAATTGATGAGGTGCGCTTTCACCCTGCATATCATCAGTTAATGGATCTTTCTATGCGTGAAGGCATTCATTCTTCTCATTGGTTAGATCCTAAAGC
>CAJWBJ010000173.1 GCA_913020495.1 uncultured Oleiphilus sp.
CCAGAGTTTTACTTACTGTTGGTTTTTCAAAAGGTTCACTATTAATGAACTCCCCGTCTTTGTAGTGGGCAGATGCCTCAAGCTTGGTATTAAAAGTATTGCTGACACAAGCGCTAAGAAAAACAGCCATAAACAAGGCTCCTATTGCGAATAATATACGAGTAAGTGCATTCATTAGAGTTATCCGGTAAAAAAACAATCATCATTAATCAGTCGCTAACTGTCCAAATATAGCTTGTAGCCGACGAGGAAACAGTCGCAAACTCGAAATACCTAGTTTGTACAACCAACCGGGAACGATCACGCGCTTTTTTCGGGTTAGTGCCTTTAACCCGGTTTTGGCAACTTTATCACTACTCATCATCGCTAAGGAACGAATACCGTCAATTTGCTGACCGGCAACGTCCATAAACTCAGTAAGCGTACCTCCTGGGCAAAGCGTTGTTACGGTGACGCCTTTACTTTTCAATTCATTCCCTAACGCTTCACCCAAAGCGAGCACATAGTTTTTCGTTGCTGCATAAGTAGAAAACTTGGGTACCGGTAGAAACCCAGCAATGGAAGCGACCAGAAGAATTGCCCCTTGTCCACGTTTAGCCATATCCTGTCCGTAGAAGTGGGTAAGATCATTCAGCGCGATAATATTCAGGTTGATCATTTGATGATGCTTCGCAAGTGGCATATCAAGGAAGCTTCCATGAGTACCTAAACCCGCATTGTTAATTAGAACATCTACTTGAATTCCCATTGAAGTAGTTTGCTGATATAAGGACTCACTCGCATTCGGCAATGCAAGATCTTTTACAATCACTTCAACATTGACGTTAAAGTCAGCCTGAAGCTTCTCTGAGAGTGCATTCAGTCGGTCTTCTCGACGTGCAACGAGAATCAAATTGGCTCCAGATTTCGCCAAAAGATTTGCGAAGGATTCACCAATACCGCTAGATGCGCCCGTTACGAGTGCCGTTTTCCCTGAAAAATCATTCATACATACCCTCTGCTAACTATAAATTAAAGTGTGAAACAAGATGTTTAATTAATAAACACTTCGATAGATATAAAACTAACTTACAATTCGATAAATGTCAAACTATCAAACTACTAAAAAGCAATTTTCAAGAAACACTCCTTTTGGGTTCAATAAATTTATCTGCTATGATTATGCGACAGTTTCATAACTATCAAAATAAAGTAGCGATACTCAAACAACGAGTACCAGAGGTTGATGTGATTGATCACAAGAAAATATCCAATGCGTTCAAAGCACTGTCGAATCCAAATCGATTGAAGATTTACCTGGAAATACTCGACGCTCGTTCCAAACAAGTTGAATCTTCAGATACAGGGTGTGGATTAACTGATTTTATTAAGAAGTTAAATTGTGGTGCTCCAACGGTCTCGCATCACATTAAGGAGTTAGTGAATGCTGATCTCATCACCGTTGAGCGTCATGGCAAGTTTATGACGTGTTACCTTAATGATGATATGCGCGACAAATTGAAACTTTTTTTCGAAGTTTAACCGCCATTGAAAGCGCGCACAATAATCCGCGCTTCAGACGTAATTAACACTCTAGAATTTTCCGTGTCGTCCCTGCCCTTTCTCAAACGAAGCGGCGCCTTTTAAAGTTTCACCACTATTAACGACGGAGATTCCTCGGGTAAACTCATTTTTTACTGCGTCAACAAAACTCTTATCCCATTGCTCATAAGCGCTCATTCGATCACTTCGCATACAAGTTTGGGGAAAGAGTGCAATTTGAGCGGCTAATTCCTCTGCTGCATTTCGAGATTCGCCTTTCTCAACCACTCTATTTGCAAGGCCTATTTGTTTTGCTTCAACGGCGCCAACCGGTCGACCAGTCAGAATTAAATCCATCGCATGACTCATCCCGATCAGGCGGGGAAGCCGAACCGTGCCACCATCAACAAGAGGCACGCCAAAACGTCGACAAAACACACCAAAAGTCGCATCTTCTTCCACTACGCGCATATCGCACCATAACGCGAGTTCCATGCCCCCTGCGACGGCATAGCCAGAAATGGCTGCTATAACAGGTTTGCTTAACAACATTTTAGTCGGACCAATGGGACCGTCATCTTCAGGTGTTAGCTGGTTTATTTTGTCCATATCTGAAAAATTGGCTGCTTTTTTAAGATCCCAGCCTGCACAAAAAGTATTTCCACTACCACAAAGAACGGCAACAGAAACCGAATCATCATCTTCAAATTCACGAAATACTTTCGCTAACGCCACCCCCGTTGCTTCATCAATCGCATTTTTCACGTCAGGACGATTAATAATCACCGTCAATACTTTACCCTTTTTTTCAGTCAGTACTGTCATATTCCATGCCATTTTTAGTTATTAAAATCATGTGAAAAAACCTTACAAATCAGTCATATTCATAAAAATATGACGTACATATCATCTACTAAACTCAATACACTTGTAAGCTATATATTACCAATTTTACTCGGTACACTCCCCGCGCTCAAAAAATCTTCTTGCATAACTTTAAAGGCAAGAACTTCACAACATGGATGTTTGTGTGATTCGTAACGGAATCTGTTTTCTCTACTCCCTGTATAGATAAACTCCTAGACAAATGGATGAACCATGTCTACACCGTTATTCAGATTTACTACTCGTATCAACCGTATAACCAAGTTATTAATTCTTTCTGCTCTTCTATCTTTAATTGGCTGTATAGACCAAGAAGATATTGATGCAATCGAGCCATCATCCACCTCATATTCAGACACCATCATCGAAGGCCAAGCTACGAATAGCGTCATTGAAAACGGCATTGTTCGAACTTACCAAATATCTCACTCTGAAGATCAAAGTAAAGCCTCCATTTATCCATTTGGCTTGCCGGTTCGAACAGATATAAACGGTCACTTTAGCCTACGCTTGCCAAATACAGTTCATCCTGACTCCATATTAATTAAAATCACCGCAGACCAGGATACACTTATCACCTGCGACGTTATTTCAGGCTGCCCGAAAAATGCCTCAGAGACCAGCACTACTTTCGGTAATAAGTTCTCACTAGATACTAATTACGAGATATCCGCGATCTTGCCCATTGTGGAGCATGGCTTTTTAAACACGGTCAATATAAGTGTTTTGAGTCATCTGGCTGCTTCTCACGCTAAAAATAAAGAGAAAGGCCTGACGAATGAAAATGTCAACGCCAGTTATCGTTACATCGAAGCATTGATGGGCTTGGGTTCAGGTGCTTTACAACTCACACCACCCGATTTAACCAAACTGAATAGCTATGCTGACCTGAACAAAACAGCAATTAAAACATCTATCATCTCAGCCTCTTTTTTAGCACTGTTACATTCGCCTGATTGGGATAACATCAGTGAAATAATCAATCATGCAGCAGATAGAATCGCCTCTTCAGGCGCCCTAACTGCTGCAAATATGAGCGCATTACCGGACGTTGCTTTGGATGATTTATTTTATAAGGCCAGTGAAATTTCTCAGAACTTACTCAGCCAAACGGATAACCCCAAGCTACAAAGCAACTTGGCTAAAATCTCTTCTGAAGTTGAAGCTGCCTATGATCTCACTACCATCGTACCTGAGCTAATCGACCCGGTTGAAATCTCACAGCACCCTGTGTCATTAACAGTTAATGAAGCCAGCCCGGCAAGTTTCAGTGTTTATGCACTAGGTGATGATAACTTAAATTTTCAATGGCGCTTTAATGGCAATCCAATACCTGAAGCAAGTGAAGCGACGTATACGATTAGTCAGGCCAATATTACAGACATGGGAACCTATGATGTCATCGTTTCTAACAGCGTTGGTTCACAAGTCTCGCTAAGTGCTTTACTTGTTGTTCATGTAATCACCCAAAAGCCAACCCCCGTGAATACCCCTCCCATCGGACACAATGACACGATTGAAGTTTTTGAAGACACCATCACTACAATTCATGTACTTGATAATGATTCGGACCCTGATAATGAGCAGTTAACCATTACACAAGCGACGGTTGCGGAAGGAACAGGTTCCGTTACCGTAGAAAATATTCCGACCAATACTGACCAAAGCAGTAATGTTCTGGTTTTTACACCGGGACTCAATGCAAATAGCAGCTCAAGCATTCGTTATTCCATTAGCGACAATCGCGGAGGTAATGCGACCGCATATGTATCAGTATCTATTCTGCCCATTAATGACGCCCCTGAGTCCTTCCCAGATTCGGCTGTAATGCAAGAGGATGCATCACTTATTATTGATGTACTAGCTAATGATACCGATGCAGATAATGATAACTTAACCATTTCAAGTGCGGCATCAGCCTCAGGACAAGTAACCATTACATCCAATGACACCTTATTGTTTCAGCCTTATGAAAGCTTTAATGGCATGGCAACGATAAGTTATATCATCGAAGATGGTCATGGTGGAATATCATCAAGCGCTGCAACCGTCACGATTAATGCAGTGAATGATGCCCCCATTGCGATAAATGATGTAACCAGCACACTTGAAGATACTCCAGTCTCAATTAATGTTTTAAACAATGATACAGACCCGGAAGGTCATACTCTTAAAATAAGCCAAGTATCGGCATCAAGCGGCGAAGTAATCATAAACGCAAACAACACCATCACGTTTAGCCCTGCAGAAAATATGTACGGCACCTCAATACTAAGTTATGCCATTACTGATGAAGATGGTGGTACTTCTTCAGCCAAGGTAACTGTCTCGATATTATCAGTAAATGATGCACCGGTGTTAGTCAACGATACCGCAACAACAGATGAAGATATTCCCACGATTATAAATATATTGGGTAATGACATTGATGTTGATAGCAACAACTTAACCATCACAGATGCGCATGCCATCAGCTCTGG
>CAJWBJ010000174.1 GCA_913020495.1 uncultured Oleiphilus sp.
CTTTGATTAATGTTTCAGTCATTGTATTAAATCTTGTCTGTTGTTATTCTGCGTGCTTCGGCATCCGAAGCAATATAATCTTCTAGTGTAGGTTTAGGAACAAATGTACATTTTTGAAGTGTATCTTCAATAATATCAGACATCTGTAAAAATCCTATTTTTTCTTTTAAGAAAGCATCTACTACAACCTCATTCGCAGCGTTTAAAATACAAGCTGCATTTCCACCCATATTCATAGCATCATAAGCTAATTGTAGGTTTCTGAACGTTTCTAAATCTGGTTGTTCGAATGATAAATTTGGGTAATCCATAAAGTTGAATCGCTCAAATGTATTTGGCAAACGATCTGGATAAGCCATAGCATATTGAATCGGGAGCTTCATGTCAGGCAAGCCCAACTGTGCTTTCATCGATCCATCTTGAAACTGAACCAAAGAATGAATGATGGATTGTGGATGTACGATAACCTCAATTTGTTCGGGTTTTAAACCAAACAACCATTTTGCTTCTATCACCTCCAAACCTTTGTTCATCATACTCGCCGAGTCGATGGTAATCTTAGCGCCCATATCCCAGTTGGGATGTTTTAAAGCTTGCGCCTTGGTAACCTTCAACAAATCTTGGCGGTTCATTCCTCTAAAAGGGCCACCTGAAGCTGTTAAAATAATCTTCTCTATCGGATTTTGGAATTCACCTGTCAAACACTGGAAAATAGCCGAATGCTCAGAATCTACAGGATAGATTTTTACCCCTTTCGCTTTGGCTCTTTGCGTTACCAATTCGCCGGCAACTACTAAAGTTTCCTTATTGGCTAAAGCAATATTCTTACCTGCATCTATAGCTGCCAATGACGGAATCAAGCCTGCATAACCTACTAAAGCGGTTAAGACCAAATCAACCGTTTCCATTTGCACTACTTGCGATAATGCTTCCGCTCCAGCATATACTTTTATGTGATGCGCATCGAGTGCAGTATATACTTTGTCGTACAAACCTTCCTCGCCTATAACCACCACGTTTGGTTGATGTGCTATCGCCTGCTCGATTAATAAATCTGCATTGCGATGAGCCGTCAAAACCTCTACTTCAAAACGGTCTTTTTGCTCCAGAACAACTTCTAAAACTTGTGTCCCTATAGAACCCGTTGACCCCAATATGGCTAGGCGTTTTTTTGTCATAAGCGCAAAGATAATTATTTTTTGAGGCTTATTGTTTGTTTGTGTTAAAAAGCGCTGTGCTTTCAGTTATGATCTTTCAGCTTGATAAAAATGCCGTACCATACCGTGCTTCGACAGGCTCAACATGACATGCTATATGCTACCAACCAGCCATAGTAAGTCATTGGATGCGTAAAAAAGTGTAGTTCTATAATGTGTCGAATGCTAATTGTCATCCTGAGCTTGTCGAAGGATTCCTTTCTAAAAACAAATACATTCACTTCCCCAACAACTATCAACTATTAACAATCAACTACCTTAGTGGCATGAATGAAAAAATATTCTTTGCACACGCTAATGGATTTCCATCGGAGGTTTACGGTGATTTATTTGAGGGTTTAAAAGACTTTGACATTGGCTATATCCCAATGTTAGCTCACGGCAAGCATCAAATAGAAAACTCTTGGAGAGCTATTGTTCCAGAAATCATAGACTATTTTGAAACCAATTATAGTGAACCCGTTTGGGCAATTGGACATTCTTTTGGTGCGGTGAGTTTGGCTTTTGCTGTAGAGCAAAGACCCGATTTATTCAAAGGACTTATCATGATGGACCCTCCTGTTTTATCGAGGGGGTTTAGATGGATATTGGCCATCACCCAATGTTTGGGGGTATCTCAACACATTATGCCTTTGGCTAAAAAATCTGCTAAGCGTTCTGATCAATTCCCATCGAGAGAATTTGTAGCAGGGAAACTTAGAGCTAAGTTTTTGTTTAAAAACTTCGGTCAAGCATCCTTCGATAATTACATTAAATATGGCTTTCAAGATACTGATGAAGGAATTGCACTTCGTTTTAAAAAAGAAATTGAAACGAAAATATTTGCACTCACGCCACCTTTTTACAAGCCAGTAAAATTGACTATTCCCAGCTTCTACCTTTATGCTAATGGAGGTGATATTGCAAAGACCAGAAATATAGATTCCATAAAGCATTTATTCCCTAATACAGAATTCATTCCATTTGATGGAGGACACTTATTCCCCTTAGAGCAAACTGAAAAATGCGGCAAGGAAATTGTTTCAATTTTGCGTAGCCAAAAAAATAAATTTAAATAATAAAGTACAATGAAAAAACTTCTATTCACAATAGGCATTCTACTCTCAATCGTAGCTAAAGCACAACCTTACAACTCCTATTTCACAGGGGATGTTACTGATGTAGAAACCAATCCAGATTACGGTGTTTGTTTGATGGGTGGCTCAACAGAAGATGATCGAGCGATGATTTGGTTTCTGGAAAAAGCCAATGGTGGAGATGTTCTTGTTATTCGTGCGAGTGGATCTGATGGTTATAACGATTACTTATTCTCAGATTTAGGTGTTGAAGTAAACTCTGTAGAAACTATCGTGTTCAATAGTGCAAGTGCTGCCACCGATTCATATGTATTACAGCAAATAGCCAATGCCGAAGCAATTTGGATGGCAGGTGGCAATCAATCGGATTATATCAATTATTGGAAAGATACTGAGGTTGAAAACCTACTCAACCAACACATTAATGTGGACCAAGCGGTTATTGGTGGAACGAGTGCTGGAATGGCTGTTTTAGGCGCTTCTTATTTCTCTGCCGACAACGGTGGGGTTTATAGCTCCGAAGCCTTAGAAGATCCGTACAATACCTATATGACTATTGGTCATAATGACTTTTTAGAAGTTCCCTTATTAGAAAATACAATTACCGATACACACTTTAGCGAAAGAGATCGTGAAGGTCGCTTATTGACTTTTATGGCGCGGATGAACAACGAACTGGGTGAGCGCTCTTTTGGTATTGCATGTGATGAATACACTGCTGTGTGTATTGACTCTTCTGGATTAGGTGCTGTTTATGGCGAGTGGCC
This sequence comes from uncultured Oleiphilus sp., assembly GCA_913020495.1. Classification (GTDB taxonomy): domain Bacteria; phylum Pseudomonadota; class Gammaproteobacteria; order Pseudomonadales; family Oleiphilaceae; genus PZPK01. The sequence goes on from CAJWBJ010000174.1 coordinate 3,061, forward strand.
AGAGTACGATGATTTCGCCTTTTTTGTACAAATGAATTGTGAAGAAGGAAATGTACCTGAAAACATGCAAGCTGGAACTCCTTTTACATGGAATTTTAATGGGCAAGCAGCTAAAGTGTATAAAGTTGGGGGAACCACAACAGGAGAAAACTACCTAGACCTTAAGGACTGGCAAACGGTGAATGGTGGCGAATGGCTACACTGGTTTTCGGTAGATGGAACTTTCAATTCTGAAACTGGGAGCGCTGCCGATTGTAATGACGTAAACATTGAAACTATTGGACATACAAACTCAAGAAGGACTTTGCTTAAGTCGATAGATCTTATGGGAAGAACTATTTCTGAAAATTACGCTGGTCTTGTTATCGATGTTTTTGATGATGGTTCGGTGCACAAGAGAGTTCAAGCAAAATAATTAAAACAAAAAAAGCCTCTTTCCGTACGTACGGAAAGAGGCTTTTTTAAATTATATAAAGAGATTCTTACTCTCCTTTCACTAAGTCCATTTCGTTTACTAAGTGAGTTGCGCCAGCGTATTTATCAACGATAAATAACACGTAACGAATATCACAAGAAATAGTTCTTTGTAATTCTGGTTCGAAAGCGATATCACCACTCATTGCTTCCCAGTTACCATCGAATGCAGTACCGATAAGGTGACCTTTAGCATTGATTACCGGAGAACCTGAGTTACCACCTGTAATGTCTGTATTGTGAATGAAGTTAACAATTAACTTACCGTCTTTATCAGCATACTGACCGTAATCTTTAGCTTCGTATAAGTCGATAAATTTTTGTGGTAAATCAAACTCATGATCACCAGGAACAAACTTCTCGATAACACCTTCTAAAGTTGTTACGTAATCGTACTGAATAGCATCAGCAGGAACGTAATCACCAACAGTACCAAAAGTTGTTCTCATAGTAGAGTTTGCATTCGGGTAGTATTTTTTCTCTGGATCCATCTTGCGAAGACCATCAACGAATAAACGATTCCCTTTTGTCAAATTAGCTTCCGCCTCAGCGTTAGCAGAACCCATTCCGAAGTAAGACTGAATTACAGATCCAGAAGCAATAACCGCTAAATCTTTTTCTAATTTCTTAGCATTCGGAGCGGCAATAAATGCAGCAAAACGAGCTTCGTTAGTAAAGTATGATTTAGCATACATCTTTGTTGCATACCTAGTAAAATCACCTTTGTATTTTTTGTTCACATGAGCAAAGAAACTTGGGTGTTGTGCGGCATCTACATCAGCTTGGTATTTAGCAAACAATCTTGCAAATTGCTCTTCATCTAATGCAGCATCGTAGTTTTTAAAGTGCTCTGCAGCAAATCCTTCAAGCTTAGCGATAATACCTGCTTTCTCCTCAGCATCTTCAGTTTCAATTAACTGATCGATCATACGCTTCGCACGGAAAGCAAATAAAACTACATCTGTACCACGGATACCAATTTCAGAAAGGAAGTTAGCTCCTTTTTCAGTGGCGTCTGTTGCTTCATAAGCCTCAGCAATTAAAGTAAGCGCTTCGCCATACTTCGCTTTGTTTTCTTCAGAAGAATTTGCAAAGGCAGTATAGTCAGCTTCAATAGCTTGTTTCTTTCCGTATACATTCAAACGCTTCAACCCTTTAGACTGACCGATAAAGTACTTCCAGTAGTTCGCTGTTTGTGCATATTTAGCAGCATACTGAATACGAACTGCAGAGTTTGCATCCATGTGCTTCTTCATAATATTCAATTTCAAGTCGCGGATATCAACGATAGTTGGCGCTTTGATGTCTAACATTTGCTTTACTCCCCAAGAAGTTAAGAAACGGTCAGT
>CAJWBJ010000175.1 GCA_913020495.1 uncultured Oleiphilus sp.
ATAATATTACGTAAAGCGATCGAAACCGATGAACCAATGACCGACTGAATCAGTGTCGTGTCTGCGGTAAGGCGTGACTGGATTTCCAAGCCCCGGTTAGTATCAAAAAAACCTGGATGTAAATCGATCAGATGATTAAACACCTTACGACGCATGTCCGTCACGACGCGTTCACCAATCCAAGACACCCAGTAATAACGCGCAAAAGTCCCAAATGCCAAACCTATGACTAAAATAAAAAAGAACAGAATCGACGTCTCAAGCAAGTCAGTCGATTGGGTTGAGATCCCCTGATCAATTAACAGACGAATACCTTGTCCTAATGAAAGCGTGATGCCTGCAGTAAACATTAGCGCGAGCATCGCGCCTATTACCTGCCGCCGATAAGGTGCAATAAACTGAAGTGCAAATCGGGCTGACTGCAAGGATGGCGACTCAGACTTTATCGTGTTTTCATTCATAAAATATCTTTAGGGAACTTCGTGCGATTATTTTTTCTGTCATTCCGGTAGTCTTTGTAGACGGAATCCAGCATATTAAAATTGATTCGGACATTAGAGTAATGGATTCCGCCTGAAGAACACACCAGAATGATGAAGTAATTTAAGTAAGCAGTTATTGTGAAATGATTCTTTCTTTTCAGTGTGTCAAATAGATGTGATTTTATGACTCCAACTAATTAACTTAATCACACCGCAACATTAATATATGATGCGTCTTTGGTTATTGATGCCGCTGACGATGTAAAGCCGACCGCTACAATGAAATTTTTAATCTACATTCCCTTATTTATCGTTTTTCAGTTAATTGGAAACTGGCTCAAAGTCTTTTGGGATTTACCCATTCCAGGCGCCACCATTGGTATGTCTTTATTGTTGTTATTATTGTTCATCATTCCTAGCAATAAAGGCATAACGGCATCCGCACAAAAATTATTACTGCATCTGCCACTTTTTTTTATTCCCGCCGGCGTTGGAATAATGAACTATACAGAGGTATTGAAGCAAGATGGCCTCGCACTTTTCGCCTCTGTTTTTGGCGCTACCATTTTATGTTTTATTTTAGCTGCGCTCTTCACCCAACGCCTGTTAAAGTCAGAAGATGATGCAGATAAATTCTGTGAGTCAGAAACATGATTCACAACTTACTCCAAGACTACCCCGCTTTATTACTGGTACTGACAATCATTATATACACGGTCAGTCTGTACATTTACCAACGCAGTAATAAGAACGTTTTATTACTGCCCGTCGTCAGCGCTATCGCATTGGTCATTTCGGCCTTATTGGTATTTGATATTGATTACGGTACTTATTTTGAGAGTGTTGAAGCCATTCACTTTCTACTTGGTACAGCAACCGTTGCCTTGGCGGTTCCATTGCGAAATAACTTTCACCTAATTCGAGAGCACGCTTTACCACTAACAATAAGCCTAAGCGTTATGGCGATAATAACTCCGGTGTTATCAGTATTGTCTGCTTGGATCTTAGGCGCTGACACCGCCGTACTTTTGTCTTTAGCACCTAAGTCAATTAGCACACCTTTTGCCATCGGTGTTGCTGAAGAAATTGGCGCTTATCCTCCCTTGGTTGCTGCGATTGTTATTGTCACAGGCGCTGTTGTTGCCGTGGTTTCAAGTAGTGTATTTAAAGTATTTTCGATTGATAACCCTATTGCTCAAGGTTTCAGCATGGGCTTAGTTGGCCACGGTATTGCTACCGCGACCGCTTTTGAAATGAGTGTTAAGACTGGCGCTTTTTCAGCACTCGCGATGGGGTTGATGGGTTTATCAACATCAACACTACTACCCTATTTTGTGGCTTGGCTAGTTTAATTTCCTGCTATTCAAACACTACTTGCTATATAAGCTAATTTGCTCAAACACCTCTTGTAAATATTGAAAGTTCAGCTTTTCTTTAGAGGCTGGCCGGTTGGTTTTGTCTAATATCTGGTAATTTCCCGTCGCACCCACTTCAACAATATAGTCATCCGTCACCACACCATAACTACTGTATTTGGATGAAATGATCCAATCACGTTTGATTGGATTATCAAGTAAGTCAACGCCTACTGCATAATCTTTAATTTCATTTTCAATACCTAAGTAATTTATAGCGAGCGTGGGCACTAGATCTTGATGTGCGGTAAAACGATCTCCCCATGTATTCATCTGAGCTGAAATCTTCGGGCCAAACATGGCAAACGGCACTTGAATTTGAGCGTTAGTATAATTACTGTTATGCCCCCAGAAATTAAGCTTATTATCATTCATTTCCTGACCATGGTCGCCAGTAATAATCACCACTGTATTTTCGAGTTCACCACTTTCCTCTAAACGCTCTAACACTCGTTTCACCTGACTATCAACATAGTGGACACTGGTTTTATAGCGATTCATCAATGGAACCGGGTCATAGTCATTGTCCAGATCCATATAGTTCATTGAATCAACCATCGGTTCAAAACGAGGCGAATAATTTTCCGGGAAGTCATAACCATGAGGCGCATCATAAAACAGAAATGAAAAGGCCGGTTTGTGCTTTTCCCGCTTTTCCTCCCAAGCTAGCCAGTCATTCGTCAGGTTCTCATCCCGCGCTGAAGGCGTATCACCTTTTGAGCCAAGGCGCAGGTTATCAATCGAACCAAAAACCGTTTGATCAAACTCGGGTTTCGTTAGCTTCGCTGCGGCAAAAATCCCCAACTCATAATCTAAAGCTTGTAAGCGCTCAATTAAAACAGGCGGCTGACTATTTGCTAAAACAGAGTGCCAGTAAGTACCCGGAATACCGTAAAACATACCGAAGACACCCGTTCTTGTCGCATTCCCTGAGGATAAATGGTTATTGAATGCAATGCCTTGTTGAGCATAACGCCACATATGCGGGGTATTCTCTGCGTTAAAGGTGTCTGCTCGCCATGAGTCAACGAGTATGAGTACGATATTAACGGGCTTTTCTGGCTTCGTCGCTTTAATCGGGTTTAATGGGTAGTTCAAATCACTCGTTTGAGTCATTTTCATATTTTTCTGTTGCGCTAAGGACTTCTCATTTACAAAGCCATATTTCGCCATCGTTCGATTCGATGTAGAGGGGTAGAATAAGGGCAGGTATCGTTTAATCATGGTAACGGGCTGATAAGCCTGAGCCGCTGCCCAAATATGAATGCCATGCGTCAACAATAAAGAAGCAAAAGTCACGAGTCCAAAACGACGAAAAAATTTCTTTCTTCTTTGATCAGGCGCTGTTTCAGATTTTTCATACTGCAATCGTTCAAGCCAACGTAACAGAAAAAACTGAACCAAAAAAACTAACGCGATAACACTCAAGCCTTTTACCCACATAAGCAATGGGAAAGTAACCACCTGCCCTGACAAGGCCAAATCAACCACGACCGCATTCATATGAAAACGATATTGTGCAAACACCAAGGTGTCAAAATAAAGAGTTGCCATCGCTAAGCTGGCGAATGTGATTTGGCAAACCTGACGCCACAATTTTGGTAAGCATATAACGGGCAGGGAAAGTAGCCCCAGCACACCCGCCAATAAAACCATCTGCCCAAAAGTAGCAACAAAAATAAACAGTATTGCCAGAAAGTCACTAGGAAAGACCGGTAAAAATTCAAAATAGCGTGCAGCCACCAACATCGACACGAGTGCATTAATAACAATAAAAAAACCATGAACTCGTAAACGTTGAGCAATTTTTAAGTGTTGCAAAAATAATTCCTTCTTAAACTAATTTTAACGATTTGAGCACTAAAAAAGCCCCTGTCGTTCCAGTAGTATTTATAGCCTGAATGACGACACTATCTAGCTAGTCAAACGACGGTCGTACAAAGCGCTCAACCTATATTTTACCCATAACCTGTGAGCGTAAATACATATCTTGTAGCTGTCGATAGTCACTCCCAGCATTTGGCTTAGGGTTTTGAATGGCCTTTGGCAAACTGTGTAAACCATCAGATGCCCAAGGATATAATTCATCCTTTGATGGGCCACCAACCGCTCCTTGTTGCGTAATCACTCTGGCAGTATTATAACCGAAATTTGCGACAGGCTTAGGTGAAAGTAAGTTCTCACCTCCAAGGGTAATATAGTCTGCATTAGACAAGCTAAAATGATAAAGCGTTGGGAAAATATCCCGATGAGAGCCGATTCTCTGCGCATCAAAAAGATGTTCCGTATTTTCTAAAATAGGCTCAGGCACATACAGGTAAAAGGGGACAGCATGAGTCAAACCAAACTCTTCTTGTTTGTTGATATCCAAGTATCGAACCCGATGATCTCCTGTTGCTGCAATCACTGTTTTCTTTTCTAAACTGGAGCGTTTAATGCCTTCAATAAAGTTACCCAGTGCATCATTCGCATACTGGTATGTTTGCAATAAAGCTTCTGACTGCTCCGACATTGAGCCCAGCATAGCCTCTATACGCTCACTGACCTTCACGACATTAGGCTGATAGCTTTCCGGTGGCCTGAAAGGAGAATGATTCGTGACCGTCAGAACGTAGATCATTTGTGGTTTGGTCGATTCGTTCAGTAACTTCTGAGCATACTTAAATACAAATTCGTCAGGCACACCCCATGTATCTGCATATTTGGCAGCCTCGGGGTATTCTCGCTTAATCATGTTTTCATCAATCAATTTATCAAAGCCTTGTAGCGGCAAGTAGTTCGATAAATTTCGCCACATGCCATTTCCTGCCGTAATAAAAGTACTCTCATAACCTGCACGTTTATATGGCAATATTGCTGAACCCGGCAGTGCTATTTTCTGTACACTCGAATGACTGATGGTTGGCACATTACTATGAAACAGCATCATCATCATGCTATCAATCGTGGCGGACGTTCCCGCTAAAAAGCGGTTAAACACAAA
>CAJWBJ010000176.1 GCA_913020495.1 uncultured Oleiphilus sp.
TGTATTTCTCCAAGAAAAAACCCGAAAAAACAGATATGCAGTCATACAAGACATATGGGACTTTGCGGCAGACTGGGAAATAACAACAGGCCTTCGTTATGACCATTTTTCAGACTTTGGCAGTACCACGAACCCTCGAGTGGCTTTAGTCTGGTCGGTTAACCATGACCTGACTGCCAAAGTACTTTATGGCGAAGCATTCCGATCGCCAAGCTTTGCTCAGACTCTGGCAATTAACAATCCTATCGTTTTAGGGAATCCAGACTTAGACCCTGAAGAAATGAAAAGCACCGAACTTGCTTTTGACTACCGACCATCTCAGGAAATTAGTTATGGCCTGACATTATTTCATTATGAGTGGAAAGATATAATCCAGTTTGTACCTGATGGGGGAGGCGCAACTTCGAGCACGGCTCAAAATGTAGGGCAGCAAACGGGGCAGGGAATAGAAATAGAAACGACTTGGGAGCCGCTTTATAACCTAGAATTAAATGCCAATTTTTCAGTTCAATCTTCAGAAGATAAAAACTCAAAGAGTGTACCGGCTCAGTCGCCACAACGACAATTATTCTTATCTTTATTATGGAAAAAGACCGATAACTGGCAAGTCTATTCTCAATTTAACTGGGTTTTGGATAGGCGACGTGCTCAAGGCGATAACCGGGAAGCTATTAATGATAATAAAACAGTGGATCTATCTTTAAGGCGAAGACGTAATGGACATCCATTAACCTTTGCCTTATCGGTAAAAAATATCTTTGACAGTGATGCTCGAGAACCAAGCCCTTGGTCTGACCCAGTTGCCTCGATACCAAATGACTTGCCTTTAGCCGGACGGCGCGTTTTAGCTGAATTTGAATATCAATTTTAATGCTTAAATAGCGATAAACTAAGTTGTTATGGAAGGGAGCACCAATACAAATGGGATCGCCTAAAGATGCTTTAACCACTGGGCAATTAAAAGCTTATTGTAAATGTTTTGGTAACATCATATGACAATTTTACATACTTGCATGGCATACGAATCAAGCTCGGAAAGGACTTTCTGAAATGGTCGTTGGTATTATAAAAATCAAGCTATGGTTGTTTGTATTTTACCTGATGTTAATCAGTGAAATACTCCATGCCGAACGTTTAGCGGTTGTATACCCAGAAATACGTGAGCCTTATCGTCAGATTTTTCTTAATATTTACAAGGGAATCGAAACGAGTTTTGAGGGGCAGGTATCTGCTTATGTTCTGGAAGCAGCTTCTACTTCAGATGATTTATTATTATGGCTTAATCAGCAAAAAATGAATGGTGCTATTGTTTTGGGAAACCGAAGCATGAGAACGGCTTTGTCTTTACCGTCGAGCACTTTAAGAATTGTCGGTGCCGTGTTAATTCAGCCTGATGATGCCAAGCTATCTACCATCACGTTAGTGCCATCACCGAATGTGGTATTCAAAAAATTAGTTAAAGTACTACCAAAAATTAATCGTGTGCACGTGGTTTATCGACGACAGAATGCGTGGTTTATTGAGACGTCCACTAAAGAGGCATCTAAGCATTCTTTAAAAATTTTGGCTCATGGAGCAGGCAACGCCAGAGAAATGGCCTATCTCTATCGTCAGGTTTTAAACAACATGGAGCCTGGTCACGATGTTTTATGGATTGCGCCCTATGGCAGAAGCCCTGATAAGGCTATTTTAAAAGTAATTCTTCAAGAGGCTTGGCGTAAAAAACTGCCCGTTATTTCTAGTAGCCTTGCTGATGTAAAGCGAGGGGCTCTTTTCTCTTTTTACACAAATAATATTGAAATGGGGAAGGAGCTTGTCAACTTTTGGAAAAGTGAACAGCAAAATACGACCAATGTAATAAATGTTCAGCCTACGGAAAGTATTGAAATTGCGGTCAATTTGCGTACTGCAAATCACTTAGATTTATTTTATAGCAAAAAAAACCGAAAAGCTTTTGGCTTGATGTACCCAACGCCACAGGATAGGTAAAGAGGAAATACTATGAAGTTAGTACATCGCTTATTACTTAATCGACTTTCCTTTAAGCAACAATTAATCATTGCTTTTAGCTTCGGAATTATTTGCTTTTCAGTAATTTCGTCGTTTGTGATTTCATCGATTTCAAGTCAAACAGTCCATAAACAATTTGTCCTGCAAGGGAAAGAGATTACAGAAACATATGCTGAGCAAAGTACATTAGCCCTGTTGTACCACAGTGTAGAAAATGCAAAAGAAGCCTCAAAGTCTATATTGTCATTTCCTGATGTATCAAATGTTGTCATTTACGATAGAAACCATACAACGCTGTATCGGGGCGGCATGAAAACACCTGAACCCAGTATAAATTCATGGCCAGTGAAAGGTGTGGAGTATAGAGAAACCGATAAAATATGGCACTTTAGTATGCCTGTTTTTAGTGGACAATGGGCTTTGGATGAATCGTCTCCTTTTGCAGCTCAAGCGCCTGTTTCTGAGCTTATTGGTTTTGTGCAGGTGAATATTAGCAAAGAGAGCCTTCACGCCATGAACCGTGAAATTTTGAATAGTAATTTATTGATTGCACTCGGTTCATCCACGATATTGTTGGTTTTGTTATTAATGATTACCAATCGACTTCTGCGGCCGCTGAAACAATTAGCCCTTAATATGTATCAGGCAGAACAGGGCGATATCCGTGTACGTGCGAAACTTGAGGGCTCTGTTGATCTCCTTTCCATGGAACAAGCTTTTAATACCATGATGAATGAGCTGGAAAGCCGTGAGAATGAGTTGCTGGTTGCTCGGGATCAAGCGATAGATACCGCTAAAGCGAAAGGTGAATTTGCTGCGACAGTCAGTCATGAATTGAGAACGCCCATGAACGGGGTGCTCGGGATGTTGCAGCTGCTTCAAAGTACAGAGCTTGATATACAAACAAAAGAATATGTTGATATTGCGACGAGTTCAGCCCAAACACTTTTACTATTGATTGATGATATTTTGGACTTTTCCAAAATTGAATCAGGAAAAATGAAATTTCACCTTGAAGATTTCGGTATTCGTGAATTAATCATGGATGTTGTGGAATTATTAGCGCTTCAGTCTAATTCGAAGAAAGTCATGCTAAGCGCAGTTATCGACCCCAGTATTAAAAATACAATACATGGTGACTCGGGTCGATTGAGACAAATATTACTTAACTTGGTTGGTAATGCCATTAAATTTACGGATCAAGGCATGGTGATGATCCGGGTAGAGCAAGTTTCCCTAAGTGATAAAGTGCATTTAAAGTTCGAGGTCGAAGATTCAGGTATTGGTATTTCAAAAGAGGCACAAAAAAGGATTTTTGATTCGTTTGTACAAGCGGATGGTACAACGACTAGAACCTATGGTGGTACAGGTTTGGGCCTTACGATTAGCGAGCAGCTAATTATGCTAATGGGAGGTAAATTAAATGTTGAAAGTGAAATAAACGAAGGCAGTACTTTCGGATTTACGATACCTATGGAAATTTCTCATCAGGCGAATAGTAGTACTTCTCCTAATGATAAGAAACTGTTATTACTTCGTATTCTGACCATTGGTGACAACAAACTGCGTAACAAGGTATTTTCGTTAACACTAACAAGTTGGCAATGTCTTCATCAGCAGGCTGAGTCTTGTGAACAAGCTATCTTTATGATGGGGAAATCCAGAACAAGAGGCACGCCTTATGATCTTGTGATTGTGGATAACCCTTTAGCAAGTACATTTGACCCAAATATGTTTGGTGAGAAATCTGAGCTGGCAGGCACTAATTTTTTAGTACTGAGTGATGAGCTGTCTGCAAACTCTAGTGCTGAAATGGTCTCATATTCGAATCTGAAATATATACCTTCGGTGATTGACTCAGTAACCTTACGACGAGAAATTCAACGTTTGTTGAGTGATGAAAATTCACCTTCTGAGCTTACATCAAGTGATATGGATTTAGGAAACAAAGAAAGCATTCGAATCTTGATAGTTGATGACAACCCAACTAATCAAATTGTCGCAAGATCTATGTTAGAGCGTTTGGGGTACTGGACTGAGTTAGCTGAGAATGGGCAAGTTGCTATAGATAAGCTAGCAGTCTCGTCATTTGATATGGTTTTAATGGACTGCCTCATGCCCGTTATGGATGGTTATAAAGCGACTCAAATAATTCGTGCGAGTGAATCCTCTGGAAATAAAATTCCGATTCTTGCTATGACGGCTCACACTTATCAATCAGATCGTCAGCGTTGTTTCGCCTCAGGAATGAATGACTATGTTGAAAAGCCATTAAAATTTGAAGATCTTGAAGACAAAATATCATTATGGCTAAGTACGCCAATTCAACAAGAGTTGGCATTGATTGCTAAGCAGTCATCGGATCAAAATAATAGCGTGTCAGTTAGAAAGGCACCAGACATTGAGAAAAAAGTATTCCCAATTGATATCGATAAATTAAGTGAGATGCGTGCTCGAATGGGGGAGGTGTTTTCAAAGATATTAATCGTATTTATGGAAGACACGCCTCCGCTTATTGAAAATTTAGAATATGAACTTGCTCAAAAAAATATGAATGCGATAAAGCAGAGTCTTCATATTTTAAAAGGTACAGCTATCAATATTGGTGCAGCACCCTTAGCTGCGTTATGTATACGATTAGAGCAAGTTGTCGTCTCAGAGAGTATCGAGGGGGCAAAGTTACTATTGCTTGATATATCTAATGAATATAGAGAAGTTAAAGCTGCTCTGCAGGATGAGCTTTTCACTAGCAAGGTATCATTAACACCGGCTA
>CAJWBJ010000177.1 GCA_913020495.1 uncultured Oleiphilus sp.
ACTTCTACACAGTCAGTGTATTTACATTTAATGCAGTTATCGGTAACAACGAAAGTCATAGTGCGTTTCCAGCGTTAGTGGTCTCTATTTCAGAGATTTGTAATAAAAAGACAAATCACTTATTTGATTTTTGGATTGGCTATTTTAAAGACTGCTGTGACTTGGTTCAAGCTATAAAAGTTTTCTTAGTGCATATAATGCATCTAAAGCTTCTCTTGGGCTCAGTTCATCAGGCTCAATCTGCTTTAATTTTATTTCTAACTCTGTTGGTTCAGCACCGAATAAATCATTTTGGAAATGACTAAAGTTGTTATTTCTACTACTGGGTGTTGAAACGGGTTCTTTTGTATCATTAGCTTGAGTTGGACTGTTATGCAGTTGCTGGTCTTTCAGTTCAAGCTCTGCAAGCTGTTTCTTTGCATTACTAATAACGGCTTCAGGTACGCCTGCTAGTTTTGCAACTTGAAGACCGTAACTTTGACTAGCTGCTCCATCTAAAACATTATGCAAAAAGACAATTGTATCGTTATGTTCCGTTGCGCTTAGGTGGACATTGGCTGTAGTCGATATTTCATCTGTAAGTTGCGTCATTTCAAAATAGTGTGTTGCAAAGAGGCTATAAGCTTTAATCTCTTTAGCGAGATGTACCGCGCTAGACCAAGCAAGTGATAGGCCATCAAAGGTACTGGTTCCACGGCCAACTTCGTCCATTAATACTAGGCTTTGTTCGGTGGCATTATTAAGAATATTTGCGGTTTCAGTCATTTCAACCATAAAGGTAGAGCGACCGCCTGCGGTATCATCGGAACTTCCCATTCGTGTGAATATTTGATCCACCTGACCAATTGTTGCATGGCTTGCTGGCACAAAGCTTCCAGTACCAGAAAGTAGAACGATTAATGCAATTTGTCTCATATACGTAGACTTACCACCCATGTTTGGACCGGTGATAATTAGCATTTTGCGTTGATCATCAAGTATTAAGTCATTTGGTACAAAAGGTGCTGAGATAAGCTGGTCAACAATTGGGTGACGACCTTCTTCAATCAATATCTTGTGTTCATTGGTAAAGTTAGGTCGATTAAAATTTAGAGTCTGCGCACGCTCAGTGAAATTACAAAGCACATCAAGTTCAGATATGCCTTGAGCGCAGTTTTGAAGTTGAACTAGTTTATTGTTGAGCTGGTCAATGATTCCTTCATATAATAATTTTTCTCGACTTAATGCGCGGCTTTTACTACTTAAGGCTTTGTCTTCGAACACCTTAAGTTCGGGGGTGATGAAGCGTTCAGCATTTTTAAGTGTTTGGCGACGAACATAGGTATCAGGGGCTTTTTCAGATTGCGATTTACTGATTTCTATAAAATAGCCGTGTACGCGATTATAACCGACTTTTAGTGATGACAGGCCTGTCGCTTCTCTTTCTCTTGTTTCTAGATCAATTAAAAACTGGCCTGCGTTTTCGCTGATATTTCGCAAGTCATCAAGTTCACTATCATAACCTTCTTTAATTACCCCACCATCTCGAATCACAACCGGAGGGTTATCTATAATAGAGTTGAATAAAAGGTCAGAAATTTCTGGGTGCTCGGATATTAATTGGCTTATAAAAACCATTCTCTCGGAGGTAAGTGATTTTAATTCAGATTGGATAGCTGGCAATATAATGAGTGTATCGCGCAAGCGCGAAAGGTCTCGTGGGCGTGCTGAGCGAAGTGCGACCCGGGTAAGAATTCTTTCGATATCGCCTGTTTTCTTTAACAAATCCTGGATTGGGTCATAGTGATACTCTTTAAGTAGCTCTGTAATAACATCCTGTCTCGCCTCAATGATATTGCGGTCTCGCAAAGGCTTATTAAGCCAGCGACGCAGCAGGCGACTACCCATTGAAGTGCTACATGCATCCATTACCCATGCTAACGTATGCTGCGTATCACCTGATAAATTTGTATCAATTTCAAGATTTTTTCGGCTGGCAGCATCCAATAAAATACTATTACTGCGTAATTCTTTATTAAGCGTATTTATGTGGGGGAGTTGGTTTCGTTGTGTATCTTTAGCGTATTGCAATAAACAGCCCGCAGCCTGAATAGCAATATGCATTGATTCACAGCCAAAACCGCTTAGATCTTTCGTTTTAAAATGGTTTGTAAGCAGACGTTCCGAGCTTTCAGAATCAAATAACCAAGGCGCCTGACGGCGAATACCCGAAAAACCCTCTAAGCTATTTTCATAAGGGAATTCATCACTGATCAAAATCTCAGCGGGCTGAATTCTTTGAAGCTCACTGATCATTTCGTCCAAGCTGGTAACTTCACTGACGCTAAAACGACCACCGCTTAGATCAATCCATGAAATACCAAAACATAGCTCATTATTAAAATGAACGGCACATAATAAATTATCTCGACGAGCCTCAAGAAACGCTTCATCGGTTAACGTCCCTGGCGTGACAATGCGCATCACTTTTCGTTCAACGGGGCCTTTACTAGTCGCTGGGTCTCCCGTTTGTTCACAAACAGCTACTGAAACACCGGAACGAACCAACTTGGCAATATAGTTCTCAGCTGCATGAAAGGGGATGCCCGCCATCGGAATAGGTTCACCATCCGTTTTTCCGCGTGCTGTTAAAGTGATATCCAAAACTTGGGAAGCGGTTTTAGCATCATCATAAAACATTTCATAAAAATCGCCCATTCTATAAAAAAGAAGTTCATTAGGATGATCTTTTTTAAGCTTAAAATACTGCTGCATCATAGGTGTATGTTGTGGTGCAGGCTTTTTAGATTGGGTGCTTTTTTGAGTCATAATATGTTGTTATATTCTTTATATATCAAAGGGCTACAGGTTATTTTGGTGGTAAAGTGCTACTGATAATTGAGTTTGTTAGCGAGTGCATAATATCGTTGGGGCGAATTCTAACAAACAGATCAATTTGCTGATAGCAAAACAAGCGTCACTAATGCGAATATAACAGAAAATCAAAAGTAGCTATTTAGGGAGAGGGTATTTCAATGAATTAAAAGAGAGCTAGTGGTAGCTATTTGGATTAAATAGTTTGTTTTTTGAAGTCTAGAATAAATCTATAAAGCCTCATGAATAAAAACAATTAAACATGAGGCTTTACTAAAAACTATATCTAGAACAATACGCGACAACGGATTGTACCGTTAACCGCTTTTAGCTTCTGTTGTGCTAGTTCGCTGTATTCTTTATTAACATCGACAACAACATAACCCACACCTTCGTTAGTTTGCAGGTATTGGCCGCATATATTGATGTTATTGTCTGAAAGAACTTGGTTGATTTCAGACATTACACCTGGGATATTCTGGTGGATGTGCAGTAATCGGTGGTTTTCAGGGTGAGCAGGTAATGCTACTTCCGGGAAGTTAACAGAAGTGATCGATGTGCCAGTGTCACTGTAAGTTGCTAATTTCTCACCAACTTCAAAGCCAATGTTTGCTTGTGCCTCCATGGTGCTTCCGCCTACATGTGGCGTTAGGATGACATTGTCAAACTCGCGTAATGGAGAAATGAATTCTTCATTATTTGATTTTGGTTCAGTAGGGAATACATCTATTGCAGCGCCTAATAGTTTTTTGCTTTGTAATGCATCGCAAAGTGCGGGAATATCGATAACAGTACCGCGAGCAGCATTGATCAAAATACTGCCTTCTTTCATTTGGGCAAACTGTTCAGTGCCCATCATATCTTGCGTGCTTGCTGTTTCAGGAACATGAAGGCTCACGATGTCAGCAATGTTAAACAACTCTTCCATGCTTGCAACTTGAGTTGCATTACCTAAAGGAAGCTTGGTAATGACATCGTAAAAGTAGACTTTCATACCAAGAGATTCAGCTAATACACTAAATTGGCTGCCGATACTTCCATAACCAACAATCCCTAATTTTTTCCCGCGAATTTCAAAGCTATTGGTGGCAGACTTTAACCATTCACCACGGTGAGCCATGGCGCTTTTTTCTGGTACGCCACGTAAAAGTAAAATTGCTTCAGCTAGTACAAGTTCTGCAACGCTTCGGGTATTTGAATATGGGGCATTAAAAACCGCAACGCCCTTTTTAGTCGCTGCTTTTAAATCAACTTGGTTTGTGCCGATACAGAAACAACCGACAGCAATCAACTTTTTAGCTGCATCAAAAACTTCAGCAGTTAATTGGGTGCGTGAGCGAATACCAACAAAATGAGCATCAGCAATCTTTTCAATCAAGTCATCTTGAGCGAGTGAAGTTTTTAGATATTCAATATTGGTGTAACCAGCTTTTTTAAGTGTTTCAACAGCTGATTCGTGTACACCTTCCAAAAGTAAAAACCTGATTTTACTTTTATCTAATGATGTCGTTGTCATATTCGTATTAAACCTTTGAATTACGGCATATTCCTGTGAAGAGATACGCTATTTTATAAAAGAAAATATTGTCTTTGAAATATTGTGTCTGAAAAAGCCGCGTATGATACCATAATCCGCTTTTCTGTCGTTCAAAATATTTTAACTCTTTTTAATAATCTTATTCTGTTAATAAATATCAGTAAGAAAATTTGAACAACTAGAAATAACATTAACTAATTATTTTATGGTTTAGCTAGGTAGAGACAAATATGGCGGCAGTTGATCAGATAATCGAAGCATTAAAAACGATCGTTGAAAGCGGGAAAGTTAGAACGGATGAAGAATCATTATCTTCACACGGTAAAGACTGGACTAAAATATACGCGCCAAAGCC
>CAJWBJ010000178.1 GCA_913020495.1 uncultured Oleiphilus sp.
TCAGCATTTGATGCTTTGATAAAAGCCGACTCTTTCCACTGCCCTTTAGCTTCACGCTCATATAGATATACCGCACCAGAGTCATCAGCATTTGCGTCGTCATGATATGCCCCAACCG
This sequence comes from uncultured Oleiphilus sp., assembly GCA_913020495.1. Lineage (GTDB taxonomy): Bacteria > Pseudomonadota > Gammaproteobacteria > Pseudomonadales > Oleiphilaceae > PZPK01. The sequence continues at coordinate 119 of CAJWBJ010000178.1, forward strand.
CTAAACCCAATTTAGTTTCAGCACCATCAACAAACTCACCTAGACTTACAGAGCGACCAAACTCATCACCAGACCGTCTTTCAGGCTCATCCAACTCCTTAATGGTTGATGACAAGTCATCTAAATCACTTCGTTCTATTGAGAAAGTATAAGTATAATTAACAAATTTATTTTCTAGTAACTCAGTTGTAGTTTTCTCACCTTGGGCATCAACTTCAAACTGCTGCTCACAAGCTTCACCAACTTGTCGGTAGGTAAAAACCGCAAACTCTCCACTAACTTCAATTTCCAGCTCTAATAGTTGCTCGACTGAATTGAACGTAAAACTTGGAGTTGACGAGCCAAGTATATTACCATTTACTTTAGCTGTTACATTTGTGAGTGACTGTACCCCCTCAGTCAAACGGTGGTTTTCAGGCTCATTAAAATAATTAATATCAACCAATGTAGGGGCTACTTGCACAGAAACCGTAAAAAAATCTACTTTTGATGCGTAATCAAATACCCCGTAATTAAAATCAATTGCATTCTGTATATTTGTGATATCAACATTTGTGATGAGCTGAGCCAAAGGGATTTCAACATCACAAACAAGTTTCTCGGCAGCAACATACTCTTCAGGTATGCTAAGTGGATTATCACGACTACAACCAACTAAAAAAATAATTATTAAAAATACTAAAGAACCAGTAATTTGTTTAAGAGAAGCAGGCATGTATATAAGATTCCTTTTGATGCTCAGCATATAGATGAGTATTGTATTATACGTAGATATTCAACTAACAAGCTTGAAACCGGACACATTTTGTAACATCAACAAATGAACCACTGCATATAAGTCTTTAAAAAACTTTACAAATGCAAAGAAAATCAAACTTTTGTCAGACTTGGCCCCGAGCATTATCAGTTAACGGTCATTATTTTCACTATTAACACTTCAAACGCACAAAAGAAACTTGATCTGCTGAATAGTTTGCTAATATTAAAGCTATATGAAACTAAAGACATTGATAGAGACCAGTAATGAAAAAAACTCAAGCAGTAAAAGACATATTAAAAGAACAAAATATTACCAGCTGGTTTCAACCTATTGTCAATGTTGAAACATCCGAGCTTTTAGGGTGGGAGGCTTTTACACGCGGACCATCTAACAGTCCTTGCGAAGATGCACCCTCCCTATTTGATTCTGCCGCTGAAGCAGGTGTACTTAAACCTTTTGACCTGCTCTGTATGCACAACGCAGCATTATGCTTTGAACAATTACAACTTGAAAATAAATTATTCGTGAATCTCTCCAACGAAATGCTTGTAGCAAGTGGCGGTAAATTAAAAGAACAAGTTGGCGCCTTGATCGCCGACAATGAAATCCCTCCAACAAGAATTGTCTTGGAAATCAATGAAAGTAATGCCAGTAAAAATATACAAGAGTTAATTGACGCTGTTCATTTTTTTCAAGAACAAGGATTTGAAATAGCCATTGATGATTTAGGTACATCTGGTGTGTCGCAAACACTTTGGTCTGAACTAAAACCTGATTACATCAAAATCGATAGACGCTTTATCCAAAACATTAATGGTAGCTCTGCAAAACAGGACTTTGTAAGAGAGGTTGTCGCTGTTGCCCGCTCAGTAAACGCAATAGTCATTGCTGAAAGCGTAGAAACACAAACCGAACTTGATACACTTAAGGTTTTAGGTGTACAGATTGCGCAAGGTTATTTAATTCAACGCCCTGAGCTCTCACCTTTACGCCCTAAACTAGATCAATTGGTCACAACTAAAGCAACCAACAACCAGATTGAAGCAAGTATTAACTTAGCATGCGACTTAGTCGTCACAAAAGACAAAGTTGATTCGAGCACATTAATAAAGGATGTGTTAAAAATATTTGAAGAGAAAGTATTTCTTAGTTCATTAGCCGTTTCAGAAAACGAACAAATTGTCGGCATAGTATACCGAAATACGTTTTTAGCGAAGCTGATCTCACGCCAACGTAGAGATGTATTACTTAATAAAAAAATCTCAAGCGAAATGGATCAGAATTTTTTAAATGTAGATGCTCATCTAAGAATCGAACAAGTAAGCCGTCTTGTAACAGCTAAAGCACGCTTACATGCAGAGCATGATTTTATCATTACCAGTCAAGACAAGTTCTTAGGTATCGGCACCACAATGGACCTTCTAAGAAAAATAACACAACTTCACATAAGTCCAAACCAACAATCAAACCTGCTGACAATGTTACCTGGAAATATACCAGTGGGAGATTGCATCAACGAACTGCTAGAAAATGGCTCTGAATTTACAATTGCGCTATTAGACTTAACTAATTTCAAACCTTTCAATAACCACTACAATCACACCAAAGGTGATGAACTTCTGGTTATTTTTGCTGATTTATTACGAAGACATATAAATAGTGCCACAGATTTTGCCGGGCATATCGGCGGCGACGATTTTGTAGTCGTCATCAGGAATGAAAACTGGCAAGAAATCTTAAGTTCACTACTGACTGAATTTAATCACCGGGTTATTGGTTTTTACACAAAAGAAGATCAAACACAAAAAGGCATAAAAAGTACTGATCGTTTTGGCGAGGATCGTTTTTTTGGCTTTGTTACCGCTTCTGCAGGGGTAATGTCCTTAACAGATGAATACTTCGACTCATTTCAACCGCTGTTAACAAATTTGATTCAGTTAAAACAAAGAACAAAACGCGATAAATCGATTCAAATTGCACACCAATATAAAGAGAATATAAGCCTTTATACGTTTGTAGAGGGAAACTTTAAAAAAAACCTATCAGAACCATGCCAAACTAAATAAGAATAAAACCCTTCATGTTTTGATATAAGAAAATCAGACAAAAAAACCTCCATCTGGAGGTTTTTTAGACTTCAAAGGACAACCTAGTGAGCAGATAAGACCCTATTTGTTTGAAAATCCATATCTGTCCAATATTGCTCGCCAATAGACATACCTGTATCACCAAAACTTAGATGTGTAATATCCATATCACCCCTAAAACGTGACTGAAAAGCAACACCATCTACGTAGTCAGCGACATTAGAACCACCATTAAGCCCTGCAGCTGAATCAATACGAAGAACCGCATCTTTCACAGCATAGATATGATTATTTGATTGCGCAAAACCTTGTGAAGTGGCCTGAGTACTAGGCGGTCTAGTTGAGTCATTTTGATCATGATGAAAATAGCTTAAATTACCACGATGGTTATGAATTTTAATACCTTCATAACGAACACCTACAATATTAAAGTCATACTCCATATCGGTAATTTCAAAGAAAGTATTTATTTTGATCTTACTGTCTGCAATACCATCGGTAAAGCCATTGCCTTTATTTTCAATAATCCAGTCAAACCCCCCCATATAACCTTCCATTTTCATATTGGAAAATATGGTCGTTGATTGCGCTGTTGATGACGTACCACTTGCATCAACAATATCATCACCCGCGACATAGCTTGAATCTTTAAGCGCAAATTTATCTAGTTCAATACCAAAATCTACCGCCTGGTAAGAACGAGAAACAAGGTATGGGTTCGTAACGGTACCATGTATAATCAGGTCGCCATCATTTGCCACATAGGAGCAGTCTCTACAAAGAAAATTACTACCGGTAAAACCACCAGTCCATTCTCCCCACGCCCAATTAAACTCTTCCCCAGCACTCGCAACATCAACAGTGACCCGAGCATTGTTAAATAGATTATTACCAGATGGATCAACACCGTCAGCATGATTTGTTTGGCTACCGTCATAAGCGGTTCCAACACCAGCAGAATGATCCATTCCACCAAATCGTAAACCCTGCATAACGATAGAACCCTCATCCTTATACATAAACTCGCCAATCTCAATACCCATTTCGATATCGATAGTTAAACCTGCCTGCCCTGTTACATCGGACAGATCAGCATCTTCAATTTGTTTCAGTTCGGCTAATGCTACTTGGCTAAATAACCAAAAGACCGATACAACACTCATTAATTTCTTATTCATTTCGGCTCTCCTTAGTAATTCTTTTTTATATTTCTTCCACTTCTTCTTAAAGATTAATAACAACTCACATAAAGTGAATTATTATTCATTTCTTAACCTTCAGATATTAAAAAAGCCACCCTACAATGTAGGGCAGCTTTCTTTATACATTCACTAGTTTACTTTCGTATCCTAGCTCATTAAGAGTGATCTTAGTGAGCAGAGATAACCCAGTTAGTAGTTGAACGGATATCAGTCCAGTACAATTCACCGATTGACTCACCAGAATCACCGAATGAAAGAGCGCCGATTTCCATGTCGCCTTTGAATTCAGTATTGATTGCGATACCGTCTACGTAATCAGCA
>CAJWBJ010000179.1 GCA_913020495.1 uncultured Oleiphilus sp.
GGAAACAAATTCTACCTGATCGACTCACCGCTAAAACACTCAATCGCGAACCAGAAGATTGAAATCAGAAATACCAGCGAGAAAGACTTCACAGCGCACTTCGCAGGGCGCAAACTAAAAGTATCTGAAGTCCATGAGCCAAGCAAACTGGCTATCGAAGACTTAGCCATACAGAAAATGCTAGAGGTACTAGCCTTGGTTGAAAAGCTGGGCAATATATCTGAAGCATCTCGTTTAAGCGGCGCCTCGCGGGACACTATTCACCGCCATTTAAAACTCGTCAAGCAAGGCGGTGTAGATGCCTTAAAGCGACAAGAAACGCCCAACCTACGGCATAAAAACTGTGTCGACAAGGCCATCGAGGATGCCGTTGTGCAATTCTCAATTGAGTACCCACACCTTGGCCAACAGAAAATGGCACTTAAGCTCACCGCTGCCTTGGGTGTTGATATCAGTCCAAATGGAGTTCGGGGTATATGGCTAAGGCAAAATATGAATACCACGGCTCTGAGAGTTGAAAGATCACAAGCCTTGCAAGAATCTGCATGAATCATAGCCAGTTTAGCAACTGGCTGATATGCTAATTACGACAAAGTCGCTCGGTAATTAGACCGACAGTTTCCCTTGGTAATCACACCTATACAGATTATCTATTGAGTAAAACCGTGGACAAAAAATGAATCTAGCCATACCTGCATATAAGGTTCGTTCGTATGAGTAAAATTGATTAGTTCGGCTTCCGCTGCTTGCTTGGAACTAAAAGGGCCTTCTTCTTTTCGCTCTCTGGTAATGAAATACCATTCACTGTTTATTTGAAGGAAACGCTCACTTCTAAACCAGCTTTTCTGTTCTTCACCTTGCCTTACATTCATATTTTTACCAACAACCATTGCGAAACCTTACGCAAGTATACGAAACTAGCGATGAAAAAAATCCTATGGATGAGCAATTTCACATTTGTTTTAACTTTTATATATTCTCCTTTGCGCTTAGATAGAAATTCAATCTAACTAAAACCAGATTATAGCTAACAACTAAGCCAGCCTTTCAGCCCATTTTCCATTATGCTGTCTTTCACAATTTTCTTCAGTGTCATATGCGATATGGTCAGACACATTTTTAACTTTCACACCAACTTCATTCAGTTTTTTTTGAATTAGAGACATTAGTTTTGTATGGCTACTGGTGGACATAAAATCAGCAAGGGTTTCATTTGTGTCGAAAACACAAACAATCTTTAAGCTTTTTGGAAAATGGGAATAATTAACTAAGTGAGTTAGCCATTGAAAACCGTCAATTTCCTTCAAAGCAATTTCACATACTTCTGTTAAAATCACTCGAAGTTGATTATCAATTTTTTTATCTGTTTTACGCATTATTTAGCAGAAGCCCAGTGAGTCAGTAAGAGAACATTATTAGTACATATATCTTTAAATAATTAAGAAGCTTTTAGGTAAGCTCACTACATCGGTACAAGTTATCCCCTCCATTGCTATAACCGTTTTTTGCGGCGTAAGCTTGTTTTTAGAATGCTTTTAATTGTGGCAAAATCAAATTTCATCATGATCGGCATTGAAATACCACTTGTCCAATTAGGGTTGTTGGACAGGTATTGTAAACGTAAGTCTTCTATATTATTACTTGTTGGTCGATTCTCTCCAACCGGTATATTCTGGTTAATAATTAATTTTTGCTTTTGGTCCCAGTCTTCTCCCGTTTGAGACGCTGCATAATCTTCTAATACAACCTTTTCCCAATCAGGCGTCCCTGCATCTTGAATCGCCATCACTCGGCCAAAGGTTCGGCTCAAAGACACATATGAAGTTGGAAATGAAAATGCCACGAAATAAATTTGTCGGAAGCCGAAACGCCAAATCATTCCCGGTAATAACTTCCAACTGGACGATGTTATTTTAGGGTGCCCTCGATAAGCAGGGCGAACATAATAATATTTGGCATGTATCAACAGCGCCTTTTTTTGTTGGTGCTCTGTCGGGTTAAAGGCAAAGGTGTAATAACCTTGAAGCTCACCCTGTTTATCAACAAAAGTAATCAACAAAGTATTATGTCGTTTACAAATTTCACTAAACTTCAACCAATCCTCTTCCTCGCTGATGCTTAGGTTTAAAAAGTCCAACCTTAGCCGCCACATATCTCGAAGAATACGTTCTGGTGCAGAGGCGCCCTCTATTATTTTGGCTGTTAATTGTTTCTCTGTTTTGGTAATTACTTGCTTAGTCATCAGGCGTTCCTGTTTGTTAAGTTCAATCAAATGTGTGCAGATACAAACATGTTATCGATTGAGCACAAACAAAAACACAGTCATAAATGACATATAGAATGCGATTTATGTATCATGTTTTAAAAATGTATGAGCGATGCACTAAAGAGATAGGAGAGTTAATATGAAAGCCACCGTGTTAATGGCGCACTTATGCTCGTCGACAGGGGTATCTTCTACTTTGGAAGGCTTAGAGAGTGCCAATATACTGCATCAAATAAACACTAAATCAGTCGAACCATTCTTCGACATTGAAACCGCGTCTTTAGATGGAAAACCAGTTCAATGCTCTGGGGGGTTGGTTTTAACGCCGCAAAAGTGTATCGATGATATTGAACAAACAGACCTCATCATTGTGCCGGGTTTCTTATTTAAAGTATTACCCTTACTACCAGGTTTTAAATCATTTAGCCCTTGGATAAAGCGGCATTATGAAACTAATACCGTTATTGCCACGATGTGTACCGGTACATTTATTGCCGCTGAAGCAGGTATTCTTGATGATAAGCTAGCCACAACACATTGGTATTTTGCCGATGAATTTCGTGCTCGTTACCCAAAAGTAAAACTAAGCGAACAACATACCGTCACTGAAGACAAGAATATTATTTGCTCAGGTGGTGCCTCAGCCGGTAGTGATATGCTGCTTCACTTAATACGAAAATTCATATCAAGTGAATTAGCCTCCGAATGTGCCAAAAAACTTCTTGTTGACAGCGGCCGACGTGACCAAACCCCCTATATCATGCAAAGTTTCAAACGAAATCACGAAGATACTAACATTCAAGGGGTGCAAAGCTGGCTAGATGAGCATTACATGTCTTCAGTGATTTTTGATGATGTGGCAAGCATGTTTGGTTTTGGTACACGAAATTTTATTAGACGTTTTAAAGACGCAACTAAATTAAGCCCTATTCAATACCTTCAATATTTAAGAATTGAGAAAGCAAAATACTTACTTGAAACAACCAAAAAGAACGTTGAAATAATTACCTTTGAAGTGGGATATGAAGACAGCAATTCATTTAGAAGATTATTTAAGGATAGAGTTGGTATCTCTCCGAGTGCCTATCGTAAAAAGTTTCAATAGATGCATAAAATTCAATATACTTTTTCAGTAACTAAACATGTCTTGTTCACCTTGGTCGTGACAAAATATTTTAGATAAACTTACGCCTAAGCTATTCCACATCGCTAGAAGCGGCCACTAAATAAATGATTAACCCTGCCGATTGAAGAAGGTGACACCACGTTCTTCGATCGACAATAAATTTAAACCACATATTTAAAACAAAATAATACCCAACAAGGAAACTACTCATGGAAAATCTAGAACAATCAAACGAACAGATTCAGGCGCTCATTCAAACAGCCTATACGATGTGTATCAGTTATGGCCCGAAAGTTATTCTCGCATTGGTAACGCTTATTGTAGGTCTTTGGCTCATCAACAAGTTTACGCGTACTTTGGACAAAAATTTAACCACAAAAGTAGATGCTACACTTGGGCAATTTGTTGCCAGCATTTTATCTGTCATTCTAAAAGGGGTTTTATTAATTTCAGCCGCTTCCATGGTCGGTATTGAGACAACATCGTTCATTGCTGTGTTAGGCGCCGCGGGTCTTGCCGTGGGTTTAGCGCTACAAGGTAGTTTGTCGAACTTTGCAGGTGGCGTTGTCATTCTATTATTCAAGCCTTTTAAGGTGGGTGACTTAATCGAAGCTCAGGGCTATATCGGCTCAGTTTCAGAAATTCAAATATTTAATACTATATTAAAAACTGCTGATAACCGTGTTGTCATTATTCCAAATGGTGCACTTTCAAGTAGCAGCATGGTCAATATTAACCAAGAACCTACACGTCGCGTTGATTTGTTATTTGGCATTGGCTACGGTGACAATATTGATTCCGCTAAGGCAATTCTTGAATCACTTGCTGCAAAAGATGCTCGAGTACTGAAAGACCCTGCGCCGATGTTTGTGGTATCAGAATTAGCAGATAGTTCAGTTAATTTTACTGTTCGACTGTGGGTGAACACAGCAGATTACTGGGGTGTATTTTTTGACATGCATGAAAACGTGAAGAAAGAATTTGATGCAAAAGGTGTTTCAATTCCTTTTCCTCAACAGGATGTTCATATGCACCAAGT
>CAJWBJ010000180.1 GCA_913020495.1 uncultured Oleiphilus sp.
AAATAGATCACCACATTACGGCAAAATATAAAATCAAAAGGTCCACTCATAGGCCATTCATGTAATAAATTAAGACGCTTGAAACTGATCATCTGCTGTAATTCAGAGCTCACTTTAACCATATCTGAACGGTCGCCACGGCCACGTCTAAACCATCGTTTAATACGATCATCAGGAAGTCCGCTGATTCGTTCTGCTCGATAAACACCACTTTTCCCTTGCTCAACTACATTTGAATCCAAGTCTGTTGCAAGAATTTTGACATCCCAATCATAAAAATCGGGCAAAGATTCTTTTAATATCATCGCAATACTATACGGCTCTTCGCCTGTAGAGCAGCCTGCAGACCAAATTCTAAGTCGCTTGTTATGACCTTTTTTCTCAACGAGCTCAGGAATAAGAGTATTTGCTAGATATTTAAAATGATGATCTTCACGGAAAAATGCCGTTAAATTAGTTGTAATAGCATTGATCATGAACTCATGTTCTACTTCATCACCAGCTTCTAGTGCATCACAAAATGCATCAAAACTACCAAAATTACCTTTATGAATACGTTTAGATAAACGGCCATAAACCATATCTTTTTTCTTATCGGTCAAAACAATACCGGTATGCTCTGACACAAATTGTCGAATACACTCAAAATTTGCATCTGACAATTCAAACTCACGACTTTCTGCCATAAACATCCCTTAAATCTATCAAGTTCATTCAGACTTATTTAAAACTCATCCCATTCATCATCAGATGATGCCGGGGCTGCTGGTTTTGGGGTCGACTTCGGCTTTGCAGCCTTTTTATTGGCTGATTTTTTTACTCGCACTGACTTTGGTGCCTCAACTTCTTCTACTGGTGAAGTTGTTTCATTACCAGCATCAAAGAAGCTCATCATTTGTTGCATGCTCTTCGCTTGTTCATCTAATGATTCACTTGCTGCCGCCGCTTGCTCAACTAATGCCGCATTTTGTTGCGTCATTTCATCCATTTGAGTCACCGCTTGATTCACTTGCTCAATACCTTGGCTTTGTTCCGCACCTGCAGCTGCAATCTCAGAGATAATGTCGCCCACTTTTTTCGAGCTAGCTACAATTTCTTCTAATGTTCGGCCAGACTCATCAACTAGCATTGAACCTTCTTTCACTTTCTCGCCACTATCATTAATCAATTCTTTGATTTCTTTTGCAGCAGAAGCAGAACGTTGTGCTAGGTTACGTACTTCAGACGCCACAACCGCAAAACCACGACCTTGTTCACCAGCCCGCGCAGCCTCAACGGCAGCATTCAATGCTAAGAGGTTAGTTTGGAAAGCAATTTCATCAATAACACCAATAATATCCGTTACTTTTTTGCTAGAAGTACTGATTGCTGACATCGCATCAATCGCCTCTTTAATAACTGAGCCGCCTTTTTCAGCCTGCTCTCGACTAGATGCAGCCAATTGATTTGCTTGACGCGCATTATCAGAGTTCTGACGTACAGTACTAGTCAACTCTTCCATACTTGATGCTGTTTGTTCAAGTGATGAAGCTTGTTGTTCTGTGCGTTGACTTAAGTCGATATTTCCCTCTGAAATTTCACTTGCCGCCAGACCGATACTGATTGCTGATTCATTAATATCTGTCACGGTTTCTGACATTTTATTCACAGAACCATTCAAAGCGTCTGCCAAAGCAGCAAACATGCCTTGGTAATGACCCTCCATTGTTTGTGTGAGATCACCATTAGACAAGGCTTGAGATACATTAATAACTTCTTGTGTTGGAGCGATAACCGCATCCATTAAATTATTCACGCCGCAAGCAACATCTTTCATGAAACCGTCAAAGGATTCAGCATCAATTCGCTGCTCTAACTCACCAACTTGTGCAGCCTTAATTAATGATTCAATTGCATCTTCACCTTGTTTTTGTTCAGTAATATCCCTCCACTCCACCATATTGCCCATATACTCACCATGGATATCGAGAATAGCGGTTGCAGTTAAATCAAAGTGAAGATCAAGTAACTGAATTTGATTTTGATAAGGTAAATTAGCAAGATCTGACAAAACACGCTTCTGTAGTGAAGGAGCTTTATGAAAATCATCAATACACGTACCCACAAGCTTACTTATATCGAATTCTGGAAAAACCTTTAGTAACTCAGTCAAACGATTGGTTAATAGTTTGATTACCGCAGAGTTAGCATAGGTGATTACGCGCTCTTTATTACACATCATCAATGCTGTACTTGAGCCATCAACTGCTGCTCTCATTATTGCTAATTCTTGTTCTATTTCTTGATTATTAATCGCCATTTCTTCTGTCTCCGTCGGCTCATATTCTTCTAACATAATTGTTGCAACTGCTTCTAAAGTGTTCGTCCATGCCTGGTTGACTTCATCTGTCCAAAGGTCACCGGCAAATTCTTCTAATACTGCTAATAAATTATCTATAAATAATTGGTAGTGATCTACGGTGACACCGTATTGAACATGCCTAGCACCTAAGCCTTTCAAATAATCTTTTAATACCTCAGGTTTATGCAGGTTTTGTACCAATAACACTAGCGATGCCAAGAGCTTCTTTTGCTGACCTTTAATTGAAATCCCTTCAAACAGTGCTGCTAACTGAGGGTTCTCAGAAAATAATCGTTCATAAAAGCGAATCGCCAAGTCTGAACCTTGAGGTGCCAAAGTGGCAAAACTTTCCTCTAGTAATTCAGCATCTGTTTTCACCATTGCCGTTTTCCTACGTGTACTCGTTCTCCTAGCTCTAGGTTTTTTTGCAGGGGAGGGCTCAGAGTCATTACTCTCATCTCCCTCTGCTAACCACGCTAATGGGTCATCGCCCATTGGTGTTTTCTTATCTGCCATTAGCTGGTTCTCCCCTGTAATACATCCTGTGCAAGTGACTGATAATCTTCAGCGCCTGCACTCGATAATTTGTAATCAAATATTGTTTTCCCAAAGCTTGGACATTCTGCCAAAGACACATTTTCACGAATAACAGTTTGAAATACCCGTGTTGGAAAATACTTCAATACTTTATTTCTGACTTCTTTAGTGAGCCGTCGTCTCATCTGCATTCTTGTTGTTACTAACCATAATTTGATGGCATTTTTTCCTGACAACGATTCAGCTCGTTTCAAAATTTGCATCATGCGAGATAAACCTTGCAATGAGAGGTAATCACCCGAGACAGGGATCAATAACTCATCTGCAGCGAACATGGCATTAATGCCTAATAACCCTGATGAGGGTGGGCAGTCAATTAATACAAAATCAGATTGTTTAAGAGATGACTCTTCAATAGCCCTTCTCAGTTTATGTCCTCGAGATGTTCCCCCTGTTGCCAGGTGCTCAAAGTCTCCTAAACGTGTTCCTGCTGGCACAATATCAACGTTATCTCGTCCAACAATAATCTTGTCATCAATGTATTCACCATCAAGTAAAACTTGATCTAAACCACCTTGGCTATTGTCTATACCATATCCAGTTGAGACCTGTCCTTGAGGATCCATATCTAGTAAGGTGACCTTTTTTCCTGCACGTGCCAATGCATGACCAAGGTTGATGGTCGTTGTCGTTTTACCGACCCCTCCTTTTTGGTTCATGATGGCAATAATTCGTGTCATTTCTACTTACTCCTCGGGCTAACCCAAGGCCTCGACACTTAATAAACGATCGATATTTAAGAGCATTACCATCGTGCTATCTTCTAATGTCACCAAACCGGTAATAAACTGAGTACTCACATTAGAGCCAAAGTTAGGAGCAGGCTTAATCTCTTCAGGCACGACATTATGTGCATCAGACACGCCATCAACAACAATACCCACGGTTCGTTGGGTCACACCTTCTACTTTTAAAACGACAACCACGGTAGTCGGGGTATATTCTTTTGGAGGCATATCAAAACGTAATCGTAAATCTACAATTGGAACAATCGTTCCACGTAGGTTTAATACGCCACATAAATAGTGAGGTGAGTTTGGAATGTGGGTAACTTGATCCCAACCTTTAATTTCTTGTACTCGAAGAATTTCAACACCATATTCTTCTTCCCCCAAGATAAAAGTTAAATATTGTTCAGAACCATCATCCACAGATGTGATTGACTCTAATGATCCATTTACCGCTTGCGTTTCACTCATTATTTTCTCCTCAGGCCGCTTGGTTATTATTAACAACCAGCGCCAGCGATGGCTCGCGATACAAGGCCATCAAACCTGGTACATCAAGAATCAAAGCAACAGTACCATCACCTAATATAGTGGCCCCAGAGACCCCTACAACTTTACGGTAATT
>CAJWBJ010000181.1 GCA_913020495.1 uncultured Oleiphilus sp.
TTCCTAAGTCAGAAATAAGTATAAAAAAACATTGTTATGAAGAGTTAGTCTAATAACCTGCTTTCGGCGGTTTCATCTATCAACTAAAATTAACTACGAATCTTTTGCTAGTATTTTTTGAGTAATGATTATGGCCATTGGTAATGTACGCTTGGGCGAGTTGCTCGTCGAAAGAAAGCTGATTACAAACGATCAACTTGAGGATGCTGTACGTCAACAGCAAAGCTCATCTCTTAAGCTGGGTGAGGTGCTAGTTTCTAGAAAACTGATCACCAAGCGTGAACTCAAAAGAACACTAAAAACCCAAATTGAGTTACGAAAAACAATTCTTACTACTTTTCTATGTTTGGTCCCTTTTCAGTTTAGTTGTGCTTCTGATCAGAATGTCTATCTGAATTACCAGCAAGCGCAATTTTCAAATGCTAATGGGCAAGATCAGAAAGGGAAACTCAATATTTCATTCAATACGGTGTTGCAGGGTGTTAATTACCTGTTTTCAACTAATGAAAACAGCAACCTTGATAAATATAAAACTAATTACAAGCCGCAATCAACGCACTACGACATCAAGTTTGGAAAAGATAATTTTAGTGTAGATATGAAGATTTCTTTTTAGTATTTTTAAAATGAGGATGCGGTAATCATGCTTTAGCTCTTTCGACCTGCCGATTTCATCATTCTGAAGGTAGGTGTGAGTTAGCATGCCTGTTTCGTGAAAATTTAAATTGACTGTTTCTTCGTTAGATAAATGCGTGAAGAAGAACGATACAAAATATCCTCAAATAAAGTACCGCGTCACATTACATAATTTTTGAAGTAGAGACTTTTGAGAAAAGGTAGCCTACCTTTTTACGCAATGTTAACTTTACAGCCTAAACGGATCAGTGCTTACAAACAATAAAAAACCACCTATCTTTTTCCGTCTTTTTCATACTATACATATCAAACAGCAGAGTTTCGATATTGGTTTTTTAGCACCGAATTTAATTGAGTGTTTTAGTTACTTTTGGATGAGTAATTAAAATTAAATAAGGCAAAACCAATGGCTTTTCTGCGAAGAACCCATGTAAAAAACTATAGTTATGTATTGGTCTTCCTATTCTGGATGCTGTCCGTAAAAAGTTATGCCACTGAGTTTAATATTGGCTCTTTGGATGCAACGTTGAATACAAAATTGACTGTTGGTGCCGCGTGGCGAATTGAAGACCGGGACAAGCGCCAGCTTAGTCAAGCAAATCAGAACCTTCTTCCTGGCAGTACGATTGGATCTCCAACCAATAACACCGATGATGGCAACTGGAATTTTGATCAAGGTGGCACGTACTCAAAGATATTAAAAGGTTCAACCGAGCTGTTTATTGGTAATGATAAATATGGTTTGGTGTCTGGCGCTAAATATTTTTATGATTTTGAGTTAAAAGATGAACGTCGTGCGAAGGATGATACCGGCTACTCGAGACAGTTAATTGATGAGACGCTTGACTCAGCCGGCAGTGATATAGAGCTGATGAACCTGTATGGGTATATAAATTTTGACCTTGAACACCCGATAGCATTTAAGCTTGGTCGACAAGTACTAAGTTGGGGTGCTGGCTTATTCATGCAAGGTGGCGTGAATGTCATCAACCCGGTTGATTTACCTTCAGCCCGCGTACCCGGAGCTGAGCTTAAAGAAATACTTCTTCCAGTGAATATGGTCTCAGGCTTATTTGAGTTATCCAATAACGTCTCCCTTGAAGCGTTTTACCAGCTTGAATGGGAACCTATTGAAATAGACCCTTGTGGCACATTTTTTTCTATGAATGACACCACGGCGGATGGCTGTGGCCCGATTATTCTACTCAACGTTCCAGATTCGAGCGCTTCAAACCTAGTCGCAAGCAATACGTTTATAATCCCCAGATTGGAGGATAGAGAGGCTTCAGACATCGGGCAGTTTGGTGTTGCCTTGCATTGGTATCTTGATCAATTGAATGGCAGTGAATTAAGTATGTATTACCTACAGTACCATAGCCGTTTACCCTACTTTAGTGGCGCCGTTGCCAACCCCTTTCAAACTGTGCCAACGTCATTACTTCCAATACCCGGGTTGCCCTCTTATTTCAGTGAGTACCCTGAAGATATTCGGCTTTATGGCCTAAGCTTTACAAACTTGACTGATAGCGGTTACACCATGGCAGCAGAATATAGTTTTCGAGAAAATTTACCCATTCAATGGAATACGAGTGAGGTGGTTTATGGTGGCCTATTACGTCTTCATAGCAGGCATCTATTACAGCTTAGCGAGGAAGCAGGCATCGCACCGTTTGCATTTGCAGGTACACAACAAAAGGGTTATGACCGCTATAAAGTTTCTCAGCTTCAACTTTCAACCACCAAGTTTTTTAATGGTGTGCTGGGAGCAAATCAATCTACCTTTGCTGCAGAGGTAGGCGCAGTTTATATACATGACTTTCCCTCTCAGGATACTGCTCGTTATGGTCGCTCAGCGTCCTTTGGCAATGGCAGCTTTGATGGGCTAGGTCAAACAGTATTCCCTGATATAGACCCATTTAGCCCCTTAAACCCGGCTGCCTATTCCTGTACTGGGGACGGGGCGGCAATCGCGGCTAATTCAAATCCATCGTATTGTGATAATAAAGGGTATACCACGCAATTTTCTTGGGGGTATATTCTTGCGATGTGGCTTGACTATCAAGGCGTATTTTCTAGCATAAATATAAATCCAGGGTTGTTCTTTAGCCACGACGTAAAGGGTAATGGCCCGGACCCCATGGGGCTTTTTGTCGAAGGCAGAAAATCACTCGGACTAACACTTAATACAGATTACATGCTTAGTCGTTATCAAGCGTCCCTAGGTTATGTTCGCTATTACGGTGGTGGTAGAGATAATCTTGTGAACGATAGAGATCACATCACGGCTAGCTTGTCGGTATCCTTTTAAGAAAATATTTTGAATTGGATGTTTGTTTTTAACATGAGAATAGGTGCAGGAAGGAAATGTTAGGAATAACGAAGGGAATTTTAGTACACGGCATCGCATATTGTTTTCTGCTGACACACAGTCATTTGGTGCTGGCTCAAAATGTTGAAACGACGGTCATCGGAGCGACTGTCAGTGGAAACAAAGAGGGTAGTATTCCCTCGTATTCTGGCGAAAAAATTATCACACCTGCAGGCTGGGAAATGGGTCAACATTATGTTGACCCATTTAAGGTTGATGATGTTAAATTCAGAATTTCTTCAAAAAACCTTTCTAAATATGATAGTAAGCTCGCACTAGGCCAAAAAACTCTGCTGCAACGTAATGACGATTATAGTCTACCTGTTTTCCAATCCAGACGTACTGCAACTTACCCTGAATATATTTTGGAGGGAACAAGCTATAACGCTAAAAATGCAAGATTAACCCGTGCGGGCACAGGGCTGAAAAACTTTAAGCAAGGTTTTCCTTTTCCCGAGCTAACTGAAAATAAGCAAACCGCAGCTCTACAAGCAGTATGGAACCATATCGCGCGATATCGTGGTGGGAATGTTGAAAGAACCGTTGTTCAGGCTACTGTTTTTGATAACGGAGACTTCGTGCCTGTAAAGCTATACCAGCGCTATACTCGAACCGAACATCTAAAAAGTAAGCCTAAGATCGAAGAGGGTAATGTACTTTTTTATTACTTAGACAGAATCACTTCTCCAGCACGTTTATCAGGTACGACATTACTGATTCACGAAACCCTTGATCAGTCCAAGGAATATAGGCGTGCCTGGCTGTATAACCAAGCTTATAAGCGCGTGCATCGTGTACCCGGTGCAGCCTATGACGCACCTGTTCCCGGAACTTATGGACTTAAGACTGCAGATTCTTACGATATGTTTAATGGTTCGCCCGACAAGTATGAATGGCAATATCAAGGCAAGCAGGAATTATATATACCTTACAATGCCTACCGGCTTGCATCAAATAAACTGAAATACCGGGATTTACTGAAAAGTTCAACCATCAATGCTGACCACACGCGTTGGGAGCTTCACCGTGTTCATAAAGTTGAAGCAAGGTTAAAAACAGGTCAAAGACATATCTACGCCAAACGCATATTTTATCTTGATGAAGACACATGGACGATTGTACTGGCTGAGCTATACGATAATCGCGGGGAACTTTGGCGAATTTCCGAAGGGCATATGATTAACTATTACGACATAGATTTACCCTATTTTGCTATGGAGGTCA
Source organism: uncultured Oleiphilus sp. (assembly GCA_913020495.1). Classification (GTDB taxonomy): domain Bacteria; phylum Pseudomonadota; class Gammaproteobacteria; order Pseudomonadales; family Oleiphilaceae; genus PZPK01. Next base: position 4,229 of record CAJWBJ010000181.1, read on the forward strand.
CCTATGACTTACTTAGCAATCGATATAATGTATTCGGGTTAAGCAATGAAGAGTCTCACTC
>CAJWBJ010000182.1 GCA_913020495.1 uncultured Oleiphilus sp.
GCTCGCCTTAACCAGAGCTCTAAAGTTGGTATGCTAGGAATAGACCAAACGTTACGCATCATTGCGTAGCGGTCTTCCGGCATTAATGTGTAACCTAACTCACCTTCACAGATTAAGGTTTCAAGCACGAGTTCGCCACCTTTAACAAGTGTATCTTTAAGTTCGATTAGATGGTCAATAGGGGAGCGACGGTGGTACAAAACGCCCATTGAGAATGTGGTATCAAACGCACCTAATTTTGCCGGCACATCCTCCATTCTAACGGGCAATAGATGAATGGGCGCTTTAATTCCGCAGTATTTTTTCAAAGCTTCAAACTGGAATAAGAATAACAAGTTAGGGTCGATACCAATGACTTGTTGCGCGCCTTCACCTAGCATTCGCCAGCAGTGATAACCTGAGCCACAGCCTACATCTAAAATAATACGATTTTTTAGAGGGCTGATCTGATCTTTTATACGGTCCCATTTCCAGTCAGAGCGCCACTCGGTTTCTATATGGGTGTCAAACAACTCGTAAGGCCCTTTTCTCCATGGCATTAAACCCTTCAAGCTATCATGAAGCTGGGCTTGAATCGCGTCACTTAATGGTGAGTTTAAACTAGCGCCAACCCGTGACTGGCCTAAATGAATTTGGTCTGCTTCAATATCAGGTAATTGTTCAAAGGCCCCAAGCCAGCGTTTTAAATCACCATGTGGATTTTCTTGTAGTTTATCTTTTAAAAGAGGAATTAAGGTATCCAGCCAAGGTGCGAGCTGGCTGGTTTTCATAAACTCAAACAAATCATCAAATAAAGGGTAGAAATTCATAAGGTATTTAGGCTCTATTTATCTAGGGCTTCAGGACTTGAAGGCAATGAGTGATATGAAATTGAAGCATTGGTACCAAAGATGAGTTGTACTAAAACCCGTACTCATAAGACGTTGTTTGTGAGCTTCCAAGCTGTCAGGCAATAGTACTTGTTCAAGTGCAGTTCGTTTTTGGCTGACTTCTAAATCGCTATAACCATTCGCTTTTTTGAATAGCCAATGTAGCTCTTCGAGGTGGCTCTGTTCTGTCTCGTCGTCAAAACAAATTTTCTCTGACAGAATTAAAACGCCGCCTGGAACTAGTGCTTGTTGGATTTTATCCAGTAAGTTACTTCGGTCTTCAGGGGGGAGAAACTGCAAGGTGAAATTCAGGGTTACGACAGAGCAAGGTTTAAATTCCAAATCACGAATGTCTGCACAAAGCAGAGTCACAGGAGTCGTGTCATTATCCAGTTCAATATAGTGATTACAGCGTTCTAACATCGATGGAGAGTTGTCAACGGCAACTAACTGGCACTGCTTGTTCTTTAAACCATGACGCATTGCTAGCGTTGAGGCACCCAAAGAGCAACCTAAATCATAGCAGTATGAATTTTCTTGGGCATACTGCTCGGTGATTAATCCAATCATTGGAATGATCGTGGTGTAACCGGGAACGGAACGGCGAATCATATCAGGAAAAACGCGCGCTACTGCTTCATCAAAAGCAAATTCGTTTACTTTATCGTGAGGGGAGACATAAATGTTGTCGGGGCCTTGTTTCTTCATACTATTTTTTTCATCAAGCTAACTTTTTTTATCATACGTTAATTACATCGAATACCACGGTTTTTGTAGTCAACCAATAAGCCTTGCATCGAAGCATCATTGTCTGAAGTGACAAACAGGTAAGTGTCGTTACAGACGGCTGTCTGGTCAGATGATTTGTGTGATAATCGATACGACTTATCATCCATATTCTCAATAAAAATAACCTTATAGCCTGCAATCGGGGCATCTTTTTTGTTAGTACTGTGTTTGATTGCGCCACTCATTTCCAGTGCGATAACCGTGATGATAATAGTGGCGAAAATAATAAGCACCATGGTTGATTTTGTAACTGTATCTGAGCTTTGTTCATTCATACCGTATGTCCATTTATTCTTTATTTGATTCGTCTAAGGAAAAAGCTGTAGTGGCGCTTCGTCCAATATGGCAAATTGCTCACGCAACTCAAGTATATGTTCAGACCAATAACGCTCAGTGTTAAACCAAGGGAAGTGCATAGGAAAGGCTGGGTCTTTCCAGCGTCTGGCTAACCAGGCAGAGTAATGCATCATACGGATTGTTCTTAAGGTTTCAATTAACCTTAACTGAATGGGGTCAAAAGAACAGAACTCTTCGTATCCTTCAATTAATTCTACCAGTTGCTGCGTTTTAAGAGCACGGTCACCTGATAGCATCAACCATAAATCTTGAATGGCTGGACCATTACAGCAGTCGTCAAAGTCGACAAAATAAGCTAGGTCATCTCGCCACAGGATATTACCTATATGGCAATCACCATGAAGTTTAATCGGTGTATAGGGAACGTCTTTCCAAATTGTCGACATTTTGCTGATTAGATCAGCACTCAAAGTGTCGTATGCTGTTAATAGCGATTTAGGTAGGAAGTCATTTTCAAGTAAAAACTGACGACTGTTGACTGCCCAGTCATCCATTGAGAAATTTCTGCGGTGCTTAAATGTTTCGGTGCCACTGGTTTGGTGGATACGACCAATATTTCGACCAATACGAAAGAGCGTGTCTGGAAACTCTATTTCAGGAGCATGACCTCCCTGACGTTTAAATAGTGTGAAGCGAAACCCTTCATACTCATGTAAGGTCAGGCCATTAATTTCAAGTGGGGGAACCACAGAGATATCATTGTTTAATAATGCGGCCGTAAATTGATGTTCCTCAATGATTGCTTCGTTCGTCCAGCGCTCTGGGCGATAAAACTTGGCAATTATGGGAGTCTGATCTTCAATTCCAACTTGATAGACTCTGTTTTCGTAGCTATTTAGCGTTAAAATTCGGGAGTCACTTTGCAGGCCGATAGATTCAACGGCATCCAAAACAAAGTCGGGTGTTAGTTTTGCGTATGGATGATCCAAGATATTTATCCTAATGTGGCCTTAAAAACTGGTCAAAGCTTTAAAATGGCGCGCATTGTAGCATGCTTTAATTACGTAAGTATTAGCGAAGGGGAGGGGGAGAATCAAATAACTCAAGCTGTAGAAATTTACTGGATTGAGAGGGGGCTAATAGCCGTATACCAACCCCGAGCAGGCGTACAGGTTTTTTGCTTCGTCGCCATGCTTGCAATAACATACGAGTGAACTCTTCAGGCTTTTGCCAGGCTTCAGTTGAAATATTAAAAGACTCTTCTAATGTGGTTTGAGTAAAGTCACTGAACTTCACTTTTACAAACCGCTTATTTATTTTTTCATCAGGTTTAAGTTTTTCTGCTCTTTCACATAACTCTTGGTAGAGTTTAGGGGCTTTATTTTCAATATCCTGTTCATTATGAAGGTCTTTAGAAAAAGTATGTTCGACTGATAATGATTTTCGTGAGCGAGAAACTTGCACGGGGCGCTGGTCAATACCACGAGAAAGCTCATAAAGTCTTGCACCATATTTACCGAATTTTTCGGAAAGTGTTGTGAGGGCCAACTCTTGTAAATCTCCGCAAGTTTGAACTCCTAAATCATGTAATTTTCGGGTAGTAACTTTGCCAACACCATTTATTTTATTGACGGGTAGTGTCATTACAAAATCGTCCACTTGTGATGGGGTAATGACAAATAGTCCATCAGGTTTTTTCCAGTCACTGGCGATTTTTGCGAGAAACTTATTCGGTGCAACCCCAGCAGAAACACAAATCGAAAGCTCCTTTTTTACATCCTCCCGGATGGCTTCTGCAATACGTGTTGCGCTGCC
>CAJWBJ010000183.1 GCA_913020495.1 uncultured Oleiphilus sp.
GTGGGTATTTTATTTATCGATTTTGAAACACCGCACCGTATTCGTTTTCATGGTGAAGCCAGCGTTTCAAAAGACGACCCTTTGATGGCTGAATTTAATGAAGCAGAATTGATCGTGCGCGTGAAGTTGAGCAAAATGTGGGTTAATTGCCCGCGATATATTCATAAGTATGAGTTAAAAGAATTATCTCATTATGTGCCAGGTCAAAAAGAAGAAACTCCGTTAGCCGGATGGAAGCGAATTGATTTAATGCAAGATGTTTTACCGCCTAAAGATCAGGGTAGACCTGAAAAAGAGGGCGGTATTATTAGTATTGAAGAATGGGTTGAGGATGTTCAAAAGGGAGAAGGTTAGAACATTATTTTACCTAGCTAATACCAATAAATAATCGTTATTCCCGAAATCTCTAATCGGGAATCTACCTATACGCACATAGGTTCCTGCTAAAAGCCTGCAGAAATGACGAATTTTTGGTTCAGGTATCACAGCATTAGCTAGATTTTACCAAGCATTGGGGCGTCCTGTCGCCAGTGAATACTGTATCAAATAGAAGTTTTAGGTTATTCATCTCCACCTCCCATTTTGCTTCATCTCGTATCCTAAATTTTAGGGTAACTATCACTGTTTCCGAGTAGGCAATAGAGGCGGTATATACGTGCTCTGGCGTTATTTTTTAAGATTATTTTAGTTTGATAATAAAGCCCTTTAGTCACTTTTTTTAGCTCTTGCTTAACTCCTTATGTAAAGGCTATAAAACGAATCATTAAGGGCTGTTAAAACGGCTTATTCTGGTGTTTCTATGTTGTCATGATACTTGGAAATGTGAGTAATTATGGGGTCGTATGAATTTATGCTATCCCTTATAAATAGCTAGGTTAAGGCATATAATTAGGCTATTAGAAACGAAATATAAAGGAGAGAAGAATGGCCGTAAAAAGCATTAATAAGCGTAATATTAAAAATAACCCTAAAGTAAATAAAGAAGGAAAGGTACAGGTTTGGGTAAAGGAAGAAACCCTCGCTTATGAACAGGAGCTACATAGGCTTCAGGTGGAGTTATTGAAGTTTCAAAATCATGTTAAGGATAAAGGTCTAAAAGTCTTAATGTTGTTTGAAGGACGTGATGCAGCAGGGAAAGGGGGTACTATTAAGCGCATCACTGAGCATTTAAACCCACGGGGTGCCAAGGTTGTTGCGTTGGAGAAACCTTCAGATACCGAAAGAACACAATGGTATTTTCAGCGATATATCAGCAACCTGCCCTCGGCAGGTGAGATGGTGCTATTTGACCGCTCTTGGTATAACCGTGGCGGAGTCGAGCCAGTTATGGGTTTTTGTTCCGAATCTGAGCATAAGGAATTTTTAAGGGAAGCGCCGGAATTTGAAAAAATGATTGTCAATTCAGATATTATTTTTATTAAATTTTACTTTTCGGTCAGTAAAAAAGAGCAAGCCAGGCGTTTTGAAAAAAGAATCACAGACCCGCTTAAGCAATATAAAATTTCCCCGGTTGATCAAGAAGCACAAAGGCTATGGGATAAATACACTATTGCAAAATATTCTATGTTGTTATCCACACATACACCTTATGCAGAATGGAGCGTTATAAAGTCGGATAACAAGAAAAAAGCGCGTATTAATTGCATTAAGCATATTTTATCGCATGTGGATTATCCTAATAAAATTACCGATGAGCATTTACAGGAAGATGGAAGTATTTTATTGAATGGTGCTGATGAAATAAAAAGAATGGAAGTCAATATGAACAAAGCGGTTTAGCGTATTACTAGTTCTCTGGGCAGAGCTTTAACGCTTTGCCTAGTGTGTGACTCGATGAGGTGGTGTAGTTTACGCTCTCTGAATTTTGTTAAATCAGCTGATTTAATTACATGTGAATTTGGCGCAGTGAGAATGCTATCTGTCGTAGTACCTAAAAAGCAGCGCATTTTTTAGACTATTTCGCTCCGTTAAATATTAAAAAAACAGATTATTCTTGGCTTTACTGAGCAAGACGTTATAAGGCGATATAGATATGAAGACATTACCGAGCAATATTGCACCCTATAAGAAAACACCAAAATTCGATGAAACAAGTATTCCTAAAGGGCTACTGAAAGCACATCAAACTAAAGAGGGCGTTTGGGGAAAAATTGTTGTATTAGAAGGGCAGTTAAAATACAAAATGACCGAACCCGAGGAAGAAGTCATGCTAAATGATGATATTTTTGGAGTCGTTGAACCCACTAAGTTTCATGAAGTCGAGCCGATGGGAAGAGTGCGGTTTTATGTTGAGTTCTATCGATAATACGATTTTATAAAAATCGTATGTAAGTGTTAGCTAAAAAGATAGCTAAACCTAATAGTTATTAAACTCATTATTTTTCGACTATTTGTGCTAGATAACAAATCAGAGCTTGACCTATGAGTAGCACACAGGCTTTAGAATAAGAACTAAGGAGACGTTAAACATGTTATTTCAAGTAAAAGAGTTGGCTCAGCGTTGTGATGTGCCTCCAGATACGATTCGTCATTATGCTCGGATTGGACTGCTCCAGCCGGCTCGCAATCCAGTTAATGGCTATAAACTGTTTAGTGATAACGATACAAAAAGGTTGAGCTTTATTAGACGGGCAAAAAACCTGGGATTTAGCTTAAATGAAATTGAGTTAATCTTGGTGGAGTGTCAGAAAGGAAATGCTCCTTGTCCTTTGGTTCGTGACTTGATGGAACATCGCATTAAGGTAAACCGTGCGCGTATGGAGCAACTTATGGAGCTTCAAATACGTATGGAACAAACACTTACAAGCTGGAATTCTATGTCAAATGGAGTTCATGGTGGAGATTGTTTCTGTCAAATAATTGAGTCTATTGGTATTACTCATGAATCATCTACGACATTACAAGAAGACGGAGAAAGAGAAGAGAATAAACAGTGTGTTTAGAGCTGTTGTAGCATCGTAACTATTTTTTATATCACAAAGTACTTTATAAAAATAATTTTAAAAAACTTACTTCAAGGGTTAAAAATGAAAATAAATATTCTAGCATCAACAATCATCATATCTTTACTTACAATCGCTAATGCTCAAGCAGAATCGGGTGGAATGGGAGGAATGCATTTATCCAAAGCTAAAGCGATAGATACGACAGTGCATCATAGATTCAGAGGTTCATCACTGCATGAAACGGCAGCTAATGCACATACTCTTGCTGCTGCGCAACATAAAAAAGCTGCGGAGATGTACAGGAAAGGTAATGATGCAGGCGCTGAAGAACATGCAGATGCGGCTATATCTTTCTCTGTAGATGCAATGGGAGCTACTTCAGCGACAAAAGCAATCTTACACTAAGAATAGCAAGTAAATAAATGGGGCGGGCCGATTATTATTTAGCATTGTAATTTAATATTTTATATTGCAATGAGAAGAACTAATTGGGTAGTTGAATAGTTCAATGGCTCCTTAACAGACTATCCGCTTAAATTAGATTTAAGTGGATAGCCTGAATACTTTAAGGCTGTGTCTGTATTAGCTGCTGTAATCCTAGCCACGTTTAGAATTCTGGCGTTTTTAATCAACAATATATCATTTATTAAGTAATCAAATAATATGAAAAAGAACGATTCTATATCAAAAATAATGACTACAAACATGATTACAGTTCATCAGGGCCAAAAGCTAAGTGATGTGCGTCATGTAATTGTTGAGTCCAACATTCATCATGTTCC
>CAJWBJ010000184.1 GCA_913020495.1 uncultured Oleiphilus sp.
GGTCTTCAGCCAGGCATGATGCAAGGTATCTATTCCATCTCAAAAGCTGCCGTGATTAATATGACCAAAGCTTTCGCTAAAGAATGCGCCCCGATGAATATTCGTTGTAATGCTATTTTACCGGGTCTGACTAAAACTAAATTTGCGGGGGCTTTGTTCAATAATGAATCGATGCATAAGGCTGCGATGCAAATGATTCCGATGCACCGCCATGCAGAACCAGAGGAAATGGCAGGAACTGTATTGTATCTGGTTTCAGATGCGAGCACCTACACTACTGGTGAATGTATTGTTGTAGATGGCGGTTTAACAATATAGATATTTAACTATAAGCCCTTCATACCAAGCGGGCAATTAGTATAACGACACTCAGAATGAATATATTGAGATTACATCATGGATAACTTATTAGATTTTACGAATAAAACGGCATTAATAACGGGTGCCGCAAGTGGTTTTGGTAAAAGCCTAGCGCAAGAACTTGCTAAGCGTGGAGCAAATCTAGTTTTAGCTGATTTTAATGACGCTGGACTGTCGCAAACCGTTTCAGAGACCGAAGCGTTAGGCGCTAATGTGGTTGCTCTCGTTGGTGATATTGCGGATGAAAAACATGCAGAGCAATTAGTTGCATCGGCAGTTGAAACATTTGGTCGCTTGGATATTGCGGTCAATAATGCTGGTATTGCACCGGCACTGGGTCCCTTGACTCAAATTGATGCTGATACTTTAGGTCGTCAACTTGATGTGAATACCAAAGGTGTTGCGTATGGGTTGAAGTACCAGTTAAGAGTTATGTCATCGCAAAAGGACGGGGCTATTTTGAATGTGAGCTCTATGGCAGGTTTAGGCGGTACGCCAATGGGAAGTAGTTATGGCGCAGCAAAACATGCTGTCATAGGCTTAACCAAAACTGCGGCAGTTGAATGCGGTAGTATGAATGTTCGAGTGAATGCTATTTGCCCATTTTTTACTTCGACCCCCATGGTCGATAACCCGGTCATGAATCCAAATAATAATATTGAAGAAGTGAATAAAAACCTCGCAAGAGGCTGTCCTATGAAACGAATCGCAAGAGTAGAAGAAATTGTGAATGTGATGGTGATGATGTTATCGCCAGCCAATTCGTATATGAATGGGATTGCTGTGCCGATTGATGGCGGTATGTCAGCGATGTAGCCAAATCGCTGTTTGATTAAAAAGGTGAGCTTTGCTTGCCTTTTCTGCGTTTTGAAACTTAAATATTTGGAACTGCTCTACGATATGGATGGAATAACAAAATGAATAAAAAACGTGAATTTGATGTCATTATCTGGGGGGCGACAGGTTTTACTGGTCGTTTAGTCGCAGAATATTACTTGAAGCAGTATGGCTTGAATGGTGAATTAAAGTGGGCGATGGCTGGACGAAGCCAAGCTAAGCTTGAACAAGTGCGTTCTAGTTTAGGTGACGAAAATATCCCGCTCATTCTGGCTGATAGTCATGATAAAGATAGTCTGGAAAGCTTAGTTAAACGTACCAGTGTTATTTGTACAACCGTTGGGCCTTATGCAAAATATGGTAACGAACTCGTTGCTGCATGTGTTGAAAATAGTACTGACTACTGCGACTTAGCGGGTGAAACCCAGTGGATCAGACGGATGATCGACCAGCACCATGAAGCTGCCCAAAAGTCAGGTAGTCGTATTGTGCATTGCTGTGGTTTTGATTCAATCCCATCTGATATGGGGACTTATTATTTACAGCGTGAAGCAAAAGAAAAATTTGGCGAGTATTGCCAGCACGTCAAAATGCGCTTGAAATCGGCTAAAGGTGGCTTTAGCGGTGGAACATTTGCCAGTATGAATAATGTGATGGCAGAAGCAAGCAAAGATCCTGCCGTGGCTAAAAACTTATTTAACCCTTATGGTTTAAATCCAAAAGGTGAACAATTTGGCCCCGACAAAGCTGACCTGAAAAGCGTTAAATATGATGCGGATATTGGCGCTTGGGTAATGCCCTTTATTATGGCTGCAATCAATACGCGCGTAGTGCGTCGTAGTCATGCGCTTAATGGTTATTTATACGGTAAAGACTTTCGTTACGACGAATCAATGATTAGTGGTGAGAATTTGTCAGGCCGATTAAAAGGGTACACAGGTTTAGTCGTTTTAGGTGCTTTGATGGCCGGAAAGCCAGACTCACTTTATAAAAAGCTGTTAAACAAATTCATGCCTTCACCGGGAGAAGGACCATCTATTACCGAGCGCGAAGCCGGCTTTTTTAATTTTACAGTTATCGGTAAATTTAAAGACGGTGAAATTATGACAGTGAAAATAACCGGGGATAGAGACCCAGGGTATGGCTCTACATCAAAAATGTTGGGTGAAAGTGCAGTTTGTTTAGCTTTGGATAAGAAAGCAACTGCTAAAATTGCTGGTGTTCTCACGCCTTCAACCGCGATGGGAGACGCTTTGCTCAATCGTTTGGAAGCGAATGCAGGTTTGAGTTTTTCAGTTAAATAAAACTGCATAACTATTCTTGTGCAATAAAGAATTTTATTTTAATTAAAGTTCTTTATTGCACAAGAATACCAACGAGGCTGAGAGATTCTTGTGTTTGATTGTATGTTTTTTTGTTTCCGGTGCAATCAAACACTTCTGATTGAAATTTAATTTCTATAGTCTGGTTTTAATGGTTTAACCGAGTACAATTTATTATCCCAAACCTCCTATTCTTTATGAGTTAATTCAGATTCTTTATGTCGATTAAATTACGCGTATTCATCGCCTTAATCTTACTAATTAAATTACCGGTTGCTCAGGCGCAATGGTTTCAGTTTTCATCAACTGCAATGACTACAAAACTGGATTTGAAATTCTGGTTAGATGATGAGCATAAAGCAAATACTATCAGTCAGCTTGTGTTCGAAGAGTTTCTTAGGGTTGAAAATATTATGACCCGTTATGGAGATACGTCTGAACTATCGATGCTAAATAAATTAGCGGGTAAGAAATCCATACAGGTGTCTGATGAGTTGTTTGGCATGTTAAATAAGGCACAAATTGTCTCTGAACTGAGCGGTGGTGCTTTTGATATAACTTTTGCTTCGGTGGGTTATTTGTATGATTTTAGAAATTTACAGCAACCTAAGGAATCTGAAGTATTTAAATATGTAGCGGCTGTTGATTACCGCCATGTGACTTTACAAAAGGAAAACCAGACTGTCCGATTTAAACATAAAGATGTGCTGATCGACTTAGGCGGGATTGCTAAAGGTTATGCTGTAGACCGCGGCATAGAAATATTAAGAGACAACGGTATTGAATATGCTCGCTTGAGTGCGGGGGGCGATATGCGTTTGCTGGGAGACAAAAAGGGTAAACCTTGGATAGTCGGCATTAAAAACCCTAGAGTTGAAAAGAATAACAATGAACATGTGGCGGTCCTACCACTGTCTGATATTGCCATTTCAACTTCGGGTGACTACGAACGTTTTTTTATAAATGATAAAGGCAAACGAGTTCATCATATACTCTCACCAAAAACGGGTTATTCCGCTAACGGTGTACAGAGTGTGACGATATTAGGGCCAGATTCAGTGACAAGTGATGG
>CAJWBJ010000185.1 GCA_913020495.1 uncultured Oleiphilus sp.
GATAGAGCCACGCCTTGCGCATGATTACCTGCAGATGCAGCGATAACACCCTTGCTTTTCTCCTCATTGGAAAGAGAGGCTATTTTGTTATACGCTCCCCGTAATTTAAAAGAAAATACGGGCTGTAGATCTTCTCTTTTTAAGAAAACCTTATTTTCTAAGCGCAAAGACAATGAACGAGCGTAGTCTAACGGTGTTTCTACCGCTACATCGTAGACTTTTGCTCTTAGTATTCTTTCTATGTATTTATGTATCATCGCGCCAATGGCAATTCTTTATTTACCTTTCTAGTTACCGTATCTCGATAAATACCTGATAGTTTACGTTTAAACTCATTAGTAATTAAACGAGCATCTTTACGTGTATTTACAACACGAGGAGTGATTAAAACTACAAGTTCAGTTTTTAAGATAGTTTTATCTGTTTTTCCAAATAATGGGCCTATTAATGGTAATTCATGCAAAACTGGAATACCCGTTTTTTCAAACGTTTCCGTCTCATCAATTAAGCCCCCTAGTACAATTGTCTCTCCACTTTGTATTGCAACTTTACTTTTAATCTGTCTTTGTTGAATGGTTGGGGAGTCAATTCCACTTGTCGATGATGCAATAGCTTTATCTACACTTTGTTCAATATCCATAATTACCAACCCATTCGCATTAACTCTTGGCTTAACATTTAAAGTAACACCGGTCTCTCTCATTTGAATAGCACTTGTTTGAATAGGGTCTACACTTCCACTTGTATTTGTAGATTCAGATGTCCGTATTGGCACTTCATCACCAACTTGTATTGAAGCTTCTTGGTTATTTAAGACCATTAGTGATGGGGAGGAAATAACATTAATCTTATTATCTTTTGCCGCAGCATTTAGAACAGCCCTTATATCACCTGAATCACTTACAAAAGAGTACCCAAAGCCACCTACACCTCCTGTAGCAGCAGTAATAGCAGCCTTGGCAGCGGTATCTGTTAAACTAATGCCTTTTGAACTTCCCGCATTTTGGTCGCCATTATGTGTAAAAAACCATTGGATACCATATTCTAATTCGTCTGTTAGCTGTACAGCGACAATTGTTGCTTCAATTAATACCTGTAAAGGCATTACATCCAATTGCTTAATCACTCTTTGTATCACTGCATAGTCTTGTGCCGTAGCAACAATAATCAACGCATTATTCACCTCATCAGCAATAATTTTCACCTCACCAATATCTGCCAATGATGGGGTTCCACGCTTTGTTCTGGTATCAACTGTTTTTGCAGAGGTTTTATTTTTGTTTGTGACTTCAACTATCTTACGTCCAGCAGCAACTGAAGCAGGGCGACTTTTTGAGCCACTTTGACTGAAGATATCATTTAATGTCGTTGCCAGTTCAACCGCATCCACATGCTGGGCACGATAAACGATCACCCCTCCCCCAGCTGATGTATTTGCCCTATCCAATCTTAGAATCCAGCGCTCTATATCTTTCAAAAACTTAACGTGATGCGTAATTGCTAAAATTGAATTTAATCGTTCTATCTCCATAAACTGAAAAAAACCTTTTCCAGATTTACTATTGTCTTGATTAAAAACCTGCTGTAATTCCTCAATCATTTTACTTGCTTCAACATTCTGTATGGGAAACAAGCCAAAAGAGCGCCCTTTCATCACATCCACATCAAAAGCATTGACCATCTCCATCGCACGCATCAATTCATTCCCCGTGCCCGCAATCAACATCATATTTCGCACACTGTCTACATTCAAAATCGTTTTATCTTGTAGTAGTGGTTTAATGATTTCTGCTAGCTCATCGACTGCCACATTTCTGACAGGAACCACTTTAATTTGATATCCAGCAGGTATTTTTTGTTTATAGTTACTGTATGTCGTAAATGCACTACCACTCAAGGCTTCTGCTTTAGGTTTAATTTGATAACCACTTTCTTGAGAAACTAATACAGCACCATTAATCTGCAATAGCATTTCTAATGTTGGCAATAACTCTGATCGACTTAAAGGTTGTGTTGTTTGCAAGGTCACTTTTCCAGTAACCTTAGGACTTATAACAAAATTTTCACCTAAAATATCGCCTAAAACCACTTTAGCAACTTCACCTAAATCTGCATCATCAAAATTCAGACTATATTCACCTTTTGCAACAATAGGTTTTGTATTATTTTTTACTTCAGCAATAAATCGACCTGAACCAGGGTATAGCTCAGCTTTTACATTACTTGAGTTAGAGTCATTTTCCCCTGCATTGCTCAATTCAGGATAAATCACGGCTGCTTGTTTAGTTGAGCCGATGCTAACATTCGAATGCAAAGGTAATTTTTCATGCAATTCGGGGCCTATCAGTTCGCAGCCTGTTACAAAAAAGCCTGCTACTGACAAAAACAACAACTTTTGTTTACAAATAATCATGTTGATTCTCAAGATTTTAATTTAATTTGTTTAGATACTCGTACTTTTCGTTTATTTTTTGGTTTTTGTTTTGGCTTTGGTTTCCTCAGCATCAAAACTTGTTCTCTTCCCGCTCTATCCAAAACCACCCGATCATTCTGTATTTTTTTTATCAGCCAGCCAGCAAGATCATCGCCCTCTTTATGCTTAGAATAACTTGTCTCCTTACCTTGCTTGCTAAACAATGCAAATAGCTGTCCTCCTGTCGAATAAATACCGCTTAAAATCAAATCATCTACATTACTCACTACTAATGACTTATTTGCGTCTTCTAGTCTAAGAAGTGGCTTTCGTCCTTCAATAAACAAAGGGCTTTCAACCATGTCAGTATAATTCTCAATTGCTTGAGTTGCCATTTCCAACCTGGGCAAGCCCCTCTCTATACTCTTTTGATTACTACTTATTTGAGAAGCATTATTACCGGAGATTTCCGAAGATTCCATCAAGCCCCACTCAGCTAATAATAGTAACAACATCAAACCACTCAATGTAATTAGCATTTTAATCCGGGTATTATTCATCTATATCTGACCTCATAAACCCAACAACCTGAAAATTAATATTTAACTTACTACTCGGTTCAATTTTTCTGGTTTTACGATTTCGCTTGCCTCGTACAGGACGAATATCTATTTGATTAACAATCCGCAGTGGTGTTGACGACTCAATTTCATATAACACTGACCGTAAAGCCTCCATATCACCAGACATCCTAACCTTAACAATAACTCGTTTAAA
>CAJWBJ010000186.1 GCA_913020495.1 uncultured Oleiphilus sp.
TATGAACGTATTCGAAGCATTGAAGGTGAGACACAGCGTTAGGCAGTTTAAAAAAGATCCGATACCTGATGACGTGCTAAATAAAATATTAAATGCAGCGAATGAATCTCCAAGTAATTGCAACTCACAGCCTTATAAAGTTGCCATTGCACAGGGCGAGGTGATTGAACAGTTAAGGCAGGAACTTCACGCAAAGTTTATGCATGCAACAAAACTTCAGCAGCAATCACTGCCTAAGCAATTATTCACACTAGCAACGAAAGGAGGGTTGCCAGATGGTGACTTTAAAATAGCCACTAAATACCCCAAAGCATTGCAGAAACGTCGTCAGGAAACAGGGTTTGGTTTGTATCAAACCTTAGGGATTGCCCGAACTGATCGTAAAGCAAGAGATCAGCAGATGGCGCGAAATTTTACATTTTTTGATGCGCCGGTTGCTGTCTTTGTATTTGTTCATGAAGACCTGAATCAGTGGGCAAGCTTAGATGCCGGTATTTACCTTCAGTCATTAATGTTAGCCGCCACTGCAGAAGGTATAGGCTCTTGCGCCCAAGGTGCTTTGGCAACTTGGGCAAGCCCAATACGAAAACATTTTAAGGTTGAAAAAGGCTATAAGCTTCTTGTTGGTGTTTCTTTAGGATATGAAGCAGATCATATTGTGAATTCGTTTAAACCTGATAGAGCGGACATCCAAGAGCAAATGTTTAAGCAAAAAAAGCCCTCTTAAAGGGGCGGCTTACGCATTAGCATCTTGTCGAATGAAATCAGTAAGCCTAATAGCTGTTTTATTTATGACATTGACGTTAAAGTTATCAGGCATTAAAGGGCTTATAGCTTGTAATCTAAGTAAGTCTGTATGAGCAAATTCAGGTAGTACTGCACTAAAGAAAAAGCCAATTTCTCTCAGGTTTTCAATCATGATATCAATATCTGGATTATCTAAAGGCAGGTCGATATGAGTGACTTTCGGCTGATATTTTTTAATCCAAACAGATACTTTTTCCGCGATATCAATGCATGCAGTCTCGACAAAAATATGCAGCAGGCCTCGTTGATCGTTATAGTTTTCAATAATTCTAACTACATCGCAGGTATGACTTTGTTTGACCGAGATTGAGGGGGCGTTAATGCGCCTATTCAGACTCAAATTTTCATAGATACTTGTTATCACCATACGGTATCGCTTAGGTAAGATGACCTCTCTAGTCGGTGGCGATGAGAGGGGTTGGTAAGCGACCGTTGCCGCCAAGCGACTAGGCTGATTGTTTTTTAACTTCGTATCAGTGGTTTCAGGTGTTGTGGTTTCGGGTGTTGTGGTTTTGGGTATATATGCAAGCATCACTCCTGTTTCTTGGCCGCCATAGGCGACCGACGCTTTTTGCATGACGTCATGCGCTGTTGTTGGAAAGTGTAGATAAGCGACATATCCATTTCGCTTCACCAGTTCATGTAACGCTGCGCCTAACCTCAACATCAGGCCTTGACCACGCGCACTGGGGTCTACCACCGTGTTACCGGTTTCACAAACCTTCGACTGATGGTGACGCACGGTGATCCCAATATGGCCTACTATTTGTTGGCCTTTTGTTGCAATCGTCGAAATTAACTCTCGTTTGCTGATCAACTCGGCAAGTGCGTCTACGTTGTAGAATACGGAAGAGCCATAGGTTTTCCCATAGCACCGACGGAAAAGTGCTGAAAGCTCAGCGGCATCCTTCGGCTCTAGATCTCTGATAATGATGCCTGAATTCATGCTTGAAAAAATGTCCTAGTAACGAATGTAATCAGTGTAGTCTGCCCCTATATGTTTAAACATACAATTTCTACAAAATGGCGCTTACTTAAGAAATAACTTAAACGTGTAGGTCGGAATTTATTCCGACGAGGACTTGCTAACAAATAATGAAATGATGACGACTGAATATGTCTGAATTAAATAAACATCCAGACCCCACCATCATTAGTTGAAATAAATTCTGACATAGAGGTGATGTGTTTCTCTAATGACTAGAATAGATTGACTAGCGGGTCTTGGTCGTTAACTTTGTAGTCATCAGGCCATTGCCAGAGCTTCAGTTTTTTGATCGACCTTAATGATGTCATGCTTACCCCAGAACTCAAATGCTGCATCTAAAACTTTCTCAGGTTGTTCTTCATAGGCCATTAGTGCGGTTTTTTCGATCTCAACCATTCCATTGCATCGAGGCGATAAACCAATAAGTGTGCGCGCATTTTCCAGAGGGAAGAATGGGTCCTCGGTACCCCAAATCAGCTTTAAAGGAGCCTTAATTGCTTGATGAGTCGTATCCAACTGGTCAACTAAGTTCCAATCAATAGCATTTAAATAACTGAGCGCGCCGAGCCGTTTTGCCTTGTTGGAAATCAAGGGCTGGATATATAACTGATAAAACTCATCGTTAATGAGGCGGTTATCGTAAAAACAACCCGAAAAACCCAGTGAAGATTTGACATAAGTTTTTGACTTCAGCAACTGCTTAAATGCCCAGCTAGCACCGGGTATTCTAAAGAGTGCTTGATACAAAGGTAGAGGGGAAGGGCGATGGTTCATGATTTCGGTGTTCAACAGTACCAAACTCTGTACGTTTTTATCATCTTCTGCAGCTAGAATTCGTGCAATAGTGGCCCCTGTGTCATGAGCTAATAAGTGATACTTTGAAGCTTTTATTTGGTGCATAAACTGCTTGAAGGTATTCGCTTGAGCTGGGAATTTTAGGTCTTCGTCGTTTTGCCACTTGGTATTTCCCAGCCCGGGTGAGTCAGGCACAATGCAGGTGAAATGTTGTTGAAGCGTTGGAATCAAAAAACGATAGGTAGCACCACATAAAGGCCATCCGTGGATCATCAACAAGACCGGTCCTTTCCCGAACTTACGGTATGCAATCGTATTTTGGCCTACCTGTTCATGGTGAACAGGGGCGCTTAGGAAGTGTTCAAGGTGTGAGGTAGTCATGTTATTTCCCTTTACAATGATGATTAAAGTATTCGTCATTTACGAGAGTATTAGAAAGAAGGTAGGGGATTCAATTACCTGAGAGGTAATGACTTGGTGTGTTTTTTGATGGCGGGAATCGAAT
>CAJWBJ010000187.1 GCA_913020495.1 uncultured Oleiphilus sp.
TTTAAAATCCAACTCTCCGACAGACTTCGTTGAAGAGCTGGCCATTATACAACCATCACAACTTCCGTCAAGCGTTTATTTTTACTTTTTTATTTATAGCGCCCTTCTTATATAGTATAAATATTTTTTATCCCATAATACCCATTTATGTAATAATGCTTTTTTGTAATACATTCCGACGAGTTCATCATGAAACTATCTGTAACCCCCACCCTGCATGAGCGCAAACTTGGTGAAAACGATTTCATCGTATCTAAAACTGATAATTCAGGCCGCATTACTTATGCTAATCGTATTTTCATGGACATTTGTGGATTACCTGAATCTCGACTATTAGGCGTACAACATAATATTATTCGCCACCCAGACATGCCTAGAGGTGTATTCAAATTTATGTGGGACACATTAAAGGCGGGTGATGAATTTTTTGGTTTTGCAAAAAACCTATGTTCCGATGGTGGCTTCTACTGGGTTTTTGCTAATATAACGCCTGATTATGATAAAGATGGGCATTTAAAAGGTTATTATTCAGTTCGTCGTAAACCCCCTGAGTCTGCCCTTAAGGTCCTAATCCCCGTGTACCAAGAAATGCTCGCAATTGAAAAAAGATCCTCAACTAAAGAAGCGCCGGACAAATCTATTGCTTATTTAGTTGATGTTGTTAAATCAACCGGGGCGGCTGACTATAACAGCCTTGTTTTAAGTCTTTTTAAACCTAACGGTCTTTAATTTTATGTCTACACAAGCCAACCAAAGCGCAAATATACCTTTTTTAAATTCTAAGGCTCTCTATACTCTAAGCTCCCTAATTCTTTTGGCTTGCTCTATTTTCGGTTCGAGTCTTTATCTTAGTGGGTTTTCATGGTTTATTTTAATTCAGTCCCTACTGATTATATGTGTTGCCATATTTGCCTTTAAAACAACCCGTAAAAATCTCCTCGTTATTAATCGTATACAAGATGTTTTATTAAAAACTAACCAAGGCGAGCTATACCACCGTATTACCAACACTAAAGGCTTAGGTGAGCTTGGAAAAGTCGCTTGGGAACTTAATGAAACATTAGATATCATGGAGTCTTACTTTAAAGAGGTTAATACTTCCTTTGCTCATGCATCTGAAGGTAACCATGATCGCTATATGCTTGCCGATGGGTTTCCTGGACTATTAAAAAAATCAGCCATTAATATTAATAGTGCTTTGCATTTAATGGCCGAAAACGACAATTTAGTAACTAAAAATAAATTATCTGCACAACTTCAAAGTTTAAACACTTTAAATTTATTGACTAACTTGAAATCTAATCAAAATGACTTGATTAACATTACGGATCAAATGCAAAAAGTTCAAGATATTGCTCTTGATACTGGCACTAATGCTGATTCAAGCCTCTCTAGTGTTGATGATATCAGCCTTTCTTTAACTAATATTAATACAACTATTCATTCTGTTGCTGATGTTATAGCTGAACTAATCAATGATAGCCGTAAAGTAACTGATTCTTTATCTATGATCACTGGCATAGCAGATCAAACTAATTTACTTGCACTCAATGCTTCGATTGAAGCTGCCCGTGCCGGAGAGCATGGTCGTGGCTTTGCTGTTGTTGCTGAAGAAGTTAAGAGTCTTTCAGAACATACGAAAAATGCAGCACTTGAAGTTTCTAAAACACTTGATTCGTTTAATACCCGTGTAGCTCAAATGCATGATAAAGCAACCTCTTCAGCTGATTTATCTGAGCAAATCATGGATAAAGTTACTGACTTTAAAGGCCAATTTTCTGGGCTTTCTTCTTCGGCAAAAGATTCCATTGAATATATCTCTTATGCAAAAGACAAGACCTTTGGTGTACTGACTAAACTAGATCATATTATTTTCAAACAGAATGGTTATATTGCGATTGAAAATTCTGAGCGCACGGCTGAGGCTGCTGCAATCTCTGTTGATTCGCATAACTGTCGTTTAGGGAAGTGGTATTACGAAGGTATTGGTAAAGCACATTTTAATTCAACCGCAGCTTATGCTAAATTAGCATCGCCACATAAAGATGTTCACCAATTTACTGCACTTGCCCTTGAAGGCTCTCGCCAAAACTGGCAAGAGAATACTGATATTCTCAATAGTATCGTTACCAACATGGATAAATCTGAACGAGCCAGCGCAGAAGTTATGATTTTAATTGATAAGATGATTGAAGAGCAGCATAAACACTAACATATACCTTATATTCGCAAATAAAAAAGCCCCCCTTTTAGTTATTAGCTAAAAGGGGGGCTTTTTTAATGGAATGATATTTTTTACTAACTAACGTAAAACTGCCTCATCATTCCTAAGTCTTCATGCTCTAGATTATGACAGTGATATAGAAATAACCCTTTGAAATCCTGAAAAGGCTTCACAATAACAAGCTCTTCACCAGGCATTACCAAAACCGTATCTTTCCACCCTGAATTAATAAAACCCTCACTCACGGTTTTATATTCCTCTTGGCGCATTCCCTCTATTTTTCTTGATAAAACTTGAAATTGCTGGCCATGTAAGTGAATAGGATGCGCCATAGATAGCATCATTCCTCCACCCATCATGCCCATACTTCTTCCTTTACCCATTCCACCTTTACCTTGCTTCATCTCTCCATGGTCATGAAAGATTTTTATTTTTTTAATTGACCCTAATTTTACTTCTTCAAAGTCCTCCACTCTATCCATAGAATAAGATCGTCCATTGAGTTGTGGACGCATAGGCTTCATAGATATCGCAATAGGAATCGGATTATTTTTATTATCAACATCACGCTCTGTTAAGCGATCTATTTCCACTAATTTTTTCGGCAATACAGGTGAGTTACTTACTTTTTTAGTGACCTTAAAAGTCGCTATTGCAAAATCATCACCTTGACCTAAACTACCACTAGACATGCCCATGCCCATTCCACCGTTAGGTGGCATTGCTCCTTCATACGCTAAACTTTTCATTGTCAGTTCATCAC
>CAJWBJ010000188.1 GCA_913020495.1 uncultured Oleiphilus sp.
TCAAACTGAACCTCTACTGCCGGGTAATCCGACTGTAATGCTGATTCGCCACCCGCCCAAGTAGTCGCTTTTAAACCATCTAATATTCCAGCCTCAGCAAGTAAGAAAGCGCCACTGCAGTTGCTCGTCACCCACTTAGCGTGCTTTGCTTGTGCCTGAATAAAAGAAATTAATTCGCGGTTGGCAATTAAAGGGCTCATATCATAAGTGCTGGGAACGAGTAGCACATCCAGCTTTAAATCATCTTTTATTGTGTGTTCTACTTTGATGCTTAATCCTTCTTCAGTCGTAATGAATCTTTGAGGTTTTGGTGAAATCAGTACCACTTCAAAATTAGAGAACCAGGCTTTTTTACTCGCGGCTCCAAATACTTCGATTGACGATGTGACATCAGAGGTGAGTACGCCATCATAAACCAATATTCCAATGGTGTGTTGTGCGGCCATTGTTGAGTTTGAACATAATAAAATAAGCCAAAAGATATAAAGTCTTTTTGGTAAGAACATTGGACTCTCCAGAGTTGTATAGGTTTGATTAACTGTTCTCAGAAATTTTATGTGATTCCAATTGGTGAATAAACTACACTTAAGTAAAATAAGAAGTGATATAAATTCATTAATTGGTATTGTGTTTTCTATAGGGAAGTTTAAAAAACTGATGGATAAATTAAGAGTACTTCAATTTTTTTTAGCGGCAGCCGATCAAGGGAGTTTTATTTCCGTTGCTAAGCAGCAAGGCATATCGCCATCGACTATCAGTAAGGCTATTAGTCGCTTGGAAAGTGATTTAGCGCTTCAGCTTTTCTACCGAAACACGCGTAATCTTAAATTAACGCAAGCAGGCGAGGTTTACGCTGAAACTGTAAGACATGTGGTAAATGAATTGAGTGCATGCGAATACAGTTTATCGAAAATAAATGATGCGCCGGAAGGTCATCTGAAAATAAGTGTCCCTGTATCTTATGGTCGTTTGTATATTCGGCCGTGGATGAAAACATTTAATCTGCATTACCCAAAGATCAGCTTTGAACTGACTTATAGTGATCAATACGTTGATATGATTGAGCAGGGGATCGATGTCTGTATTCGAAGCGGCACCGTTCAAGACAATCGTCTTGTTTCTCGTCGCTTAAGCCCGATTGATTTCGTTACTTGTGCTTCACCGGATTATTTGAGGCAATGTGGCTTTACTGATTCATGCTTTACTGATTCAAATGGTGTCGGTCCGATTAATAAACCTAGTCAGTTTGTAAATCATAAATGGATTCAATTTCGCTTTGGTCAGACGGGAAAAGTATTCCCTACAAAATACATGCATAAAGGGGTGATGTGCGACTTTGAGCCTGAAAAAAGCCTGGTTGTCGATGATGGCGAAGCAATGGCTGAACTTTGTGCTGATGGTTTCGGTTTGACGCAAATGCCTCACTTTATCGCGCGAAACTGGTTGCAATCTGGAGCGATTGTTTCTGTTGCCCCTTCCGTTCAAATTGAAAGTTTTGGTGTTCATGTCCTGTACCCTAAAAGACACTACTTACCGAATAGAGTTCGGGTCTTTATTGATTTTTTAGTTGAGCAGTTAGCTTTGCGTAATGAGTTTTCAGATAAAACCTGGGCAACTGATAAGGGGGTATTTGATATTTAGAAGGGAGCCACCGTTTCACAACGGTGGCTATGAGCAGTTGATGCTTAACTTGTTTGTTGTTTTCTTCTAGTAAGCCCAAGAGCTAACAAACCCATGCCTAATAATGATAGTGGTCCTGGCTCAAGTACTTCTGAGTTATTTATAGCGCGCCCGTAGATAGAAATATGGCTCAAATCTGGTGTGTTGGTGCCACCATTAGTCCAGCTAATGTCAAATGTTCCAGTGCCGCTTAATGGATTGCTTGTAAAGACTTCTGCTTCGAACAAGTAAGCGCCGTAACTAGGTCCCGCCTTATCAACAAATACGAAATCCATGGTTAATGGAAGTCCGGGAGTACCTGTCGCATCCCATGAAAGAGTATACTCTCCAGAATTTATACCTAGTCCTACATTAAACGTTACCCCTTCAATCTCGGTAGAGGAACCTGCTTCATTTTTGTCTAGAAATGTCCAGATATCGCCAATAAAGCTACCGCCTAAAGCATTGATAGATGTTGAACTGTCATTACCAGTTAAGTATTGAGCAGCATCTGCACTCAGACCATTGTATGTAACATCATCGACAGAAAAAGCATGAGCTCCAAGCCCAGTTGTACTGAGTATTACAGATAATAATACCTTCGTTAAAAAAATATTTGATTTCATGGTGTGACCCTTGTTTTTTTGTTTTTATTTTGAGCTGGTGTCAATAAAAAAATTATTTTATGTTATTACGTGATGTAACAAAAATTACATAATGTAACATCTTGATCATACATTAATGTCTGTTAATATCGATAGTGTTGATGAGTAGTTGTGTTTTGGTTCACAAATTTATGGGCTGAGTTTGTACGAATAGGTAGGGCTAGTCTTACTCATATCAACATGTGTGACAAAATATGAGGTAAGGTAAACGTTAATATGTTAAGTAAAGTGTTTGTAGTTTTGATAATGGCTTTAGATAGGTTCGCTGTGTGTCTTGCTAAGAAGAGAGAATAGTTGTTTGCAGGAAGAGGTTAACTTTTACCTGTTGCTGAAGTCAAACT